>JAGBTH010000171.1 GCA_017631385.1 Kiritimatiellia bacterium
CAAGGCCGGTGTCGTCGATCCTGCTAAGGTTACGCGCTCTGCTCTCCAGAACGCGGCTTCCATCGCCGGTCTCCTCCTCACGACCGACTGCATGGTCACCGATCTTCCCGAGAAGAAGGAAGGCTGCGGCTGTGGCGGTCACGGCGGCGCTCCCGACATGGGCGGCATGATGTAATATCTTAAACATCATAAGCATAAAAGAGTCATCGTCATTACGGCGATGACTCTTTTTTTATTGAGCTGATCTAATTTTTCATAGTTTTTGGACTAGCAAAAGTGTTTTTGGATGTGGTAAAATAGTGAAATATAGGTTTATAAAATAAGTGGAATGAAAATTGCTATTTATAAAGATACATTTGTCAATAATCGTGGTGCTGATATTGCGGTAAAGAATCTTGCCGTAGGACTTGGTGAGCGCGGTCATATCGTTACGCTTTTCGATAAATCGCAGTTTTTCGAAAAGGTACGAGGCGATTATGATGTTATTATTTCCGCTGGTACTAATGAGATTCTTGATCTTGCTAAAATTGATGGGCTGGCGCCTATTGTGCAACAATTTCATACTGAGCCTAATTATCCATTTCGCCATTGGATAAAGCATTGGCGGCGGAATAAAGCTATAAAAGCTGCGCTTAAAAAGGCTAGTGTTTATCAAGTTCTTTCTCAATACCATGTTCCTGCTTTACAAAGGATACTGGGTAGTAATTCTGATGCAAATATTTTTACTATAGGTAATTCAAGCGCTTATGAGTTTGGAGAATTAGATGATGATAAAGAAGAGCGTAAAGTGATTCTTTGTCCAGGAGCTATAAATAAAGACAAAAATCAGGCTCTTTTAGTGGATGCGTTTGCGAAAGTTTGGACAGAATTTAGAGATTGGCGTATTCATATATATGGTCGCGGCAAAGCTAAGGATGAAAAAGCTCTTATAAGGCGTATTGCATCGCGTGGATTGGAGAATAAAGTTCTTTTAAAAGGATATGCTGATCTTAAGGAGCCTTATAAAACATGTGCATTTGTAGCGTTCCCGTCGAAAACGGAAGGTTTTGGAATGGCGTTGTTAGATGCAGCTTTATTTTCTAAGACTTCTATAACCATTAAGGATTGGATCGGCTTAACCGCGGCTGGAGGTGCGATTACGGTTCCTTCGTCAGTTGATGGATTTGCAGCTTCTTTATCTAAGTTGATGTCGGATGTTGAATATCGTAATATACTTGGTCGAAAAGCTCGCGAATTTTGTTTAGGGCATTATTCTCGTACGAATATTTTAAATAATTGGGAGAAATTACTTATGAAAACTAATGTTAAATCGTTAGCAATTGCTTTATTGTCAGTTGCGTTATCGTTTGCAGCCTCTGCACAAACGTGGATCGACTTTAATAAGAATGGTCGTAAAGATATTTATGAAGATTCTTCTAAGTCGATAGATGAGCGAGTTGAGGATCTTTTATCTCAGATGACTTTGGAAGAAAAGACCTGTCAGATGGCGACTCTCTATGGAACAGGGCGTGTCCTTAAAGAAGCTGAGCCGTCTGACAGCTGGAAAAGCCGCGTTTGGAAAGATGGTATTGCGAATATAGATGAAGAATTAAATGGCGTTGGTCGCGCTTTAAAGCAGCATCGCGATAAGATTCTCTCTTACACTAATCATATTGCCGCTCTTAATAAAATTCAACGTTGGTTTATTGAAGAAACTCGTCTAGGTATTCCTGTAGAGTTTACTAATGAGGGCATTCATGGTCTTAATCATTCACGCGCTACTCCTCTACCCGCGCCGATCGCTATTGGGTCTACCTGGAATCGTGATCTTGTTCGTGAAGCTGGTGAAATCGCTGGTTATGAGGCTAAATTATTAGGATATCACAGCGTTTATGCGCCGATTCTTGATGTTGCGCGCGATCAGCGTTGGGGTCGTACGCTCGAGTGTTATGGTGAAGATCCTTACCATGTTGGTGTTTTAGGTGTTGCGATGGCTGGTGGTGTGCAATCTATGGGTGTTGGTTCGTGCCTTAAACATTTTGGCGTTTATGGCGTTCCTAAAGGCGGTCGAGATGGAGATTGCAGAACTGATCCTCATGTTACGCCACGCGAATTACATGAGATTCATTTAGCTCCTTTTAAGCGCGTTATTAAGGCTGTTAAGCCTATGGAAGTAATGATCAGTTATAATGATTGGAATGGCGAGCCTATTATTGCGAGTAAGTGGTTTTTGCAGGATATTCTTAGGAACGAATATGGTTTCGACGGGTATACTGTTAGTGATTCTGGCGCTGTTGAGTATGTTCATGATAAGCATAATATCGCGCCAACTCCCGAAGATGGGGTTCGTCGCGTTTATGAGGCGGGGCTTAATGTCTGGACGAACTTTCGTCAGCCAGAGAATTTTATTGAGCCGATTCGAGAGTTGGTAAAGTCCGGTCGCCTTTCGATGGACGTTGTTGATGCGCGGGTGCGCGATGTATTAAGGGTAAAGTTTAGGTTAGGGCTCTTTGATAAACCGTATGTAACTGACGCGCTTAAGGCTGAAAGGGAAGTCGGGTGTGATAAGCATCTTGATTTTGTTGACCGCATGGGTGTTGAGAGTGTAGTATTATTGAAAAATGATGGTATTTTACCGCTTAATGAGAAGAATCTTAAAAAGATTTTAGTTACAGGACCATTGGCGAAAGAGTCGAACTTTATGGCTAGCCGCTATGGACCTAATGAATTAGATGCGGTTACTGTTTTTGATGGGCTTAAGAGTGCTCTTAAGGGTAAGTGCGAAGTTGTTTATTCTAAAGGCTGCGATATTATTGACGAGGGATTTCCGTATAGCGAAATTATACCTGAGCCGATTACTGAAAAAGAAAACTCTATGATGAACGAAGCTGCCGCGGCAGCTAAAGCCTGCGATGTTATTATTGCTGTCATGGGCGAGGATGAATGGCGTACGGGCGAGGGCAGATCGCGTACTTCGCTTGATTTGCCAGGGCGCCAAAGAGATTTACTTATGCGCTTAAAGGCGACGGGTGTACCAGTAGTTCTCGTACTTATCAATGGTCAGCCTCTAACCATCAACTGGGAGAATAAGTATTTATCAGCAATCCTTGAGACTTGGTTCCCCCATTGTCGCGGCGGATATGCGATAGCTGACATTCTTCTAGGCAAGAAGAATCCTTCAGGTAAGTTGCCGGTTACATTCCCTAAGAGTATTGGCCAAATAGAGCTTAACTTCCCTTATAAAAAGGGTAGTCATATGGGTCAGCCTGATTGGATTTTAGGTAAGAATGGTGGCGGTAGAACTCGCGTTATAGGGCCTTTATATCCTTTTGGACATGGATTATCTTATACGACATTTGAGTATTCTGATTTAAAAATTGAAAAAAACAATGTTAAAGGTGAGTTTTCGCCATTCGTAAAAGTCTCCTTAAATGTTAAGAATACTGGAGCGCGCGAAGGCGCTGAGGTAGTTCAGCTTTATGTTCGTGACGAATATTCAAGTGTTGTAACGTACGATTCAGTTTTAAGAGGTTTTGAAAAAATAAACCTTAAGCCTGGTGAGACTAAGAGCGTTGACTTTACTCTTACGAAAGATGATCTTTCTCTTTTAGATAAGGATATGCGTTGGTCATTCGAGCCAGGTGATTTTACATTCTTTATTGGTTCATCGAGCACTGATATTCGCCTTAAAAAGACTTTGAGGCTAGATTAATTTAATGATTTACACATACTTCATTCAATTTGGTATAATATAAAACAATGCAAAAAGTTAAAAATATAAAGGGTGGAGTTTGTTCCGCTAAGGGCTTTAGGGCTGCTGGTGTCGCCGCTGAAATTAAGTATAAAGGGCGAAATGATGTAGCTTTAATTGTCGCTGATGAGCCATGCGCGGCTGCCGCGGTTTTTACGACTAATAAGGTGGCGGCTGCTCCCGTGGTTTATGACCGCGAAATAGCTAAAAGCGGTCGTATTCAGGCTATTTTGGCTAATTCTGGTTGTGCTAATGCTTGTACAGGTGAGTTAGGGCTTAAAGACGCTGAACTTTCGGCTCTTGTAACAGCTGGTGAGTTAGGTATTGATCCTAAATTGGTTTTGGTTGCTTCTACTGGCGTTATTGGGCGTCGCTTACCAATGGATAGGCTTTTAGCTGGCGCTAAAACAGCTGTTAAGTCGCTTGGTCGTACGTCTAAGCATGGCTTAGAAGCTGAGAAAGCCGTTATGACTACTGATACGCGACCTAAAGAAGCTTGCGCTAAAGTTGTTATTGACGGTAAAACGATTACAGTAGGCGGTATGTCTAAGGGCTCTGGTATGATTGAGCCTAACATGGCTACGATGCTTGGCTTTATAACGACTGATGCTGCGATTAGCCCAGCGATGCTTAAGCGCGCTTTATTGCTCGCTATTAATAAGAGCTTTAATCGTTTAGTGGTTGATGGTGATGAGTCGACTAATGACTCTGTATTTTTAATGGCGTCCGGTAAAGCCGGTAATACCGCTATTACGCGCGGCGGCGAGGATTTTGAGCTGTTTCGTAGCGCGCTTGAAACTGTTTGTATTTCGCTTGCTCGTCAGATGGCTAAAGACGGCGAGGGTGCGACTAAGTTCGTAACAGTTACCGTTAAGGGTGCTAAGAGTGAAGCTGAGGCTGCGCGCGCTGCGCGAGCTATCGCTAAATCACCTCTTGCTAAGACGAGTTGGTTCGGTCGAGATCCTAATTGGGGTCGCGTTCTCGCGGCGGTTGGTTATTCGGGCTCTGAAGTTGTTGATATGAAGACAGAAGTCTTTTATGATAATGAATGGGCGTTTCGCTGCGGTGAAGTTGCTGACGAGAAGCAACTTGAGCGTTTAGCTAAGGTTTTGGCTAAGGATGAGTTCTCTGTAGTTGTAGATTTACATCTAGGTAAGGGTGAAAGTTCTATTTATACGTGCGATTTTTCGCTCGATTATGTTCACATTAATGCTGATTATACTACATAAAAATTGTAAATAAATGAAAAAGTTATTAATTATTGCCGTTTTTTCAATTGTTACTACGTCATTATTCGCTCAGTCTCAGACGATTGTTGATGTTAAAGGCTCTGGAGCTGAGAAAATTCTCGTAACCGTTGATAGTTCCCTTTCTCCTCAATTTAAGCGAACGTTAGAGCGCAACCTCGCTATTTCCGGTAACTTTCGTCTTGTGACGAAGGGCGGGTCGATTTTAGTATCTAGTTCTGCCGGCGGTAATGTATTAGTAGAGGGGCGTGGTAAGCGCCTTACGCTACCTATGAACGCTCAGGATGATAAAACCTCTCGTATGTTAGCGCGTCAGCTCTCTGATAAAATGTGTGAGACATATGCCCAAGCTAAGGGCTTCGCGTCGTCTCAAATCGCATTTATAAATAAAAAGGGGCGTTCTGAAGAGCTTTGTGTAGGCTATCCTGATGGTGGCGATATTCGTCAGATTACTCGCGATGGTACAGCGTGTGTCGGTCCAAGATGGATGGGTAAAAATGCTATTCTTTATACGGGATATGTTAATGGCGCGCCTCAGATATTTGAAATTAATACTGATAGCGGTGTACGTAAAATGAAGTGGGGTTTTGGTGGGCTAACTACTGGCGCGTCAGTTTCGCCCGATGGTTCAACGGCAGCTGTAATTCTTTCGAAGCCCTTTGGTAATCCTGAGCTTTGCACTATTAATATTGGTGCTGGAACTTGGAAGCGCCTTACTGTTTCGCGTGATGTTAATGAGGGTCAGCCGGCTTGGGGACCTGGCGGTAAAGAGATTGTCTATGTTTCTGACGAAACGCGTCGCTTGAATCTTTTTGTGATTGATGCTGCGACTAAGTCTAAGCGTCGTATTACTTCAACTGGTAGCCAGAATGTTGATCCTGATTGGGGTAGTGATGGTCGTATCGCTTATACTACGAAGCGTGGCGGTGATTTTTATATTGCCGTTATAAACCCAGCTGATGGTGATAAATCAGCTCGTTTAGTAACTGAGCCTGGTCGTTGGGAACATCCGTCCTGGGCTCCTAATAAACGACATGTAGTCGCTGAGCGCGATGGCGTATTGTATCTTATTGATACTGATGAAAATGCTGATAAGCCTATTAGGTTGTTCACTATTCCTGGTAAATGCATTACACCTACCTGGAGTCGATAACGAAAGGATCTAAAGAGTGAAAATTGATGTTGGTTATGTTTCTGAGCTGGCGAGGCTGGAATTAAGTGAAGAGGAGAAGGCTCTTTTTCAGCCTCAGCTTGAGAGTATCGTCGGTTATGTCGAAAAGATTTCATCGGTTGATGTTGAAGGTATAGAGCCGATGATGCATGGGCGAGCGATTGTCAATGCGTTTCGTGAAGATGAGGTTCGTCCGTCTTTGCCGCGTGAAGAGGCTCTAGCGAATGCGCCTAAGCGCGTTGGTGATGAATTTCTTCTTCCTAAAATTGTCGAAGGCGCCGAAAGTTGAGGAGTTGATGATGAGCGAATTATATAAGTTAGGTATCGCCGAAGCGAGAGAAGGCTTAGAGAAGGGTGATTTTACGAGCGAAGAAATTGTTCGCTCTGTAATAGAGCGTTATCATGAGAAAAACGCTGAAATCGGCGCCTATGTTACTTTTGATGAAGAAGGTGCGATTGAGCTCGCGCGTCAAAATCCTAAGGCGGTACCAATCGCCATTAAGGATTTGATTAACGTCCGCGGTCAGCCGTGCACATGCGGCTCTAAAATTTTAAAAGGTTATGTTTCGCCATACGATGCGACCGTAATTTCTAACATGAAAGCCAATGGCTTTATTCCTTGCGGGCGTGTTAATATGGATGAGTTCGCAATGGGATCGTCGACAGAGAATTCGGCGCTCGCTCTTACGCGCAATCCGTACGATTTAACTCGAGTCCCTGGTGGCTCTTCGGGTGGTAGCGCGGCGGCTGTTGGCGGCGATATGTGTATTGCGGCTTTAGGTACTGATACCGGTGGCTCGATTCGTCAGCCCGCGAGTTTTTGTAATTGCGTAGGCATTAAGCCTAGTTATGGTCGCGTAAGCCGTTATGGTGTTACGGCGTTCGCCAGCTCCTTAGATCAGGTAGGTCCTATGACTAAGAGCGTTAAGGATTCTGCAATTCTTTTAAAAGCGCTCGCAGGTCACGATAAAATGGATGGAACAACTCCTGACGAGATAGTGCCTGATTATGAGAAACTAATCGAAAACGCGTCGATGAAGGGCGTTAAAATCGGGTTGCCTAAAGAGTATTTCAATGTTTCGGGTCTTGATCCTGAAGTTAAGCGTATTACTGACGAAGCTGTCGCTAAGTGCGTTGCTGCGGGCGCCGAGGTTCGTGAGGTGAGCTTACCTCATACTGAATATGCTATGGCGGTTTACTATATTATCGCGCCAGCTGAAGCGAGCGCTAATCTCGCGCGCTTTGACGGCGTTAGATATGGATTAAGAAGTGATAGGTCTGTTGATGTATATTCGCTTTACACTAAGTCGCGCGCTGAGGGCTTTGGGCCTGAGGTTAAGCGTCGTATTATTATGGGTACGTACGTTCTTTCGAGCGGGTATTATGATGCTTATTATGGTCGCGCTCAGAAGGTAAGAACGCTTATTAAGCGAGACTTTGATAATGTATTTAACGAGGTTGATGTTCTTCTTACGCCGTGCGCTCCTACGCCTGCGTTTAAGCTTGGCGAACTTCAAGATCCGCTTACGATGTATTTAAATGACCTTTATACGATCCCGAGCGCATTAGCTGGAGTATGTGCGGCGAGTGTACCGGCTGGTTTTACTAATGATACTAAGCTTCCTGTTGGAGTTCAGTTTATTTGTGGCGGCTTTGAAGAGTCGCGTCTTTTAAATATTTGTAAATCATTTGAGGAGATTAATTCATGAAAGCTACGATAGATACGAGCATGGGCACAATTACGCTCGAGCTCAATGAAGAAAAAGCCCCCGAGACAGTACGTAATTTCGTCAAATACGCTGAAGACGGTCATTACGACGGTACGATTTTTCATCGCGTGATTGATGGTTTTATGATCCAAGGTGGAGGCTTTACTAAGTCTATGGATCAAAAGTCGACTCGCGAGCCTATTCGTAATGAAGCTATGAACGGGCTTAAGAATGAACGCGGTACTATCGCTATGGCTCGCACTATGGTTGTAGATTCTGCTACGAGCCAGTTCTTTATCAACTTAGTCGACAATGCGTTTCTTGACTTTACTTCGCCTACACCGCAGGGGTTTGGATATGCGGTATTTGGTAAGGTTGTTGACGGTATGAATGTTGTTGATTCAATAGCTAAAGTTAAGACGGGATTTTCTGGTCCCCATCAGAATGTCCCCGAAGAGGCTATTGTAATAAAGAAAGTTACGATAGGTTGAGACTTGCCAAAGTTGAAATAAAATCATATAATTACACTATATTTAAATTAGGAGAATACTAAATATGAAGAAACTTCTTACGTTAGCTGCTGTAGCTGCACTTTCGATTAATGCATTCGCTCAGGATGCTGTAACTATAAATGATAGCTCTGATGATGGCGCTCGCGTAGCTAATGCCGAGGCTGCGAAAAAGCAGTTCGTCGCTTGGCCTGCGTTTTTCGCTATATGCGAATTGCCTGAGACTCCGGATTTGATAGGCGTACGTCTTACGATTCCTTGGTCAACTAAGCAGGAGAGCGTTACTGGATTTGACCTTGGTCTTTGGGCTCGTACTCAGTATTTTGAAGGCTTTGCCTTTAACATTCTTAGAAACGATGTTAAGGATCAGCTTACAGGTGTTCAGGTAGGTCTTTACAATTCTGCCGCTCAGGCCGATGCTCTCGGTCTTCAGGTCGGCCTTTGGAATGAGGTTGGTACTATGAATGGTCTCCAGGTTGGTGTTGTCAACTCTGCCGGAGCGTTGAGCGGTTTTCAGGCAGGTTTAATTAACCGTGCTGAAGAGCTCTATGGCTTCCAGATTGGTGTTATCAATGTCATTCGTGACGCTGAATTGCGTTTCTGCCCATTAATTAATATTGGATTCTAATCAATGCAAATTCGTCCTTTCGCGGCTTTAAGGCCTAATAAAGTGGACGCGGCTAAAGTCGCGTCCGTTCCTTATGATGTAGTTGATACAGCTGAGGCTAAGGCTCTCGCAGCTGGTAATCCTAAGAGCTTTTTGCATGTCTCGCGTCCTGAGATTGATCTTCCTGATGGAACATCGTGCTCCTCCGATGAGGCTTATCGTCAGGCCCGTAAGGCTCTTGACTCGCTAGTAGCTGACGGAACTTTATTCGAAGAAGGCGAGCGTAAGTTTTACGCCTATCGCCAGACTATGGGTTCTCATTCTCAGACGGGTATTGTAGCTACTTTCGATACTCAGGACTATCTCGCTGGTATTTTAAAGCAGCACGAAAAAACTCGCCGTGATAAAGAAGATGATCGTACTCGCCATATTGAGACACTTTCGGCTCAGACGGGGCCTGCGTTTCTTACATATCGCGACGATAAGGCTATTGATGAGATAGTTGCCGCGGCTTGCAGGAATGAGCCTCTTTACGATTTCGTCGCTGACGATGGTATTGGGCATACGGTATGGGAAATAGCTGCCAGCTCTAGCTGTATGGCCGATGAGCTTCAGGAGCTTTTTGCGCGCGTACCTGTAGCGTATATCGCCGATGGTCATCATCGTAGCGCAGCGGCTTCGCGCTATGCTAAAGATCATAACTTCGAAGGTGAATCGCGTTGGTTCATGGCGGTTATCTTTCCGGCGAGCCAGCTTAAGATTCTAGCTTACAATCGCCTCATAAAGGATTTAAATGGCCTTTCTGAGTATGAGTTCATGTCGCGCATAAGCGAGAACTTTACAATCGGCGAGAAGGGTGATCGCAATTGCCGCATGTACTTTAACGGTAAGTGGTTTGATCTTTCTTGGAGTATTCCAGAAGGTACTGACGTTGTTGGGTCCCTCGATGTCAGTTATCTCCAAGATAATCTTTTAGCGCCAGTTCTTGGTATTGGCGATCCACGTACCGATGAGCGTATTTCGTTCATGGGTGGTATCCGCGGAGACGCAGAGTTGGCCTCTAAGGTTGATTCAGGTGAAAACGCAGTTGCCTTTGCGATGGAGCCTGTAACAGTCGAGGAGATGATGTCGATTGCTGATGCGGGCGCTATTATGCCGCCTAAGTCAACATGGTTTGAGCCTAAACTTCGCTCTGGACTTTTCGTTCATAGGGTTTAATGGTACGAAGAGGTATTTTCTCGCGCATTAAAGCATATTGCCGTCATCTTAAATCGAAGATGGTGCGCGAGAAAATGCCAGTTAATAGGATTGCTTCTGGCTGGGCGATAGGGATGTTTTACGGGTGCGTGATCCCATTTGGCTTTCAGTTGATTTTATCTATACCGACGGCAGTGTTTTTTAAGGCCTCTAAGATTGGCGCGTCGGTAGGTACTCTTATAACTAATCCAATTACCATTTGGTTTATTTATCCTATCCAGTGTTTTGTAGCTAATCGTTTAATTGGTGGTAATTTAACGTATGAAGCGATTGCCGAGGCCATGAAAAAGGTAATTGAGGCTGGGGATTATTCAACTCTTTTATCCTTGGGCGGCGAATTAGTAGTTTCCTTCTTTTTAGGCGGGTTTATTTTAGCGGCGATATGTGTTCCTTTAACATATTTTGTAGTAAGGGCTTTAGTTTCGCAATATCGCCTTGCTAAAGAAAAAAGACGAAATTTAAAGGCGAGAGCTTAAGATGATTTCTCCTGAGACCATAGAACGGATAAAGTCGCTGATGGTCGAAGCTTCAGTTTATGAGGACGATTTAGAAGAGAGTTTTATTTTAGGCGGTGGACCAGGCGGTCAAAAAACGAATAAAACCTCAAGTGTAGTTAGGCTTTTTCATGAGCCGAGCGGATTTTCTGTTAAATGTGGCGAAACGCGCAGTCGCGAAACTAATCGATGGCTCGCTAGGCGACAGTTGGCGGAACTTATATTAGAGCGCGAAAGGGGTATAAAGTCCGCGGCTCAGCAAAAACGCGAGAAGATTCGCCGCCAAAAACGTCGCCGTAGTCGTCGCCAGAAACAGCGAATGCTGGATGATAAACACGCTCATTCAGAGAAAAAAGCTTTACGAAGACAGAAATATGATTAAAAGGGGGAGTAGATATGACAATCGAAGAATTAAATGCGATAACAGACGCTGGTGAAATAGGTGATTTTATTTTAGTATGCGAAGCGAAGCAGGTTAAGGCGCTTTCTCGTATTGCAGATCAGATATCCCAGCGCGGTGATGTAAGGCTCGTTCTTCTTGCGGGACCTTCATCATCAGGTAAGACTACTACAGCTAAACGTTTAATAACCCAATTAAAGGTTAATGGTATTGATTCAATGCTGGTGTCGACCGATGATTATTTTGTTGGTGATGCCCGTAATCCACGCGATGAGAATGGTGAGCTAGATTATGAACATGTAGAGTGTGTTGATATGAAGCGTCTCGCTGCTGATATGAATGCTCTTATGCGAGGCGAAGAGGTTTATATGCGCAAGTTCGATTTCGAGAAGCATGAAGGATTTGATTCTTCTGTTTCTACGAAATTGCCAGAAAATGGTGTTATAATTTTAGAGGGAATTCACGCTCTAAATCCTCGCTTAACTTCAGATATAGATGATAGATGCAAATTTAAAATTTATATAGAGCCTTTGACTCAGCTTGTTGTATTCGCCAAATCGAAGTTACCTCCGGCGGATGCTCGTTTAATGCGTCGCTTAGTACGTGATAATCAGTTTAGAAAAATGAGCCCATTGGATACTTTTCGTATTTGGCCTAAAGTACTTGCGGGCGAAAAGAAATGGATATTCCCGTTTTCTTCGAACGCTGATGCCGTTTTTGATTCGGGGCTTGAATATGAGCTTTCCGTTCTTAAACGTTATGTAGCAGGCCTCTTAGAGAAGGTTAAAATTAAAATGCCTACAGAAGCTAAAGCTGAGGTGTTATCGTTGTTGTTGACGGCAATTCATGATGCTGATCCTACGAAAGTACCAGGAGATTCAATTCTCCGTGAGACTATCGGAGGCAGCCTATTAGAATATTGAATGGTATTATCTTTTTACTGCTTTTAGTTTTCAAAAAATGATATAATTAATTTAATAAATAAAATAATGATGAGTTTTATGAAAAAATCTACTGCTAAATATATTTCGGTTTTCGCTATTATAGGTGCAACTTTTTCGGCTGTTGCGGCTGATGGAGTTTGGATTTCTGTTCCAGAAGCTCCAGTTCACGATGGAACAGTTACGACTTCGACACGTGCTGCTAATGGTACGAGTTGGTTCACACGTTCATTTAAAAACACTAATGAAATTGCTTCGGCTAAGTGGACTGTGTCGGGTCTTGGCGTTTTTGAGGCGTATGTTAATGGCGTTCGTGTCGGTGAAGATTTTCTTAAGCCTGGTTATACACATTATGCTAAGACTAAATATTCCTTTACTTACGACGTATCTGATCTTCTAAAAAAGGCGACTAATTCGACTAATATTATTGCGGCTGAAGTTTCGGCTGGCTGGTGGCGCGATAAGATTGTAACTCGTCATTATAACAAGGGCTTTAGCGGTCGCAAGAGCGCGTTTATTGGAACTTTAGAGCTTACTTACAAGGATGGTTCTAAAGAAACGATAGGAACCGATACGGATTCTTGGCGTTGCGGCATCGCAGGATCGGTAGTTCAGGCGTCGATTTTTGATGGCGAAACATACGATGCGCGCATTAAAAATCCTGTTTTAGGCGGTGGTTTAAATTCCGTTCCTGAATTGAATAAGGAGTTTAAGGGCGAGCTTTTACCGACTATGGGCGCTGAGGTTACTTTGCGCCGCGATCTCGCTATGACCAGAGGCCCTTATTCGCTTAAGAAGGGTAAGACGATTGTCGTTGACTTTGGTCAGAATTGCGCGGGTGTGCCAGAGTTCGTGTTTCGCGCCAAGCGCGGAACTATGCTTACGGCGCTTCCGGCTGAGATGTTGAATGACGCGGATAAGGGTAAGCGCGGCTGTGATGGCCCTAAGGGCTCTGTTTATCGCGCCAATCTGCGTCAGCCTAATATTGGAATGTTCGTTAAATATACTTTCTCGGGCGAAGGAACCGAGGTTTATATGCCGCGCTTTACGTTTTTCGGTTATCGTTATATCTCTCTTTCTGCGACCGATGATGTTGAAATTGAGCGCATCACTTCAATACCGGTTACTTCAGTTACTAAGGAGATGGAGCTTGGTAAGGTTGAAACAGGTGATAAGGATCTTAACCGTTTTATCGCCAACGTCTATTGGGGGCAGCTCTCCAATTATTTGAGTGTACCTACCGATTGTCCTCAGCGCAATGAGCGTCTCGGTTGGACCGCTGACACTCAAGTATTCTGCGAGGCGGGTTCATTTAACGCCGATACCCGTAGATTCTTCCATAAGTATTCTCGTGATCTTCGCGATAGCCGCTGCCGTGAAGGTGGTTATCCCTCTGTTGCTCCGTTCGGGCAATACGGTAACGAAACGTTCAGTCTTGGCTGGGCTGATGCGGGTGTAATTGTTCCTTGGACTGTTTGGAGGCAATTCGGCGACATTAAGATTCTTCAAGATAACTGGGATGCGATGTCGAAGTTTGTTCGTCGTCTTGACGCGATAAAATACGATGTGGACGGTAAGGGTAACTACATTTATGCCGATTGGCTTTCGTATGAGACGTTTGAAACCTGCGGTAATTCTTTCGGCAGCTGGAAGAAATGGGCCCGTCATCCCGATGCGATAAATTATCGTCGTTACCTCGCCGCTTGCTATTGGCTTTATGACGCCAGACTTATGGTAGAGATGGCCAACGCTCTCGGTAAGACCGAAGATGCGGCGTGGTTCGCCGCGAGCGCGGATCGCGCTCTTAAGCATATTCGCGAGAAGTATCTTGAAGAAGACGGTCAGCTTCTTAAGCCGATGCGTCATTTGCAGACGGCCAACGTATTCGCGCTTAAGCATGGTATTACCGAGGGCGCGGCGCGTGAAGGCAGTAAGGCTCTGCTCTTAAAGTCGATCCGCGAGCACGGTGACTGTCTTCAGACAGGCTTTTTAGGCACGAGCTTTATTATGGACGCTCTTACGTCGTGCGGTGCCGTTGATGTCGCCTACACGCTGCTTCTTCAGCATAAGAATCCGAGCTGGCTTTATTCGGTCGACCAGGGCGCTACGACCGTCTGGGAGCGTTGGAATAGCTACACTAAGAAGGACGGCTTCGGTCCCGTAGGTATGAACAGCTTCAATCACTACGCCTACGGAGCGGTTTTAGCCTGGATTTACCGAGAGGCGGCCGGCATTGCGCCTGATTCGTCGGTGCCGGGCTTTAAGAAGATTATTATGGCTCCTAAGCCTGATCGTCGCTTAGGTTATATTAAAGCGGAATATAAATCTGCCGCGGGTCTTATTAAGAGCGCTTGGCGTTATGAGGGCGATGAATGGGTTTGGGATTTTACTATTCCTAAAGGTGCGACAGCACTCGTTACAGTGCCAGGTCAAAATGAAGCTAAGGAGTATACTGCTGGTAGCTATACCATCGTTCAATCTAAAATAGTTTGGAGAACTAAAATTTTTTAAAAGGCCTTTTATATACAGAAAACTATGAAAAATTATTTAGCAATTGATATCGGAGCGAGTTCTGGGCGGCATATTCTTGGAACTGTGAAAGACGGTCAGATCAATCTAGAAGAGATTTATAGATTTGATAATGGCCAGATTCGTAAAAACGGTCATGACTGTTGGGATCTCGAGAAGTTAGTGGCGTCAGTAAAAGCTGGTATTGATGAGGCGATTTCGAAATATGAAATAGAGTCTATTGGAATTGATACGTGGGGAGTTGATTTTCTTCTTTTAGATGAAAAAGGGGAATTGTGTTCTGATGCTGTAGCGTATCGTGATGAACGCACTAAGAACGCTGACATCGAAATCGAAGCTCAAGTATTGCCGTTTAAAGATCTTTATTCTCGCACGGGTATCCAGAAGGCCAGTTACAATACGATATATCAGCTTTGGGCGTTAAAGAAGGAGTCTCCCGATCAGCTTGAGAGGGCGGCGCATTTTCTTACTATGCCTGAATATCTTAACTATCGCCTTACTGGTAATATTGTTCATGAGTATACCGATTCTTCAACAACGGCGCTACTTAATGCAGTAAAAAAGGATTGGGATTTTGAACTTATAGAAAAGCTAGGTTTACCTAGAAGAATATTCGGTAAGCTCGAAATGCCAGGAGCTAAGGTAGGTGAATATAAAGGCGTTAAGGTCGTACTTCCTGCGATGCATGATACGGCTAGCGCTTATCTCGCTGTTCCAGCGCGAGATGATAAGGCTGTTTATCTCTCAAGCGGAACATGGTCGCTTTTAGGGGTTGAAAATACCTTACCTATTACAACTTTAGAGAGTTGTGAAGCGAATTTCACCAATGAAGGTGGCGCGTGGGGGCGCTATAGGTATTTAAAGAATATCATGGGCCTTTGGATGATTCAATCGATACGCCGAGAGCTTAATCAGGTTGAGTACGTTGAAGGTAAAGGCGCTGAAGCCACGAAAGAGGCTTTAGGAATGTTGAAGGATTATGAGCCTAATCGAAAGTATTCGTTCGCTGAATTGGAAATGATGGCGCGCGACGCATCTGAATATAATGTCACAATTAACGTGAATGAGCAGCGGTTTATGAATCCCGCGTCTATGATAGGCGAAGTTTTATCGGCAGCGGCGGAAGAAGGTGTGGCGCCAGCGACAATTGGCGAGGTGATGCAGTGCGTGTATAATTCGCTCGCCGAATGCTACGCCGCGGCAATTTCGACGTTGTCTTTTATTACAGGTAAAACGTACACATCGATCAATATTGTCGGTGGCGGCAGTAAAGATAAATATTTAAACGCGCTTACTGCTGAAGCTACTGGGCTTGAGGTTTTTGCGGGGCCTACCGAGGGTACGGCTATTGGTAATCTCATTGTTCAGATGATAACTGGTGGAGAGTTTTCGAATCTTGAAGAGGCTCGAAAAGCGATAGTTATTGATTGAGTTTAAAACTAAGTGTAATTCAAGGAGTTTAATATTGATTTATTATTAAGTTACTAAATTAAGGTAAAGGAGAAAATAATGTTTGTTAAAAAAGCAGTTCTTACCTTCGCGAGTATTGCGCTTTGCGTCGCATCATCCGCCGCGCCTCTTAAGGTCGATTTTTCAAAGGAGACGGGACGTGTGAACCGCGCGCTTCACTCGTCTGGCTTTGCACCGATGGTAACGAGCACAAATAAGGCGAAACTCGCCGCTGAACTTAAGGAATTCAATTTCGATTATACGAGAACGCATGACTTAGCTCTCATAAGCTCTGGTCAGCGTATCGTTGATACTCACTTTATTTTCCCTTTGGAGCATTTGGACGCGAAGGATCCTAAGAACTATTATTTCGCTCCGACCGACTATCAGTTGGATCTCATTAGGAAGAACGGTAATAAAATCTTTTACCGTCTTGGAACATCGATCGAGCATTCCGGACCGACCGTGCATTTCAATTCTCTCATCCCGAAGGATTTTGATAAAACTGCTGAGGTCTTCGCAGGTACAGTCCGCCATTACACGAAGGGTTGGGGTGACGGCTTTAACTGGGATGTTAAGTATTGGGAGCTTTGGAACGAGCCTGACGGCGTAAACAATATGTGGTGCTTACCCGAAGGTGATGGTGCTAGAGGTACTCCTGAGTTCGCAAAGCGCGATAAGATCCGCCGCGATCTTTTCTGCAAGTTTTTTGTTACATGTCTTAAGCGCCTTAAGAAGGAATTTCCCGAATGCAAGTTCGGCGGTCCTGCGATGTGCTCTGCGAGTGGACGCAGTTTGGAGTGGTTTAAGAGCATCCTCGCGGCGTGCAAAGAGGCCGGAGTTGCGCCAGACTTCATGTCATGGCATTATTACGGTTACAGCGTCGAAAAAATCATTTCCGACGCTGAGAACATGCGTAAATTGTGCGACTCGTACGGATTTAAGGATTGCGAACTCATCATCAACGAATGGCATTATCTCGGTCCTTACGGTTGGGGCGGTCTGAGAAACTTCGACGCCAAGACATTAAAGCGCGTCTGG
>JAGBTH010000172.1 GCA_017631385.1 Kiritimatiellia bacterium
CTATTGACGGTGAAGCGCAGAACGGAGTTGTCGCCAATGTCATTACATCTGTTCGTGTTATTCGTAATGGCAAGGATGATGTGACCGCCAATTATACGCTCGCACCTTACAATGGTACACTCACGGTGACGAAGCGTCCCGTTACGCTTACGTCGAAGAGCGCTTCAAAGGTATATGATGGTGATGCGCTTACGGCTCATGAGGTAGAAGTCGGCGGTGACGGATTTGTCGGTGAAGATGGCGCAAGTTATGTCTTTACCGGTTTGCAGACCGAGAAGGGTAAGAGCAAGAATACGTTCACCTATTCGCTCAAGGGCGGCACAAACGCCGCGTTCTATGAAATTACTAAGGTTGAAGGCGATCTGGAGGTGACAGCACTTGATATCGCTGGTGGTGACGATGAGGATTGGGAGATTGTTCTTGGTCCTGCGCTTACCTACACGGGTCTTGAGCAGATTCAGACGCTCGCCTCTGTTTGTTACAAGGGGCTCTCGGTTGACTATTCCGTGACTGGAAATGCCGCGACTGATGCCGGGTCGTATTCGATGACTCTTACCGGCCAGGGCAACTTTATGGGTGAAAAGGCGGTTGCCTGGTCTATCGCTCCTAAGGCGCTTACGCTTACAGCGGGAAGTGGAACCCGAGTTTACGACGGTACGCCGTTTACGGTAGGGGCGGTGACGGCTGTCGGATTTGTCGCTGGTGAAGGTGCGGAGTATGAATGCGACGGCGCGCAGAAGGATGTGGGTAGTTCGGTGAATGATGTGTCGGCTATCCGCTGGAACGCGAATACGAAGGGCGGCAACTACACGGTCACGAAAGTGCCTGGTACGCTCACTGTGACGCCGCGTCCCTTGACGCTCACAGCGGCGAACATTTCAAAGCCGTATGACGGCACACCTCTTACGCTCACGGCGGCAGATGTCACGGCGGATGGGCTTGTCGCGGGAGAATCGTTTATCTATTCGAATTTCGCTTCGCGTACCGAGGCTGGACAGACCCCGGCGACGTTTGATTATGCGCCTGGCGCGGGGACGAGTCTTGCGAACTATACCGTGACGGTGACGCCCGGGCGTATGATCACGATTACCAAGAGCGTGACGGCGATCTCGGTTACGGCGGCAAGTGATACATGGGTTTATGATGGTGAGGATCATTCCAACCGCACATGGACGGCGACGAACCTTGATACGCTCCAGGCGGGCGATGCGCTTGAGGTGACGTTCGATGAGGCGAGTGTCGTGAAGACGCCGCAAGATGGTTTGGCGCAGGATGGCGTAGTTGCAAACGTCATTACCAGTGTGCGCGTCATCCGTAACGGCACTGATGATGTAACCGCTAACTATACTGTTGAATGGTTCCCGGGAACGCTCACGGTAACGAAGCGTCCTGTGACGGTGGCGGTTGTCGGTAAGTCGGCGGCGTACACATACGACAGCGAAGAAAAGACGGTTTCTGGATATGATATCTCAACGGAAGATGAATTGTACGATATTGCGGCGGATACGGTGTTTAGCGGAACAGAGAGTGCTTCGCGCACTGATGCCGGAAAGAGCGACATGGGGCTTTCTGCTGGCAACTTCGCCAATAACAATGACTGTTTTGAAGTTACTTATCAGGTGACGGACGGTTACGTTAAGATCGATCCGCTCGACATCTCTGAGGCGGCAGCGGATGAGTTTGAGATTACTCTTGGAGCGAATCCGAAATATAATGGGACGGTGCAGACGATACCGGTTACTTCTGTGACGTGCGGCGGTCTGCCTGTGACCTATACGCTCGCTGGCGAGAATGCTACACATGCGGGTACCTATACTCTTACGGTCAAGGCAAATGGAAACTTTACGGGTGAGCGTTCGACGACATGGCAGGTGCTGAAGCGCAGAGTCACCCTTACGAGCGCGAGCGCGGCAAAGGTGTACGACGGCTCGCCGCTCATCAATCAGAACGTGACGGTCGGCGGTGACGGTTTTATCGGTATTGAAGGCGCGATATTTGATGTGACGGGTTCGCAGACGGTTGCAGGGTCGAGCAAGAACACATTCACATATTCGCTCAAGGCGGGTACGCTTTCTGCTGACTATGATATCACGAAGGTCGAGGGTGCTCTTACTGTTACGAAGGCGAATGTCGGCAGCGGCACTGACGGCGGCGAAGAGCCAGGTAATGGTGAAATGCCGCAGGACGGCGTTTCGAAGTTTGATGCATCGTTTGTTTATGATGGTAAAGGGCACACGATCGATACGAATGCGCTTAAGGCGGCTTTTAGTGCCGCGATGATTGGTGGGAGCGCGATTGAGTATGCGGTTGGTGATGGTAGCGGAGGTGATGGTCACGCGGGACGCGTGACACTACCGTGGAGTGAGGCGGCACCGGTTTATACAAATGCGGGTGAGTATGTCGTTTGGTATCGGGTGACGAATCCGAATTACAATGAGTTTGTGCATGCCGCGAAGGTGACGATTACGCCGCGGACAGGTGTGGTCGTGGATATTGTCGGAAATGTTGCAACGAATGTGTACAACGGTGCTGCTCAAAGTATTGACGGATATATAGTGGCAATCAATGATTCGCTCTATAAAGAGACGGATTTTGAGTTTGTCGGTAATTCCGCCGTTTCGGGCACAGCGCCCGGAAAATATCCAATGGGACTTCTTGCATCGCAATTCTCCAATAAAAGTAAGAATTTCACAGAAGTAACATTCAATGTGACGGACGGCGAGTTGGTGATTTTGGAGCTTCCGCAGAAGAATGTAATTCTTGATGCGATTGGTGGGGCGTTCGCTATCGGCTCTGTCATTACGCAGGAATGTGAGGATGTGTATCTTGCCTTTCCGGTTGCGACTCGTGAAGGGTATGTGTTCGACGGCTGGTATCTTGGCGTGACCAACGGCGCGCCAAAGGTAACGGCGGGGGCACAGCTTCTTATCGATGATGACCATACGCTCTTTGCGAAGTGGCGGATTGACGAAGCTCTTATGCCGGGTGGAGCATCAATCTTCGCATGGGAAGCGATTGATGCCAATACCGCAAGGATAACCGGTTTCAAAAATGCCGCGCAGAAAGTTTCGACACTTCTTTTGCCCGATATGATGGAAGGACGGTTCGTGACCGAAATAGCGGCCGGCGCTTTCGCCAATTCGAAATCCGGCATGACCAAGCTTGTTCTTCCGATGTTCTGCACGAAGATCGGCGACAAGGCGTTTACGGGCGTCGCATCGCTTTCCGAGATCGTGTTTGCGGATGTACGGCGGTGGGATGCGCCATCTGGAATAGGGTCACTTGCAATCGGACGCTATGCGTTCTCCGGTGCCGGAGTGGGTGCCGTAACCTTGCCTAAATCGGTAGGCAGTATCGGGGATTACGCTTTTGCCAACTGCAGGAAGTTGACTAATCTTACGATTCTCGGGGCCCCGACGGTAGGTATGATGCCGCTTCGGCGTGCCGGACTTGATGTCGGCGGCGTTACGGTGCATCTCGATCCTGCGTTGGCGAATGACGGCGCGTATATGGAAACGCTCAAGCAGGAATGCGGCAATGTGACCGTTCGTGCCGATGCTGTCGTCACGCGTATGACGCTCTCGTCGCTTGCGATTTCCGCAAAAGAGATTGTGCTTTCCGTATCCGTCGAGAAGGCGGCTCAATGGGGTAAGGTGGATCTTTCGCTTGTTAAGGTTGCGTGTCGCGAAAGCCTTTCTGAAAAGCCGACGATACTCAATCCTTTGTCTGTGACTGAAAATCCAGATGGTTCATTGACTGTAAGGGTTGTTGCTCCGAAGGGCGATAGCGGATTCTTTCAGGTTGTATTGGAAAAGTAAATAAAGAAAGGAGAGATTTAAAATGAAAAAAATTCTTTTAGTTACAGTAATGATGTGTTCTGGTATGGTGATTGCCGAGGGTACTTCTAATCCTTGGCGTCTGACGGTAGGTCCCGCCTGGAGATCGAGGACTAAGGCTGCGATATCGGGGAATGTGCAGGTAGATGCGGTTTCAGCCTCGCACACGGTCACATACGACAAAGATATTGCGGGTAAGACTTCTTGGGGCATAAGCGATGTGACGACCGTTCCGGATACGGATCCGATGGCTCCGGCAGGTTCTACGCTTTATGCCGCTGAATCGGTTCGCACCGAAAGGACCGTTTCGCCGGGAGATGCCTCAGGAAGGATGGATGTCTCCAATGAGGATTCGCCGCTCGGTTTCAAAATGGGCGTTGGATACGATTTCTATGATGACGGACGCTTTTCGGTAGGGATAGATTTGAAGTTCGCCGCGTTCTGGAATATGGAATCGGCCGTGATCGGTTCTGTCGGCGGCGGAACGGTGCGGGTAAAGACGGACAAGGATTATTTCCTTTTTGAGAACGGACCCTATCCGAATGATACTGATTTTTCGTATTCGCTCCCGAATGCGGATCCTTACCTCCCTTACCGTGAAGCGATATCGGATACGACCACCGCTCTTCCGTCAAGCGCCATCCGCGCAATGGTGACGAGCGATTTGTATCAGCTTGGTATTGGCCCTCGCTTTGGATGGCATATCTGCAATTGGCTAGATGCATATGCTGGAGTATCGGCGCTCTGTAATATCGCGGCAGTTGATTTTGAAGCGAATGGTCACGGAGAATCAGCTGTTGAGTGCAGATTTGGTGTTGGCGCAGATGTTGGACTTGCCGCGTGGATTGCAGAGAATATAGGCCTTTATGCGGAAGTCGGCTATGAATGGATTGATGAGCCGACTGTACGCAATGGCGGGTTGTCGGCTGAAATTGATTATTCGAGCCTTATCGTGTGTACGGGCTTGATTGTCACGTTCTAATACGTTGTTTATTGAAACTTCGCTTATTAGTGCGCGAATATTGCGCCTCTCCGCTTGATTTTCGCGCTGTCTCGCGTCAATTTTGTGCAGTTTTCGCTAAATAGCCCGGGGGCTCTTATGAATAGCTAGTAGGACTGTTCTCGTTGGAGATAGATGATAGAAAATTGTGAAAAACACGGTGTTTTAATAATGTTTTGAAATTGGTAGGATATCTTTAAAATGATAGCCAAGTGTAGGCGAAATGGGTTGCTAGATAAATTAAAAGGTTCTACTAGGGAAATGTCGAGCCCTTATTAGGGTTGTAGGTATAGCTATTTGTAGGCTAATTCTTTGGCTATAGTGGGGAATAGGAATTACTAGAATAGGTAAGTAATATAAGATGATTATTTGGTATAATAATGTCCAGTAAGAAGTATAAGAAATGTTGTGGTTACTAAAGTTTAGTTTTGTTATAATACGTACATGAAAGATTTTACAAGAGTTGTTGCTGCGGTGCCTAAAGTTAAGATTGCTGATTGTGCAGCTAATGAGGCGGCTATTGAGGATTTATTCACTTTAGCTGTCGAGAAGGGCGCTGATGCAGTTGTATTTCCAGAGTTGTCTTTGACAGGGGCGACTTGTGGTGATTTATTCCTTTCGCCAGCGTTATTAAGCGCGGCGAAAAAGGCTCTTGAGAGATTCGCGTCATTTACCGCTCATTCTCCCGGTGTCGCGGCAGTTGTTGGTTTACCGTTAAGAGTTTTAGGGCGCGTTTATAATTGCGCGGCAGTTGTTGAGAGCGGTTTAATAAAGGGGTTTGTTCCTAAAAGTGTTATAAATCCTTCGTTTGATGGGCGGTTTTTCGCGTCGGCTACTGTTGCGAACTCTGTTAAGAGTGTTGAGTTTTCCGGCGTAGAGATTCCATTCGGTACTGATCTTGTTTTTACGTCTGGCGATGTTTCGTATGCTATTGAAATTGGCTCAGATATAACTTCGCCTTTAGCTCCAGTAGTAAATCTCGTGCTCGCTGGCGCTAATGTAATTTTAAATCCGTCTGCCGCGCCTGAAATGGCCGCGCTTCATGATTATCGTCTTAAGGCGATTTCGTCGCGTTCCGCTCTTTTAAATGTCGGCTATGTTTATGCTGGCGCTGGCGTAGGGGAATCATCTACGGATTATACGTATTCAGGATCTAAGATAATCGCTGAAAACGGCGATATTCTCGCTGATGGCGAGCGTTTTATGAGCGAAGCTTCACTTATCGCCGCGGATATAGATGTTGCTTTTATTGAGTTTGAGAGATCTAAAAATCCATTGTTTAAGTCCGCGTCGTATAATGACGTGCGCCGAATCGCGCTAGCGGAGCGTTTTGTTCTTGGGGGCGGGGATATATTAAGAGATATTGATTCTACTCCTTTTGTGCCGAATGATTCTGTCGCGCTAGATAAGAGGGTTAATGAAGTTTTAGCTATTCAGACTTCGGCTTTGGCGACTCGTCTTAAAGCGATTAAATCTAAAAAGATTGTTTTAGGTATTTCTGGAGGCTTAGATTCCGCTCTTGCGCTTATTGTTGCTGTTGAGACCTTTAAGCATTTAGGCTATGATTCGAGAGATATTCTCGCTCTTACGATGCCAGGATTCGGAACTACGAATCGTACTAAGGGTAATGCTGAGAGACTTTGTGAGGGCTTTGGTGTTACATTAGAGACTATCGATATTACATCTTCTGTTAAGAGCCACTTTAATGATATTGGGCATGATGAGAGTATTAAGGATATTACTTACGAAAACGCCCAAGCTCGCGCACGTACATTTATTTTGATGGATAAGGCTAATCAGACGGGAGCGTTATTAATCGGTACGGGCGATTTATCAGAATTGGCGTTAGGTTGGTGCACTTATAATGGCGATCACATGAGTATGTACGGCGTTAATGCTGGCGTACCTAAGACGCTCGTTAAAGCGATCGTTGGGCATTACGCGCTTAAGAATGACGCGGTTCGCGAATCACTTTTAGATATTGTCGCCACTCCCGTCTCGCCAGAGCTTTTACCCGCGTCAGACGATGGCTCTATCGCTCAGATAACCGAGGATAAGGTTGGGCCTTACGAATTACATGATTTCTTTATTTATCACTTTTTACGTCGCGGAGCTACTAAAGCTAAGATTTTATCTCTAGCTAAAAAAGCTTTTAATTCCAAGTATGATAATGCGACTATAGAAAAGTGGTTAGATGTATTTTTTAAACGTTTCTTTACTCAGCAGTTTAAGCGTAGCGCGATGCCCGATGGCCCAGCTGTCGGCTCAATTAGTCTTTCTCCGCGCGGCGCTTGGGCGATGCCGAGTGATATTGGAGTAGTTGAAATATGATATCATCGATTTATATAGCTAAATCCGTTTATGGTGGCGATGGTTTAGGGCGACTCGGGGATGGTCGAGTTGTTTTTGTGCCAGGTACTTTCGCGGGCGAGCAGATAAAAGCTGAAATTATTCAAGAGAAGAAGACTTTTGTTAAGGCGCGACTTATTGAGATTGAAGACCCTTCGCCAGAGCGTATAGGAACGAATCCCGCCCCGATACCTGGAGCTGTTTATTGGAATTTAAGTGTGAAGGGCGAGAAGGAGGCTAAACGCTCACAGCTAGCGGAGTTCTTCGAAAGAAATCGAATTAAATTACCTGAAAATTGCGATTTAGCCGAATGTTCTAGCGATAGTAGTGATAAAGCTGCGTTTAATTATCGTAATAAAGTTGTGTATCATTTTTCAGGGGCTACGGCGGAGCGTGTTTTAGGGTATCGTGAAGAGCCTTCTCATAAAATCGTTGATATTACTGACGATCCGCTAGCTAGAGCTGAGATAAATGCTAAGCTACCTGAAATTCGTGATAACGTTTTTAGACTTCTTTCGACTGGGCCAAAGGCTGTTCGCAAGTCTGTTCAAGATAAAGAGAACGTTACGATTAGATTTTCGGAGCGCTCTGGAGTAGTTTGGTGGATGGGTAATGCGCCAGAAAATGTAACGATTAAAGAGGTTACGGCTGGCAAGGTTTTTGAAGTTCCTTCAGACGGGTTTTATCAGGTTAATCCATCGGTTGGCGAAGATCTTGTAAAGGCGGTAGTTAAAAAGTTTAAAGCGAATCCTACTAAAGAGGTTTTAGACCTTTATTGTGGAGTTGGTGTATTCGGGCTTTGTATGGAGCCAGAGCGTCTTACAGGTATTGAGTCCGGGCGTCGAGCGATTGATTTTGCGCGTAAAAACGCTATTGCACAAGGGTGCACGGATGCGAGATTTTATGTGGGGCAAGTTGGACACGACTTTAGACGTTTAAAGATAACTGAAGATACTACTGTAGTTGTAGATCCTCCGCGCGGAGGGATGGAATATGCCGCGGCGCGCGGCTTAGCGCGATCGGCGGCTAAGAGAATATTTTATGTAAGTTGCGATCCCGCAACATTGATGAGAGACTTAAAAATGCTCTCTAACGCGTATGAGGTCGAAGATGTTAAATGGTTTAACATGTTCCCCCGTACAGCGAGATTCGAAACTTTAGTTGTATTGAAAAAAAGACAGGCGAGAATTTAATCTCGCCTGTTAAATCGCTCGCTTTAAAGATTACTAATCTTATTGAATTAGAGCGAGCGAATTGTCTTTACGATTTCTTCGCGTGAACCAGAAGGTATTCCGCCTTTGGGTAACGCTTTAACAGCTGAGCCAAAGCCGATAACTGTTCCGCCGCGGTTAATGAACTTCTCTACAACTTTCTTTACGTTTTTGCCGCGCTTAGGATCAGCGATAATATCGTTAGTCATAACGAGTACGTTGATGTGATCGAGATGACGACGCCAATCTGACATTACGTCAACAGGTACTAAATACATATCCTCAGCGTTGTCAATCGCAAGGGCCGTCTCAGCGACTTCCGCGCCACTAATGTAGCTCGTAAGAAAACCAACTGCAATAGCGTCTTTCTTTTTCATTCTGGGCGGGAACTTTACTTCGCGGCCAGTGACGAACTTAAAGGCGCCTTCGACAATATCGAGGGTGTCTTCGAAATATTCGGGGTGAGCTACAGTTGTAAAGACTTTACCCTTACCGTATGTACCGCCAAGTATGCCAGCAGCGCCGTACATTTCGGGGTTGGCGCGGCCATTCGTTGAGGCTTCGAAAGCGTATGTGCCGAAGACTTCGAATTTAGCGTTAGGTACTTCGGTGTCGGTTTTCTTAATGATTGGACCGCCACTGTAGCGAATACGGCGAGGTTCTTCGGCGATACCGAGGGCTTCAGCGCCAGCTTTAGTAATCATAAAGTCGCCATTAAGTAGCTTAGTGCTGCCAAGGCGCTTATAAGGTACTATTTTAAGTCTTCTGTCTTCTTCATTGAGAAGGATGCTGCAACCAGCGCAAGTACCTACATAGCTGCCGCCATTTAAGATGAATTCCTTAAACTTTTTAACACCTTCTTCAGTAAGTGAAGTAAATTCGCCCTTGCTGTCACCGCCAGGCATAACAACAACATCTTCGCCTTCAAGAGCGCCGGCAGCTACATCCTTACCCTCGACGAGCTTCATGCGCATCTGAGGACACTCATTGACGAGACGGCACCATTCAACACAACCAATACCCTTAGCGCCTTCGCCTACATAGATTGACACCTTAAGGGGTTTGTCGCATTTAGCCTTAGAAGAAGGGGGTGTAGTGCAACCCGATAAGATGGCTATGGATGTAATTGCTACTGCTATTAGATTTATTGGTAATTTCATTTTTTTATCCTTTGTATGTTGTTAATATTTTATTTAGAAATTTCGGGTAATCCTTCTTGGCGAGATTGACGTAGATATTCATGAGGCATTTCAGGGATGTATGTAGGATCCTCTGCAATTTTCTTAAATACATTCATCCAATGAGGTACTAAGGCTTTTAAATGAGTTTCACTAGCCAACATTTCTTCAAGAGCTAAGTTGTTTTTGCAGTTTTCATATCTTTTTTCGAGATATTCCTTCCAAGCTGCATTTTTAGCTAAATAGTCTTTAGGTAAATTTTTAGACGTAACTAGTCTAATGGCTCCCGAAATAAAGGGCGTTATGACTTCAGCGTAGCCTTTATCAATAAAGTGGAGTTTATCATTTTCGTAATATTCGTTACGCATTAAATTACCATTTGTTAAAAGAGCACCAAAGTCGAAATAAGCGATTTCGCCAATTTGAGATTTATTTAACTTTTTAATTTCTTTTTCAATTAGCGGGTTGGTGACTTTAGGGAAGGGGAGCTCGTCAGGACGCGTTACAAAGCCACGCGGCGGAATCGCGAAGACTATAATTTTAGTATTAGGGCATATTGAATTAAAAGTCGTAAGAAGATTTTTAATGCCAAGAGCGATGTCTGATGGATTAAATTGATAACTAAAGTTGTTAGTTCCAATAAAGAATGTGGCTACTGAAGGCTGATTGGTCGCGAGCATTTCGCGCATATCGAGAATTCTCCAAAGAAGATGTTCAACCTTATCGCCGCAAATTCCTGCATTTACTACAGGGAAATTCTTAGCCATATATTCAAAACGAGCGCCGCGCCAATTATCGGTTAAGGAGTCGCCGAAAAGAATGACAGGGTTTTTAGGGGCTTTCAAGTAGTTCGCTTTTATTTGAAGGTGTCTTCTATTGGTTTTTCGCGCTGGATCGGGAATTGTTGTAATTGGGGTGTACTGATTCTCGTTAATTACCTCGACAGAAAGTTTATTAATGTCGCAGTTATCCGCACCATGCAAGACAAGTGTCAAATCACCATATTCAGGAACTTCAACCTTAAAGTCACGAGAGGTAATTGTATTTGTCGAGGATGCGGGTAAAGCGACGCGAGAAAGACCGCTAAAAGCGTTGTTAGTTGGCTTTATAGAAATGGAGAAAGGCTTTTTAGCGCTATATTCTATAGTTATGCGGCGATATTGAGCGTCGCTTTTAGGTAAAACGACTTGATTTTTATTGGCAATAAAATCTTTTTTAGTAAAGAAAGATGTCGATGTTTGACCGATTGATACACAACCTGCGAAAAATGCTGATGCTACTATAGTTAAAGATAATATAATGTTTTTCATATCAATAAATTATATCACAAATATACTATTCTTGCATATTGAATCGTATTTTTTGATATAATATACAATATAGTAAATTTTAGAAAGGCTAGAGATGAAAATAGATACATTGTGCGTTCAAGGTGGTTGGTCTCCTAAATGTGGTGAGCCTCGCCAAGTTCCGATTTATTCGTCAACGACGTTTAAATATGATACGACGCAGCACATGGCTGATCTTTTTGATTTAAAAGCGTCAGGTTATTTTTATACTCGCCTAGCTAATCCTACGAATGATGAAGTAGCTAAAAAAATCGCCGCGCTTGAGGGTGGTGTTGCGGCGATTCTTACGAGTTCTGGTCAGGCTGCGTCAACATTCGCTATTCTAAATCTTTGTGGCGCGGGAGATCACGTAGTATGTTCTGCTCAGATTTACGGTGGTACTTTTAATCTCTTCGCTGTTTCGCTTAAAAAGCTCGGTATTGAATTTACTTTTGTTGATCCCGATGCTGACGCTAAGACTATTCAAGCGGCGTTCCGTCCTAATACTAAGTGTGTATTCGGTGAGACTGTAGCGAATCCTTCTGGATGTGTATTAGATATTGCGAAGTTCGCTAAAATAGCCCATAAGAATGGTGTTCCGTTGATTATCGATAATACATTCCCGACTCCTATACTTTGCCGTCCTTTTGAATTCGGCTGTGATATTGTAACTCACGCTACGACTAAGTATATGGACGGTCATTCTTCTCAAGTTGGCGGTTGTATTGTTGACTCGGGTAATTTCGATTGGGAAGCTCATGCTGATAAGTTCCCAGGATTGGTAGAGCCTGATGAATCGTACCATGGTTTAAGTTATACTAAATCTTTCGGTAAGTTAGCGTACATTACTAAGTGTACCGCTCATTTAATGCGCGATTTTGGTGCTATTCCCTCGCCATTTAATGCTTTTTTAGTCAATCTTGGGCTAGAGTCGCTTCATCTTCGTATTCGTCGCCATGCCGAATCTGCGCTTAAGATCGCTAAGTGGCTTAAAAAGCAACCTAAGGTCGCGTGGGTCAACTTTGCTGGCTTACCTGATTCTAAGTATCATAAGCTCGTTAAGAAGCAGTTCAGCGGTAATTCGCCTTGCGGTGTTATGACATTCGGTATCCGCGGCGGTCGTAAAGCGTCAATTAAGTTTATGGATTCATTAAAACTTATTGGTATTGTAACTCACGTTGCCGATGCTTGGAGTTGTGTTCTTCACCCAGCTTCTCATACGCATCGTCAGCTTACTGATAAGCAGCTTAAAGAAGCGGGTATTCCGCCAGATTTGATTCGACTCTCTGTCGGTCTTGAAGATTCTGACGATCTTATCGCTGATCTTGCGCAGGCGTTGGAAAAAGTTAAGTAAGCTTTTTAATCGTAATTTATTGGAGAATTAGTTATGGAATACAAATTTTATAATGACGAAAAAAAGAAATCTGTCGCTTTAATGGATTGGGTTGTTTCGTTGGCGTTAGGAGGAATCGCTACATTATTATATTTAATTTGTGCTGTCGACAGTGTTCCTGTTGGACTTGAGAAGGTCGTTTTATCGTGGTGCGGCGGAGGGGTTCAATCTTATTCACCATTCCCCATTTCTGGCGCTATTGCGAAAGTTTTTGGTGCATCTAAGTATGTGTCTGCGTTTGCTGGTGGCTTATCGGTTATTTTGCTTTTTCACATAGTCAGCTTTTTTATAAGAGGGTGCTTCGGGGATCAATATTCTTCTTCTCATAAGAGAATTACGAGCAGAATCGGCGGTATTGTCGCGGCGTTGATTTTTATTTTCACTCCTAGTGCTTTTAGCGCAGCTACCCATCCTGGACCTGCCGCGTTAAATACCTTGTTTGCATTAGTAGCGTTAGCGGTGTTCGTTCCATTTTTTAAGAGTAATATCATTGTTACTTTAGTAGCTGCGTTTATTTCGGGCGCCATTCTTTCGTTAGCCTCAGCGGATACGATAACTATTTTATTTTTAATGCCTTTGTGCGGTACGTTCGCTTGGATTAGCGCTGTTAAGCGCGGCTCTTTAGGCTATTTAGGTGCTGGGCTTTTCTTATTTGCATTTCTTTTAATGATTCCCTTCGCCATTATGGCTACAGGAAATTTGGATATGTATATCCAAGCCCAGAAGCAGTTTTTTAAAGACGAGGCTGTTAGCTCTGCTTGGTTCTGCGCATTACTGTTCGCTATAATTCCTTTTATTATTTCTCTATTTTCATGCGCAACAGTTTTTGGTGATAATAAAAAGAATGGATTTATCGCATGGGTTTTCCATTTTATAATGTCAATTGTAGTTATTCTTGCAGTTGCCTCGCCTATTTCTGTTTCCTCTGTTCTTGGATATTCTGGTTATCAGCCAATGGTAATAGCTGCGCTTGCTGCGTCGATTTCTGGATATTTGGCTTCTTATTGGTGGACTCTCGTTAAGACCTCTATTAAAACGAATAATTCTGATGATAGAAATCCAAATTCCGTTAATATATCTAAGAGTGTTGGTTATGTAGGCGGGATTGGCTTTTCTCTTATTCTAGTATTAGCTTTAATGACTAATTTTATTATGGATGTTGATTTCTCTGATAAAACATCCTTAGATAAAATAGCTGAAGATGTTATTAATGAAATGGGCGAGAGAAGTTGGATAGTAACTGATGGCTTAATAGACGATAATCTTGAGTTAGCAGCCATACGTAAAGGTAAAAAGATAAATCTTGTTTCTCTAGCGAGAGAAAATGACGATGAATACGTAAATACTCTTTCTCAAATCGTTCTTACCTCGCAGCTTGGCGGTAGTGAATGTTCTAAGGAATTAGTTAAATTACTCGCTCCATCATGGAATAAGAAACAAAGACTTGTGCCATTTATAGAGTATTGGCTTAAAAATGATCCTAATGCCGATAAGAGTGTTGTAATTTGGGGTGCGCCACAGCTTTGGATTAATGCGGGTAAAGATCCTCATCCCGGATTTTATTTCTTCGGCGGTGATGAGACTAAGGCGTCTAAGATTTCGTATCAGTCTTGGCAAGCGCGTTGGGCGGCTATTAAAGATTATCTAGAAATGGGTAAAGCTTGGGGGAGCTATCGTTCTGTCGTTAATGGTGAGGGAGCTCACTTTAATGTTCGTGAACGTAAAATGCATAACCTAAGACGCCATCTTGGTTTTATGGCGACAAGTCAAGGTTATAATTATCATTACAACGGCTTTAAATATTTCGAAAAGAATATGACAGCTGAGGGTAATGAGGAGCTCGAAAAAGCCTTTAAGCTTTATGAGTTAGTTTTAAATGAAATTGATCCTGATAACCTCGCTGCGCTTTTCAACGAAGAAGTCTTAGCTACTAAAAATAATTTCTTGAAGGCTATTCAAAAGCGTAAGGAATTAGATAAGGGCTTAGAAGCATTTAAAAAAGATCCCAAGAGGCATTATCACCCGTTCCGTTTATCATTGTTGTATGGTTCAATTTGCGATCCAGAGTTCATGATAAAATATGCTCAGATGCTTTCTAAGAGTGGTCAGAAGTCTCAGGGCCTCTTTCTTATGCGTCGTGCGATTGACCTTATCCCTACGGAACAGCGTCGACTCGTAGAGTTGAATCTTTTGGTTCATTACTTCTCTGATGGAACTGCTGAGAATAAGGCTGAAGCGCGTAGAATTTGTCAGTCCGAGATTAAGCGCGAGCCTAATAATCGTGTAGCCTTAGCTCGTCTTTCAGAACTTGAGGCTCAGGATGGTAATCTTAGTTTAGCTATTGAATATCTTGAGCGTGCGTTAAAGGGTGTAGAGAATGATTCTAGGTATGCTAAGCTTATGGCTAGATTGCACCTTATGAGAAATGAGTTCCGTGATGCTGAACTTACTTTGAGAAAAGCTAGAGATGAAAATCCAAAGGATATCCAGACGTTAGCTCTTTTAACTCAGGTTTTAATTAGAATGGCTGATAATTTAGGTGATGTATCAGCTAATGCTAAGTTAGAGAAACGTAAAGCAGCAATCTTTAAGGAGGTTGAGGGCGAATTAATTCCTGCTATGGAGTTTCTCGCTAAAGAAAGTAAAGAGAATGACGCTGTTTATCGTTCAGTTCGAGCGCTTATGTTGATGCGCAAGGGCGGTGAGTCTAATATTCGTGAAGCTAGAGATTCATTTGACGTTGTTATAGATAGAGGCATGGGCTCATCTCACACTAGCGACATGATTCTTAGCCTTGATATGCAGCTTAATGATAAGGAGCACGCCGAGGAACGCGCTAGCCGTGTTCTCACTATTAGACCCGACGATCCCTTAGCTAATTATATTATGGGTTCTATCGTTCTTCATCGCGGCGATAATGAAGCTGCCGAGAAGTATTTTAAGAAGGCTGTTTCTGGTAAGCGCGTCATTCCATTAGCCTTTAATGATATGGCTGAAGTTCTTCGTCGTCGTAAAGCTTTTGATGAGGCCGAAGTTTATGCTCGTAAGGCTGTTGAACAAATGCCGAATCTTTATGTTGCGTGGGAAACTTTAGGCTCTATTTTAATGGATGCTGGTAAGTCCTTTGATGAAGCCGAGAAGTATGTCCAAAAAGCTTGCGACCTTTCTAAGAATGAGCAGGGGGGCGCAGCTGACGTTAGAATGCTTATTTCGTTAGCGAGAGTTCAGATACGTCGTAATCAAATGAACCGAGCTCAAGTTACTATTCGAGAAGTTCAGAGACGATTAAATGAACTAACCGACTTTGAAAAGCAAGAATTCCAGGAATTAATGAAGAGTGTTAAGTAGTCTTTTATTAGCTGCTACGTTTCAAATCGGGCCTTTTTATGAACAAAGGCCCGATTATTTCGCGTTAAGGCCAATTGTTTCGCATGAGGCTGAGGTGACTGATGTTCTTTGGCCTGTATTTACATCACATCGTGATTGGTGGCGGTTTTGCTATATCGTAAATTATCAGAATCATGGCGCTAAAGACGGTTATCAATTTTCGCTTTTACCAATTTGGTTTAATGGTGAAGATAAAGAAAAGGGCTCATACGCGGGGCTATTTCCGATTTATGGGCGCCATCCGCATATAATGCTTCTTAATGATTTTGAGTTCGCGCTTTGGCCCTTATGGATGCGCTATAAAATGCCGCGAGGTCGCGATCGGCTCGAAACTAATGCGGTATTGTTTCCTTTTATCAGTTGGCGCAGTGATGGCGCGTGGAGCTTTTGGCCATTTTATGGTCTTAATCATCAGCGAGAGAGCGATCATCAATATGCGCTTTGGCCAATTGTAACGTGGGCTAAATATCGCGCTGACCGAGATACTGCCGGAGCTGGATATTCATGGATGGTTTGGCCTTTGTACGGTAAGGTTAAGCGTGAGCGTGAAAGGCAGACGATGTATCTGCCCCCGTTCTTCTCATATACGAAAATCATTACAGACGGTAAAGGCAGGGGAGGGGTGATGCGCAGTTATCCTTTTGTCAGACTTCGCTGCCCTTGGCCATTCCTTGAATTAGAGGATATGCCTCAACGCATTCGCATTTCATTTTGGCCGTTTTACGAGTCTGTTGAAAATTATAGTTACAAGGACGGATCACGCGTGAGCGGAGTAAAGCGTTTTGGTTGGAAGCTCGTTGAAATATACGATGATGAAACGCGCGTTTTTCCGTTCTGGGCGTCGTCTAAAAATTTTACACGAGTTTGGCCGTTTTGGGAGAGTGAAGTTGATGGCGAAATAACTCGTTCTAAATGTTTATCGCTTATGCCTATTAGGTGGGATCCCGCTGTTGAGCGAAATTGGTCTAAATTTTGGACTTTTTATGAGAGTGAATCAACTAAGGCTTATACTAATCATTCGCTCTTTTGGGGTTTAATTCGTTGGAGGACGGATAAATGACCTTTGAGAGACTTAAAATTTGGCTTAAGGCTCTAAGAGTAAACCAATGGACTAAAAACGGCATTGTTTTTTTAGCGTGGTTTTTCGCATTTGCCGACGATTCCCAAGCGGCAATGGCGCGTGGGTATCGCCCATTTTTGTTAGTTTCAGCGATGGCGGTTTCATTTTCGCTTATCTCAAGTGCATTCTATCTTTTAAATGACATATCGGATTATGAATCTGATAGGCTTCATCCAGTAAAGCGTTTACGTCCAATAGCAGCTGATCTTATTTCTAAGATTGACGCGGTTAGGGTCGCGCTCGCGTTGTATGCTTGTTCGCTCGCTTTCCCCGCTTATCTTGTTTTTCGCCACCCAGATAGAACGTGGGGGTTCGCTGTAATTTTGATTTATACTGTGATGCAAAGTCTTTATTCAGGGCTCTTAAAGCGCATTGGATATGTGGATGTTGCTGTAATAGCGGCTGGTTTTGTGCTTCGCGCGGTAGCTGGCGCGGCGGCTATGGATGTAAGAATTTCGCCGTGGTTACTTTGGTGTGCGTTTTTGATTTCTATGTTTCTCGCTCTTTGTAAACGTCGCCACGAAAAGGCGATAGCGTGTGAATCGCGCGCGGCGCTCGCTAGTTATCATCCCGTAATTCTTGATACTTTAATTATAATATCGGCTTTAGCTACTTTTACCGTTTATCTATGGTATACGCTTTCAGCTGATACAGTCGCTAGATTTAGAACCCGAGCATTGTCAATAACTAGTATTTTTGTAGCTTTAGGTATAATTCGTTATCTTTATCTTCTTTTTACCAAAAAGGATGTCGGTCGACCTGAAAAAATTCTTCTTTCAGATAAGATTATATGGCTTATTTTATTTGGATATTCAATTAGTGCGGTTTTAGCAGTTTGGAGCGGAAGATGAAATTTTTAGAACAACTCGCAGTGCGTCGCCGCTTTGGTATGAAGCCGGGTCTTTCGACGATTCGAGCTGTTTGTCGTGCGCTAGGAGATCCCCAAGAATCTTTTAAAGCTATTCATGTCGCGGGAACTAACGGTAAGGGCGCCGTAGTCGCGCTATTAGACGCGGCGTTGCGCGAAGGGGGCTTAAAAGTAGGGCGCTATACTTCTCCTCATCTTGTTAAATTAAATGAGCGCTTTTTTTTAGATGGCTCTCCCGTAGATGATTTAAAGCTAGATTTAATTTCAAGTAATGTCGAAAAGGCTGTCTCATCTAGCGGAGATGCTGGTGAGGGAATGACCTTTTTTGAAGCGCTTACAGCAGTTGCCTTTTCTCTCTATGCCGAAAGTAAGGTTGATGTCGCAGTTCTTGAGACTGGGCTTGGAGGTCGGCTAGATGCTACGAATATTTGTAATCCCGCGCTAACGATTATAACTCGAATAGGGCTAGATCATTGCGATTGGCTAGGCGATACTGTTGAGAAAATCGCTTTTGAGAAAGCCGGTATAATAAAACCTGGTGTGCCAGTAGTTTTAGGCGAAAACCTGCCTGAAGTGCGCGAGATTGTTGAAAATCGAGCGAAAGAGCTTAATTCGCCTTTTTATTATGCGCCAGATATGGTTTTGGAATTTGATATTCCAGAAGATTTTTCTCTTTTAGGCTCGTTTAATCGCGAAAATGCATTAACAGCGATGGCAGCGTTAAAGGTAATTCTCGAGCGATCGCTTTTTAATATATCAAGGTCTGAAAATCTTATTGCTGGCTTTTCAAAGGTAGTTTGGCCAGGGCGCTTTCAGAAAGTCGGTAATGTTATTGTAGATGGAGCCCATAATCCGCCGGCTGCGCGTGCGCTCGTTAAAGCATTGAGCGAATTACCTGAAAAAAAGTATATTTTAATAGCGGGATTCTGTGCCGACAAGGATGTTGATGAGACGCTTTCGATCCTCGCGCCGTTTCTATCGAAGGCGTATGCTATAAAAACAAATAATCCGCGTTCCCTAGAGCCCGAAACTCTTGCTATAAAAATGAAGGCTCTTGGCATTGATGCGGAAGTATCTTCAACATTAACCGAGGCGTTTCATTTAGCTAATGTAGATTCATCTTCGTCTAACGAACCTAGCGCTTTAGTCTGCGGGTCGCTATTCTTAGCTGGCGAAGCGCTTGTAGCGCTTAACGCATATCCCTGGTCTAAACCGCGATTTGATCTGTCTGAAAGCTTGAATAAATTGTAATTGGCGGATTTCTTTCGTTTCTTTAGTCTAGGTGTGATTTTTACGGAATTTTGGTATAATATTATATGATATGAGGTTGAGGGATTATAAGTTTAGATTATTCCTTATGGCCATCGCGTTAGTTGCGGTGGTCATTGGGTTTAATTCTATGATTCTAAATCACCTGCCAAGTATGTTTTTGGCTCCCGAAGAAGATATGGACTATGCGTGGTTCGTACCTTTATTTTCTTTAGCCGTTATTTGGATGGAGCGCAAAAAAATTCTCTCTTCTATATCTAAGCCGAGTTTTGTCGGCGCTTTAGCGACAATTCCGTTTTTATTTATCGGTCTTCTAGGTGTAAGAGGGCTTCAGGTTCGCTTTGAGCTTTTAGCGTTTGTTGGGCTTTTAGTTACAATACCTTGGGCGCTTTTCGGTAAAGAAACAGCTAAGAGACTACTCTTCCCAGTAGCTTGTTTATTGTTTTGTATGCCGATGGCTTCGTTTTTAGCTATTTTTACAGTACCATTAAGACTTTTAGTTAGCTCTATTTCTACAGGCGTTTTATCTTTATTCGGTATGGATATCGTTCGTCATGGTAATGTGATTACATTGCCGAATGTTTTAGTTGAAGAGGGTAAAGCGTTTTGTGTTGGTATTGCCGATCCTTGTAGCGGGCTAAGATCGATTGTCGCGCTTA
>JAGBTH010000173.1 GCA_017631385.1 Kiritimatiellia bacterium
CGAGTGTCGCGGGGAAGTCCGCCGTCGCGTATGTTCCATTATTAGGAATTCCGTAATTCGCGCTCGCAGACGCTGTCCAGTTAGTCGTATACGCCCAAGGTCCAGTGTAACCGCGCCAAGTATAAGTTGAAGAAGCCGTATCCGCTGAACCATAGACGGTTGGATCGATAACCGTATCACCTGTACTCGGGGGCGTACCCTTAATAATAACGAGATTAATCGCATTCCCCGATTTCCTTACAACGCCGTAATGACCGCTAGCACAGTTTACAACAGATGAATTCGCAACTAAATCAGCTCCATCATTTAATGTTCCAGCCGAAATAAGCTTATACGTTCCGGCGCTCTTACCGCCAGCATTAACCGTAATGGTAGAGCCGGGATTAACCGTAAATGTGCCAGTAATTTTAAGAAGAGGATCAGTAGTAGTTTTATTGAGCACTCCGAGCCCGAACTCCAACCCAAGAGCGCCGGCGACACCGTTTACCTTACCCGAAGTCGTAAACCGCATAAACGCATTGGTAACTTGAAAGTACTGCTTAGTAGATTCTGATCCGCCTGTGAACCAGCCGAGGGTAGAATAATTTTCTTTATCATCATAAAACACCTCGACTCTGGCATTATTGCAATTATCAGCGGGGAATTTTAAATATGTTTTATTAGGCGACTTAGAAATAAAGCCGCTGATACATAATGTAGAGCCGCCCCAAACATCAAAAGAGGCTAACCCATCATAAACAGATTTACTGGTATTATATGGATCGACAAAATAAAAATGAACACCTGTCCATTCAGATCTTCCGGCACGATGTTCAAAAATGCAGCGCTCGCTGACCGTATGCCCTTCAGATGTGAAATAGAATGGACAATCGTATACACCAACTAAACCATCAGGAGAGCGTTTCGAAGCATCACAAACAATCATACCGGTCCTGAACGCCATATCACCGGTACAATTTCGCGAATAGACTCCTAAAGCTTGTGTTTCTGTCGCGTTCGGCTGAATAAAGATTCTATAATTATATGATATTGGCGAAAACCCATTTTTGCACATCGAAGATTGATTAAGGTCTTTATACCAACGATAGTACGAATCGAATCCGCCGAAACCGCGGAAATAATAATCGGTATATACGAACTCATCAACTTCGACCTCGGGCTCTTCAACTTCAGGCGGCTGAGGAGCATTGGGATCGGGATTAACCGCCGCAGTCTCAGGCTCTTCAAGCATAATTGAAATATAGTTATCGATCAACGCCTTAGCATTAGCTTCACTTACGCTCGCATTCTTCGCACAAGTTAAAAGATAATTGTAGCATCTTTCCTTTAAAGTAGCGCCGCTATAATTATTATCAATCGCAGTAATTAGCTTATCTAAAGCCCATTCGTTAGTAGTATCAGGCGTCTTAGATGCGGCTTTTTTATTCATACATACATCATACTTACCTTCAGAATACCAAGAAAGCGCCCAATCGCGTTCAAGACTATCTCGAGGAACACCGAGAACACCAAGAAGAACATACGCTAATGAGCCAGTACGATCCTTACCGTGTGAACAGTGGAATATTACAGGCTTAGTCGTACCGTCAGCTTTTACAACGTCACAGAAATTGGTGAACGTGTGCCAAATAGCTATGCGATTGGCAGCTGACGAATTAAAACCTCCATAATCAGGGAAAGCTACTGTAGATCCTGCATGTTCGCAGAAGAATCGAGGAATCGACGAATCGATGGTCGACTCATAAACACTGCCACATTTAAAGTAATCGATATAAGTTTGGCCGGTTACTCCACTACTTGTCTTAGAGGACATACCGCGAAGATCGACTTCAAGCTTAATGCCGAGTACATCCCTTAAATACGGCATTTCGAAATAATTGCCAGTTTCCGTTTTCTGTCTGGCGCTCCATTCCCATTCGGGGGCGCGATAAATAAGCCCCTGCTTAACGACTTTACCATCAGTCGTCGTCCAGCCTCCAAGGTCTCTAGCGTTAGTAAGATGACTCGTTTCGCTGTAAATAATACGCGGTCCGCGGCGATCGGTATAGAAATGACCGGTAGCACTGCCGGTATTATCCGTAACTGTCCAAATATAGTTGCGACCTACTTCAGGATCGTAAAAAGTTACCGTAGTTGATGATGTTGTTTGAGTAAAGACGGTCTTCCCATCCTTTACACGCTTAACAGTAACCGTATAATCTCCCGAATGATCGGTCGCGGCGCTCCATTTAAAAACGACCGGTATAGTATTGGAATTATATTCAGCCATGTACGCCTTGCGCGCATCAGTTACGACATAGCGATACTCATTATCTTCAGCGATATACTCGGTCTGAGTATATGTAAACGTATCAGGATCGAGCATCGCGTCCGAATAAAGGAAATCATGCATCGCGTCCGTCATCGTTTTAACCGTCGCGTAATCGGCCGGACTTACGATCGTCGGCGCGGCTTTAGCCACATCCATCATTAAAAATGCCGCGACTAACGCGACAAACCCTCGAACTATGCTACGCATAATTATTTACTCCATTTTAATCGAATTAATGCATTGCAATTCTAATTAAGGCAAGTCGCCTCGGCTTGCAGACAACCTAATCAAATTCACAATACAAAACCCCAAAAGTTGCTATACGCACTTTTAATTTTAGCACTCTAATTTTCAAAAATCAAATCTCAAAAGTATCAAGGGGGGGGGTAAACTTAATAAAAAGTTAAATATCTTTCATATTTTACACATATAAAATTTTACTTACCCAAATTCCTCGCCTTTCTATCAACCATCCACAACCTCTCGCGCGACTTATTAACCATCTAAATCCTATTTTGCTTTTAATATCAACAAACATACAAAAAACGAGCCCCCTTTTTTAAGGAGGCTCGCGTTTCAATTCTATCATTCATGCTTATTCTATCGGCTCGTCGGAGACTTCGCCTACCTTGAAGAAGCGAACTTCATCAAGCTTTTTGACGCCGTCACCGAACGTAAAGCTCGAATTATCTTCCGGATCGCTGTATATTGGCGACCAGGGCTCATTCGATTCAAGCGATGTCGATGTCATGAGCGAATAATGAAGTTTTTCGTGAGTTCCCTCA
>JAGBTH010000174.1 GCA_017631385.1 Kiritimatiellia bacterium
CAATGCCCGTAAAGTCGAAGCTGGTTTCGCCAACGGTATCGGTACCGAAATGTATTTCGCTCCCGGTAAGTACGAGGCATACGACTGCTTCGGTTCTTCTCCGCGCGGCGGAGTCGCCTCGGCGTTCCAGACTGCGTACAATTCGCTTGAAGCGGAACGAGTCGATTATAGCGGCAAGCGCCGCGGCGAGTTCGTAAGCGAGACATCTTTCTCGGATAACGAATAAGTTTTGCGACTCTTCTTCGGCTGGGACCGCCTCGCCAAGAAGCTTCCTTCGAAGGATCGTCCTTGGCGCTTCGAGTGTATCGCGTTCACTCCCGTCGGCAATTACAGTTGGGGTGGTAGCGCGGGCGTGCACAATTCCTCATGCTGGGGTAATCTCACGTTTGACTTTACCCCCGAACAGTTGACCGCAATCAGAAAGGGTATCATTCTTCGCGCCGTTAAGACTTGGCGTAAAGCCCCCAATGAGAGACTTGATACTTTCGATAAGTGGGCTGATCCCGAAATCGGAGATCCTGAGTTTTACGAGAGTGTGCTTAAGCCGCTCGAGAAGGAACTTTCGTCATACGCGGCCAAGGTAAAGCCTACCATGACCGATGCTGAGGTGAATGAAATTTTTGAGAACGCGCTTCCTAAGTGGGTTGCGTTGAAGCATGAAATTGATGCTCTCAGAAAAGTTTATCTTAAAAAGAAGTTTTCTAAATAATTTCACAGAAAAGGAGTTGAAAAAAAATGAATACATCTAGACGTAATTTTCTTAAAGGTGCAGCCTTAACTGGCGCCGCGGCGTTTGCGGGCGGATGCATGACCAATGGTGGAGGACTTTTCTCAAGCGTTACCGGCGCTCCAATGCATGGATACGCCGCACCTAAAATCCCCAATATCCGTCTCGGCGTAATCGGTATCGGTAGCCGTGGCAACGGCGTCGTCGGTCGCGCATGCAACCTGCCCGGCATCGAGGTGGTAGCGCTTTGCGACATCAGCGGCGGTAAGATCGCTGTCGCCCAGAAGAAGCTCGCCGACGAGGGTAAGCCTAAAGCTAAGGAATATTTAGGTCCTGAGGCTTGGAGGGCACTTTGCGATGATCCTAACGTTGATGTAATCTACAATACTACGCCATGGGCGCTTCACGTACCTGTTCAGCTCGCGGCGATGCGCGGTGGCAAGCACGTCTTTACCGAGGTTCCTAGCGCGTTCACCGTCGATGAGTGCTGGGAGCTCGTCGAGACGAGCGAAAAGACAAAGCGTCATTGTATGCAGCTCGAGAACTGCTGCTACGGCGAAATTGAAATGCTTACGTTCAATCTCGCCAAGCTCGGTATGCTCGGTGAGCTCGTTCACGCCGAGGGCGCCTACATTCATGATCTTCGTCACATGGCCGAGCGCAGCTACCCCGAGATTGAGTATTGGAGATACGAGGAGAATCGTCTCCATGGCGGTAACCGTTATCCGACCCATGGTCTCGTGCCTCTCTGCCTTACGTTCGATATCAACCGCGGCGACCGCCTCGACTATCTCGTCTCGATCGATTCGGATAAGAAGAACATGAGCTGGTACATGAAGAATATCTTGAAGGAGGGCGATCCGAGAATCAATACTCCCATGAAGGCGGCCGATATGAATTCGGCTCTCATCAAGACGGCTAACGGAAAGTCGATTCTTCTTCAGCACGATGTCTTCTCGCCTCGTCCCTATTCGCGCATTCAGCTCGTTTCGGGAACGAAGGGCGCTGTCTGCGATTATCCGTTCCGCGCAGTCTTCGAGGAGAAGCCTGGCTCTGGCGCTCATAAGTGGTTCGATGAAAAGAAGACCGAGGAGCTTCGTATGAAGTATCGCCATCCTCTTTGGAAGACTGTCGGCGAACTCGCTGAGCGCGTGGGCGGTCATGGCGGTATGGACTTCATTATGGATGCGCGTTGGATCTACTGCCTCCAGCAGGGCCTCCCGCTCGATATGGACGTCTACGATCTCGCCGCGACAAGCTGCATATGTGAGCTTACCGAGAAGTCGGCCGACCGTCGCGGTAAGACGTACGAGATACCCGACTTTACGCGCGGCGCCTGGAAGACCAACAAGCCGCTCGGCATCGTCGACATCGATCTTAAGCGCTTCGGTCTCGAGGACAAGAACGTTAAGAAGGACGACTCTCAGATAACAGTCTAATTAAGCCTATTGTTTTAAGACTAATAAAAGCGGGGAGTTTTTCGCCGCTTTTATTATTTAGTTTTAGCTATCGGATATTAGATTATTTACTAATCTCAACTACAATTGGTGCGTGGTCTGAAACCATACGCTCTTCGATTACCTTAGAAGAGATAATATTGTATTGATCTTTGTGTGCAGTATCAATAGCAATATAATCGATACACTTACCATCGCCTGTAAAAGGTAATTTCTTAATAACACCATGGAAAGTTGGAGTATCTTCAGGGGTAAGATTCGTCATAAAACTTTTAATGTAATTTACAAAACGCGAATTAGGCAATGCATTCCAATCACCAGTTAAAAATACAGGCTTTGATTTTGCACGCGCAAGAACTTCAATTTTAATTATACTAGCCATATAATCAAACGATATCCTATTATAATTACGGGCTAGAGTAGCTCTTTCCTTTGCTAAGGCAATATTGTCTGCAGTAATAGTACCATCGGAGTCTTCAAATTTATAAGTAGATTCGTGAGGTTTGAAGTTCATCGCCTTATGTGAAATATGTCCTAAAGGTAAATGTGTAACTCCTACCCAGCAGTCCTCAAATTCACACATTAATAAAACTCTAGGCTCATTACCGCCTAAC
>JAGBTH010000175.1 GCA_017631385.1 Kiritimatiellia bacterium
CGAGAAGGTATCGAACCTTCATCCTCGAGTTTTTCAGACTCGCGCTCAGACCTCATAAGCTATCGACCCATATAAAAGATAGAACGTTCCTGAATTCACTGAACATTTTTACAGGCTCTCAGTTCCCTATAGTCGCGACCGGAATTGTCTACCGTTCTATCAGCTGGTGTTCCTGGAGAGACTCGAACTCTCACACTGATGGGCATTGGAACCTAAATCCAACGTGTCTGCCAATTCCACCACAGGAACATATGGTGGGCAGGGTGGGTGTCGAGCCCACTATTCCCGAAGGAGCTGGATTTACAGTCCAGTGCGTTTGCCGATTCGCTACCTACCCATATTAATTTTTCTTAAATAAAGCTCTAATAATTTCAGTTATTTGTTCATTATCAAAGACTACGCTCATAGAAGAGCCACAATCTTGACAATATTCTTCGGCCCAATTATCAGGGCGACTGCCCATATATTCTTTAGCCATAGTATAACCGCAACGTTTACATACAAAACATTCTTTATCCATTGTGTCCACCCTCCCGATTCTCCAAGTGAAACCTCTCTTTAGAAGGTCCATTACATCCTTCTCATTTATGGCATAACGAAGAGATATGCTAATTTATTAATCGTACTTTTACATCACACAACGGTTTTTGGTAGTCCATCCGGGACTCGAACCCGGGACACACGGCTTATTGGCCCCAGGAATGGGACTTGAACCACATATCTTCTTATGCATCAGATATTTTACATTAAACTACCCTGAGAAGGCCGCCGCTCTGACCTACTGAGCTAATGGACATCATTAACTAGACTTTAAGCCTAAATGGTGGAGCTAGGGGGACTCGAACCCCCAACCCCATGCTTGCAAAGCACGTGCGCTACCAATTGCGCCATAGCCCCATGCAAAGCTCGACCACGCGCGTGTTTTATGTCCTAGTCACGTTGAGCTACTCCGATTATCTCGTTTACTGCCTTTGATAATCAACACAGGATACCCCTTATCGTCGGCGTATCTGCCATTCCACCATTAGTTTATAGACCAAAGTGGACCTAGTCTATTGGCCTCCCGCCCAGGATTCGAACCCAGATTTCGTGGTCCGTAGCCACGCGTCTTTTCCAGTTGGACGAACAGGAGATACAACAAGGCACAGTCCATTAGTAATTTTTTCCACTATAAAAATACTTAAAAAGGATTTGCTGTGTGTGCCTTAAAAACTATAAGAAAGGAGGTGCGTAGGGAGGAGCTCTCTCCCCACTATACGGCATGTTTATACTCTACACCGCCTGGAGTTAAGAATAGTCGCCAAACTATTCACGACCACTTGGGGTTCTCTAAACTTTATTAACTTATTGGCGTAAGTTATTGTATGTCGTATCCCCAGAGTTCACAGTATCTACGTAAGCACCCCTGACGTTGGTGCCCTAGCCATTTTTAAGGCGGCCGGGGAGGGAATCGAACCCTTCAGACGGAAGATACCTTAGTTTTTAGGTCTTACTTTCGTTTAACGCAAACAAAGTCTAAAAACGGCAATCAGAGTTTCGTGACCTTCAGTTGCATTGGTCTCTGGCATCCTCTTGGGGGTTCGAACCCCAATTACCAACGTGAGAGGCTGGTTTCCTAGCCGATTAGAAGAAGAGGACATATGGTACTCCCAAGGGGAATCGAACCCCTACCTCGGCCTTGAAAGGGCCGCGTCTTAAACCGCTCGACCATGGGAGCATATAAAGGGCGATAGGGCCAGATTTGAAACTGACATCATTCATATGCTTTCAATTTGCTATAAATCTACTCCGCATACTTAATTCCATCTGGATACGATGGTGGTTTTTCTTAAACTACCTACCAAATAATACCTGTTTTCCTAGGGGTAGTAGGTAAAACACTACCAGACTTCGCGTCCATCTCCCGCTTTCCCTTAACGACCAAAGCAGTAACCATCGACCGATACAGCGTATTTAGGCATTTACCCAGCCAAGTACGATAAGTCGGCAAGCAACTCTTTCGGGGCATCTGTCTATCGCCCGACAGGCAAGGCACCTTTCCATTATTTATGGTGAGGGAAAGATTAAGTAAACCAGACCATTTTATAAAGCGCTATCCTTGCGCATGGAGCACCATATGGGACTCGAACCCACTACCTCAGCTTGGAAGGCTAATATGTTACCAATACACTAATGGTGCACGCGCCCTTACCCCCAAAAAAGATACAATCGCTATTTGGTTTGCAACCCAAACGTACTGTATAAAAAACAGAAGATAAGGATGTTTTTCTCAGCCTCGTAAATCGGACTTGCTTTGCTAATTTATATACCGCTTTCCACTAAGCCCCATATCCGTCATTGGTCGTTCTGGCCGGGGGTAGTTTAGTCCGCCGAATCAATGTAGCGGTCGTAAGAGTAATCTAGTCCACTCTTATCATTAAGACTACCTAAATTAAACGTTAACGCTTTAACTCTATTATCTGCCGTTTAACTTAAGGATTTATTTAATAGCACGCTTGAGGGCGTTGGCGGCCTATGTAGGACTCGAACCTACAACCTACCGGTTAACAGCCGGTTGCTCCACCATTGAGCTAATAGGCCATACACAGACAGCTTTTACAGAGCCATCTACAACTGCGTATTTCCGTTGCAAGCGTATAATACGTTAGACTTTTTAAGAACTCTTGCCCAAGCTAGCTACTTCCTGGGGGGTTCTCCGGGTCCTTCGGCCCGTACAATTTTTAATGATAGGGTATCATCTAACCTACCGCGAGTACTCAGGTACGCTACATACTTTTCCTCTTACTCGGACGCCTTCTCGTAGCGCGAGAATGCCGACGATGACTAATCTTCTAACATAAGGCCTTATAGGCGCAGGTCTCGAACACTGCTCCACATCTAAGGGTCCCCAAACGGTCTCCGTGCCTTATATCGTTCAGGTGATTTCTCCCTAGCCGGTTTAACGTGCGAGGCTAGCACGGCTGGTTGCGCGAGGTAGGACTCGAACCTACGACCTCCAGCTTATGGGGCTGGCGAGCTGACCACTGCTCCACTCCGCATCATTTCTCTTTCGCCACCTGCATTTCTGCTACTGCCATAGAGGTTTCGGCATTTATGGGAGCCGTTCTCATTACCTCGCCATTCGTTTTTCTGAACCTCTGCGAGGACCGATGCAGTCTTTAAAGCACTGCCATCTCTCAACCTTACATATATATTATATCAAAAATTTTTGAAAAAATCAAATGTAAGGATTTTGCTTGGTCTATAACGCGACCAACCGCCCTCTTTATTTTTTGCTACGCTGAACCCCGAGAGCAGGCAAAGTAGACTTTCTTTTAAGTCGCGACCAACGACTCGACACTTAAATTGGCTCGTCAACCAGTTCTTTTTCAGTTGCCATTATAACGGAATGCCGTCAAGTGTTGAACTCCACCCTAAACCGTGCTGATGTTATCAAAG
>JAGBTH010000176.1 GCA_017631385.1 Kiritimatiellia bacterium
GATTCGGCTGTTACATATAACCTACTAGAAAGCGCGACAAATGCAGGAATAGGATTAAAATGATCTTTAGAATAGATGAGCTTATAATCCCACGGATAAGAATCAATCAAAGTCTCGACATCTGCTGGAGTTCGTCTAGAAGTAGTAACCCACTTTTCGCAATCCCCCGCTTTTGAAAATATCTCATCTAACTTCGCTTTCATCCACTCAGTATTCATTGTAGAACACTTATTAGGTCCGCCTATAATAACAGCGAGTGATGGACGCTCTGATCTTGAATACCTCTCAGAAAACGCCTTAATCCCATCTTCGTAAAACTTAGCATCGTTAGAAACTAAATTCGCAGGTATTTCAATAATATTATTCAATACTTTAGGTCTGTCGAACGATGGAGCCATTATGCAATCAAACGAAGTAAGTTTATAGCCTCGCGGATAAAGAATAACAGCGCTTTTAGCCTTAATAGAGCGGGCTAACGATTTAACAGCGTAGAATGTTCCGCTACCTGTACCAATAACCACCTTTACATCTGATAATTTAAGATTATCTACTGGAGAAGTAAAGCTCCAAAGCCAATTTACGTTAATGCCAAGCTTATCAAACAGATAAGAGACAGCCTTATGAAATTTAGATTTAAAGATAACTGACGCGATTTCAAAATCTAAACCTAATGCTCTAGCGAATGCCTTAGATTGGTTCTCATGACCCGCCTTACCGTCTGTTAAAATCAATGCTTTAGACATAACACTCCATACTCCTAATTACCTGCGAGAGGCTTCTTTAAGCATTTCTTTAACCGCAGAGCGAACCTTGCGCTTAGCTACATTCATCGTTCCAACGATAGTGCAACCAGCGGCCTTACGATGACCGCCACCTCCGAACTTTTTAGCTAACTCTGTAGCATCTAAATCGCCGCGGGTACGAATCGAACAGCGCACTTCTTTAGTACGGTCAGGAATCTGATAAAAAAAGAGCGCTACTTCATTTCTGGCGACACTACGAGGAATCTCAATAATATCCTCCGCATCAGCTTTAGTCCCTCTCACAGAGCGAAAATCATCGCGCGTTAGAGTAACCTCTGCGACTTTACGGTTTTTCCAAATATGCAAAGATCTCCAAGCTATACGCTTTAGATCTATCGACTTTTGGGAGAATGTACCATAAATAACATCATTGAAATATGCTGTTCTAACACCATACTTAAGTAAGTCACCCGCAGCACGTAATGTGCCAGGACGCGTCGCATCATAAGCAAAACGCCCCGTATCAGTAACCATAGCTACCCATAATGCTTCAGCCGAAATTTTATCGAGCTTCCACTCCATCCACTTCGCAAAGCGCCATACTAACTCGCCGGCAGACGAAGCCTCGGCATCCAATATGCTGGCTACCCCGAATGACCCGTCATTAGTTACGTGATGATCGATGCAAATACGCGGCAATTTCTCGGCGAAAGGTCGAATCTCAGGCGGAAGACGAGAAATATCACCGCAGTCAACAGCAATAAATAAATCAAACTTTTGGCGCTTTAATTTTCTCAATGGAATAATGTCATTAACGCCGTCTAAAATTTTTAATTTACCAAGAGCATTTAAATCTGCCGCGGCAAAAGCATTGTAACCAGCCGAATTAAGAAGTCTAGAAAGCGCAATCATAGACCCCAAAGAATCACCATCGGGGCTTAAATGCCCCGAAATAAGAATCCTGGTAGATTTTTCTATTAAATTCTTTATTTCTGCGTAATTTTCTCTAATATTAGCCATAATTTGTTAATAGTATACCCAATCCTTAACTAGATAGTCAACCTCATTGATTAACCTGATATCTCGCAACAGCTACTTAACCGACATAGTCGCGCTTATGAAAGAAAATGCGCGCTATTAGTATTATAACGGCACCAAGAATAAAGAACACCGGCAAGCTTAACATAGCTAATGACAACCCGAAGTTGTCTTTAACTACACCCATTATATAAGGCGCTATCGCTCCAAATGAAAATGCAAACAAAAGCACCATGCCCATCGCAGAGGCGCGGTAACGAGGCTCTACCACATCAAAAATCGATGCAAACTGATTGGAGTCGTATACACCACGGAAAAACCCAAACAGGCCCATCGCCCAACAAATCGCGTCGAATGATTGAGCCTTAGCCATCCAATAAATAAAAGGCGCACCTATTAAAAGACCAATTATATTCATCTCCATACGAATACCAGGGCGATTACGAACGAGCTTATCGGAAATTCGACTAGCTATCATCACGCCAACAAATGCGCCTAGGTAATGCCACAACACAGCGTTAAGCCCGTACGCCGCTTTAGTCATTCCAGGAAAAGCCTCCTCAAGATATGTAGGCATCCACATTTTAAATCCGACATCAACGAATATCTGCATTCCTAAACCAAGCGCGAGCAAAACAACTGATGGCTTGGAAAATATCGCCTTTAAAGCTTGTGAAAACGCAGGCTTCGCAGCAGATGCGACATTAAGCGGCGTATTACGCAGAGAGAAAATTAGCACTAACGCCCATAGAATACCTAAGAAACCAAAAACCTTAAAAGGAACTCGCCAATCGCCGCAAACGTCAAGCATTTTACCAGAGGCGAATGAAAATGTTATTATCCCCGAATAAATTGCAAGCTGAAGAATCGAAAGCGCAGTCGCCTTATTATCGCTATGAAGCTGTTGAACGAGAGATGTTGTAGCAGGATAAAAGAAACTTTGGCCAAAACCATTAACGCCGCCATAAAGAAGCATTATACCTAAAATGCCGCTAGACCACCCCGCGCCTAAGACTCCTAGCGAAAAAACAGCTAATGAAAAAATTACGATTTTCTTTCGGCTTAAAAAGTCGCCCGCCATTCCGGAGAAAGGAACACTTAAGGCGTATACAAGCGTAAATATACCCATTACCGAGCCACGAAACGCCGCGTCCGCACCGAATTCGCCGCCTATTGAGCTAGCTAACGGCGGGAATATCTGACGCATGCCTTGTTGTAAAAAGCATGCAATCCAAAGAAGAATAAGCGCGGTCCATTTATAATCAATCTTTTTCATTTTTATCTATCACTTCTTAATGCTGGATCTAGGCGATCTCTTAAATAGTCTGCTAAATGATTAAATACTAACACAAGTACAAAAATCGCTATTGTTGTAAATGTCATTTCCCACCAGACGCCTTGACAAAGTCGACGACGCGCGTTATCTATCATAACGCCCCAACTAGGCTCACCTTGGACACCGATACCTAAAAATGAAATAAATACCTCTGTAGATATAGCTGATGGAAAACGAATTGAAAATTGAATTAAAATTATATGAGCTACATTAGGCAGTATATGCCGAAACATAATTCTCAAGTGAGAATATCCTAACGTTTTAGCAGCTTGGACATAAGCCCTTTCGGACTGCTTCATAACCTCAGCGCGAATCGTACGACAAACACCTACCCAAGTAGTAAGACCAATACCAAGATATATACCTAAAAGACCTTGGCCGACTACTAGCGAGATCGCTAAAATAAATAAAAGCCCAGGCATTGACGCGACTGTCGTAGAAATCCAAACAACTATCGAATCAACCCAACCTTTAAAGTATCCGCCTAAAAGCCCTAATAATACACCTAAAGGAATAGCAATGAGCGAGGTCATTATACCGACATGAAACGCTATGCGCGTACCCTGCATCAACCTTAAGGCTACACTTCGCCCTAAATTATCAGAACCTAAAAGAAAAAACTCCTTATCGCCAGACGAATCAGATGATGGCGACCAACTTAATGGGGGTAAATATCTCGCTTGAAGATTAACTACGTTATAAGAAGCCGTCTTATCGTTAGAGCGCGCAATATGATACTCTACTTCGCCATAAATCGCCGCGGCGAAATAAAGTACCAATATCGCTAGACAAAGCTTAACTGAAAACTTCAATTAAGCGCCCTTCCAATCCTGAGGTAAGGCGTTCATCACGAGCTCAACCACTTGATCTAGCGTAAGATCGCTAGAATCAATCTCGATAGCGCCATCAGCTTTCTTTAGGGGGGCGTACTTACGCGTCGAGTCGATCGCGTCACGCGCCAAGAGAGAAGCTTTTACCGCTTCAGTTGACTGATTAGCTATACCCTTATCAACTTCTTCTTTTTGGCGGCGACGGGCGCGAGCCTCGGCTGAAGCTGTAAGATAAAAGCGAGCGGGCGAATCGGGAAATACAGCTGTAGTAATATCGCGACCTTCAACAACGAGATTACCATACTTAACCATACCCCTTAAAAGCGCCGTTACATAATCACGAACTGGCTTTTCGCGAGCAACTTTAGAAGCATTAGCGTTAATATCGGGCGTACGAATACGCTCACCAGGCTCTTCGCCCTTCACATAATACGCGATTCGTCCATTTTCAGGACGGCATTCAATCTCGACTTTCTCTGAAAACGCGGCAATCGCCTCAGGATCATCGGTGTTAACGCCATTATCTAAGCATTGCCAAGTAATAATTCGATAAAGCGCACCTGAATCAACATGAAGAAACCCCGTCTTCTCGCCGACAATGCGCGAAACACTCGACTTACCAGCGCCGCTAGGACCATCAATAGCAATAACCTTCATATAAATAAAACCTTTTAATCGTTATTTAGATACTACTACCGTTTCGTTCGTCTGATTAGGCGTTTGAGATACAGAGTTATCGCGGCACTCTACGGTGCACTCTTTTTTAACCTTAGTTGATTTATAGTAAACCCAACCAAAGTACGCGCCAATGGCTATAATCGCAATAACAATAAGCTTAACCCAGCACAACACACAAGTCGTGCAGGGCAGCGATCTAGTAAAGTCGCTCGCACGCTTTATCGAGAATGTCATTGGCCTATTAATCGCCCAACCGCAAGCATTTAAAATCGCGCCTAAATCGCGGCGGCGAAGCTTAAACCAGGTAAGAACGACGCTCGGCATCGACACTACCATAATAAGCGCTATAAGCGAGGCTATAAGCTGCCAGGCGCTCATCCCTGTAAAGACAGCGGCGAAAGATGCCGCAGCCGCACCAATCATGCCGACAGCTATACCAATGGCAGCGACGCTCGAAGCCATCGCCGCGCCGCTAGATTCAGCACTCTTAGCGCCCTTATCGATAGTTTTCTGAGCTGAGGACTGTTTATCGCCGAGAAACTTTTTAACGGTAGAGGAAATAGCGTCGCCTACCTTACGCCATGGCATCCAAAACGCTTCTGCGAGCGAAACTTGATTCTCGACAATCTTGGTAATTACAGCTTCCCACTCATTACCGTCGAGATCATGGAATACACCGTTACGACCTACATAAAGTCGACCAATAGAACCCTTAGTTACGACAGAGCAAATTGAGCGCGTCGCTTTAGTGGCATTATTAGTCAACTTTAAGTAAATCACACAGCAGTTCGACTTACCAACGAGAGCGCTATGGGTAGCTTCACTTTCGACATCGAACGAAAGTACCATCTCGCGAGCGTCGATGCGGAGAGTACCTACTTGGAAAACAGCGAGTGAATCCTTAGAGTAAAGACGCTTCATATTAACGAAATTCTCTAAGAACTCTAAAAGCCTAAGCTTATACCTTAAAACCCGCTCTTCATCTTCGAGCTTACCCTTTAAATCGGCGTTCATTACGGGCTTAGCGGCTTGATGATCACGGAAAGGCGCAAACGCGGCCTTTACGCGACCCCACGAAAGAAAATCGAGCGACTCTACATCACCAAGAATTTCTTTAGCGCACTTATCGCGAAACGCGAAAATCGCTTCGCGGTGAGAGGGATTAAGGCGATTATCCAATGGTAGAGTCTTATCAGGCTCTTCCATAACGAGCGGCATATCGGCACTCGGTACGAAGAACGCGTCAATTAATCCCTCAACAGCCGTAAGCGCGGCAAATGCATCAGCGGTCTTATCGCCTAAAATAGCGACCTCGGCGCTATTGCCCTTCTCAAGCCAATCTTCCAAAGCTTTTTTATCAGCTTCGGACGGCTCAATCGCGGCTAAATCAGCCTCTTTTTTAACGATTTCACTAAGAGCGGCTTCATCTTCTTTAGAAGGCGAAAATAGCGTATTTAAATCAACACCCTTCGATTTGAGAAACTCAATAGCTGAGAGGACCTCTGAAATACGAATACGACCATCGTTATCCGCATCCATCAACTCTAGCATTCGATTATCAAAACGAATTGATTTAATCGGCATCGACATCGCCATAAAATACTTCTTGTCCAAAGAAGCTAGATTAGCGATATCATCACCGTTTTGGAGTGAAACCTGAGGAATATTCCCAGCTTTAAACCAACGCCATTTATAATCGCTCATAAATAAAATCCTTTAGTTAAAGATTATTAAGCTCTCTCGGCATTGCGGCGCTCAAGATCAGCGCGATATTCGTCGAGATTGACGTTAAGACGCGCAACTCCAGTTTCAATAGCAGCCTTAGCTACCGCGAAGCTGACTTCAACGAAAAGTCTACGATCGAACGGTTTAGGGATAATATAGCCTAAGCCGAACTCAAGATTCTCATTCGGATAAAGAGCCTTAATATCTTCAGGTACGCTCTGGCGAGCGAGGTTAGCGAGCGCGTCGGCCGCCGCGACCTTCATCTCCTTATTGATCGTCGTCGCGCGAACATCGAGCGCTCCGCGGAAAAGATACGGGAAGCCGAGTACATTATTAATCTGGTTAGGATAGTCGCTACGACCAGTAACCATAATATACTTTCGACCAGCGAGAGCCTTTTCTACTTCGGCTGGCGCAATCTCGGGATCGGGGTTCGCCATCGCGAAAATCGCAGGGAACTCGCCCATCGTCTTTACATCATCGCCCGTAAGAACATTAGCCGCCGAAACGCCAATAAATACATCAGCGCCAACGAGAGCTTCCTTAAGGGTTTTAAGGTTCGTCTCAACGGCATGCTTAGCCTTAAAAGCGTTAAGATCGGTACGATCCTTACTGATAACGCCCTTAGTATCACACATAATAACATCTTTAACGCCCGCAGCTTTAAGCATATCGCAAATACGAATTCCAGCCGCACCAGCGCCATTCATAACTACCTTAAGAGACGAGAGCTCACGACCGGCGAGATAAGCGTAGTTAATTACGCCAGAGAGCGAAATTACAGCCGTTCCCCACTGATCATCGTGAAATACGGGAATATCGAGCTCACGATCGAGAGTATCTTCAATCTCGAAGCATGCGGGCGAGGCAATATCTTCGAGATTAACGCCGCCATACTGAGGAGCGAGCGCCTTAACCATCTCGATAACGCGCTTAGGATCGGTCTTACCCTCATTAGCGCCACCCTGACGGCAACAATTAAGCGGCACGGGCCACGCATCGACATCGCCAAACGCCTTAAAAAGAACAGCCTTACCTTCCATAACAGGAATCGACGCTGAAGCGCCTAAATCGCCAAGACCTAAAATCGCCGTACCGTCCGAAACTACAGCAACGAGATTCGGCTTAGCCGTGCAATCATAAAGAGCGTCATTATTTTCGGCGATTGCCTTAACAGCGTGCGCAACGCCAGGGGTATACGCTAAACAAAGATCATCCTTAGTCTTAAGAGGCTTAGGTAGCTTAACGCTAACCTTACCGCCTTTATGGAACTTCATTACCGACTCTTTATCATAGGAACTCATATTTTACTCCTTTACTTCAGATGCTGTAAAATTCAGCTGTTTTTCATTTAAATAAAATCTTGAAACTTTAAGGCCGCGCGCCTCAATTTTATCTTTAACTATTTTAAGCCTTTTAGATGATAAATCACAAGCTATTACTACGGCGTCGGCATTAGTCTTTTTAACAATCTCATCTAACATACTAAGCGATCCATAAATTTTAATCCTGCCGATATACTGACCCTTTAACAGTAAATCATCATCTATCAAGCCAACAATTATTCTGTCATTCTTAGAAGCGGTTCTTACGAGTTCGCGCCTGAACGCGCGATATCTAAGCCCTGATCCATATACGAGAATACGCGAAACGTCACCACTCTTTAAAAGTCTAGAGCAATCAAGATTATAGAAAAAGTCACGCATCATGCCTCTAGACATGCGTAAAAGCGATAACGCTACGAACGAAAGCGTCGGATACATTACAGTCATCGCCTTAATCTGATAATTGTACGCGGGCGAATAATAAATCGCGGCAGAACCGACCACACCACCGATAATACACGCTAATAAAAGTCTAGCGTAATTAGACGGCATAGCTCTAGACCAAACCGTTAAATAAGTCTTAAGAAAAACAAGCGAAATAAATACAGAAACAACTCGAATAGGCAACCCGACTCGAAGCATAATTCGCCCTACATTGATCTTAAGAGCCCATGCACAAATAAAGAAAACACCTATAAGTAACAATACATCAGCTATAACATAAAATGGAACAGTAAGTCTAACCTTAAGTCTACGTGACGATGGGTTATCGCTACGAGCTACAGTATTAAGAAGGCGCCCAAAATCAAAAATCTCAATACGCGACATATCTTTAACAATAACGGCTACAGCAACTAAAAACCCTAAGAGCCAAAGTCCCGCTGCACGCGATTGGAATACTACGCCCGAAAGCCCGAATAAAACTAGGAATACCGCCATCAAATAAAGTATCCACGCCGCCTTACGCTGATTAAGACCTACAGAGCGTAAAATTCTATGATGCAAATGATCCGCGTCAGCCGTCATAACTTCGCCATTGCCAGTCTCAGAAGCATCTTGGCGGCGAATAAGATGTCTAAGCGAACGACGAACAATAGCCAAAAACGTATCAAATACAGGAACGCCCATCGCTAACAAGGGAACCCCTAGCGAAACTAAAAACGAATCTTCAGCCTGAGAAGCGAGCGGTAAAAACGCTATCGTAAAGCCAATGAACATTGAACCGCAATCCCCTAAAAATATTGAAGCGGGATTATAATTATAGCGCAAAAAGCCTAACAGTCCGCCCGCAAAAGCGAAATAAAAGAGAGCAGAGATTGGGCTTTGGGATAAAAATAAAGCGCCCGCCATACCTAAAGTAGCTATAAACGCTAAGCCCGAAGCTAAACCATCAAGCCCATCAATTAAGTTAAAAGCGTTTACTGCTCCTACAATCCAAAATACTGTAACAAAACAGTCTAAGAATAGAGGTATTGACGGCCAAAGACGATGAAAACCTAAATCAGCCCACCACCAGGTTAAAGAAGCTACAATTATCTGGCCTAAGAGTTTTACTTTAGGCTTCATGCCAAAACAATCATCTATAAAACCAATAGTACCAATGGCTAGCGCTAGAACTGCATATTTCCAAAATATATGATTAGATAAATCTTTGGCTACTAAAGGAACCTTCTCAAAAACTAATACAAAAACGCTATACGATATAAGTACACCCGCAATAAGCGCTAGACCTCCGCCGCGCGGAATCGGCACAACATTTATGCGCCGCGCATCAGGCTTATCTATCATACCGAGCTTAATATTCAAGCGGCGCACTAAGGGTACTAAAACAAGTGTCAATACTAGAGAACTAATAAATGCGACTACATAAGGAATAGATTTTAGCAATAGCTTTTCCATTACTTCACCACCCTATTCATTTCGTTTAATACAAAATTAAGCGCGTTTTTATCTGTAGTAGGAACTAAAACCGTCAACATCGCCCATCTATCTATACGCCCATAAACCGTACGGTCCCAAACATCAATAAAGATTCGTTTAATATGTGATGATGTTCTAAGACCAGTTTGATTGAAAAATGTATAGGCGAATAATGCTCCACCTTCACCAGTTTTAGACATTAAAGGAATAATCTTCCAAGTTACATCACCAACATCTAAATCGTATGAAGAGCCTAAATCATGGCCTTGAGACGGTAGACAAAGCTCCGGACGATGTAACGATGACTTACTCGCTCCACTTACAACCTTAGAAACCTGAAACCAAAATCCGTCTTTATGAGTATATTTACGCCGACCTAATTCAGCACCAACTAAAAGCTTTAGCTCAGCTTCTGATGGAGGAACATCTTCAAAATCAAAGCTGGAGATATTAACAAAATCAACTTTAGGGGCCTCTGCGACCTTAGGCTTTGGAGAGAGAATCTGAAACGCCATAACTGCGATAATGAACGTAACAGTAGCTAATGGCGTTAATATAGAAGTTTTATTTTGATTTTTCTCAAATTCTTCGGTCTCTAAAGTAGAAGAAGCATCATCTTCAGATTCCGTCTCCTTAGCTTGAAGTGGTATTTTATTAATAAGATCCGATAAAAGAACAGTTAAATAAATGCCAATACCAAAAACAATAAACCCTAAGAAATCATGCCCTTCTCCAACAGCATACGAAGTCGAGCCAAATCGAGCGATAAGGCATATCGACATAATTCTAATAATA
>JAGBTH010000177.1 GCA_017631385.1 Kiritimatiellia bacterium
AAAGTCGCCCTGAAGCTGCCAGCAACCAGGAACAGCTATCGTACACTCTTTCTCCCACTTTTTAAGTTCGATATTACTCTTCCACTTAAAACCCCAAGTTCCGTTAAGCGACTTTATCCACTTTGACGCGGTGCGCGGCATATCGCCCTTGGCAATCTTTAGAGCGAGCTCCTCAGACTCGCAGGGAACTGCAATCGCGCGCGCCTCAAGGCGATTAATTGAATTTACCGCCGGCGTACGCCACGGCGGAAGATCGCACTTAGAAGAGTCGTTGGCAACAGCGGCTAAGGAACATAACAAAGCCGCAAAGAAAACTTTAAATTTTAAACCTTTTATCATAATAAGTCCTATTTTGTTTTGTTCTATTATATCATTAAGAAACCCTCATGGCTAGGGGGGCTAGATGGGCTAGAGTGTCTAGATGGGCTAGAGCGTGTCTAGATGAGCTAGAGCCCTAGATTTCTAGAAATGCTAGACTTACTAGATGGACTAGAAGTTCTAGATAATCTAGATAGTCGTTAGTCGCTAGTCGCTCTAGCCGCTCTAGCCCGTCTAACCAATCTAGCCCGTCTAATCTAGTCCCTCTAGCCCATCTAGCACCTCTAGCCAATCTAGTCTAGCACCTCTAGCCCCTCTAGCCTATCTAGGCTCCCCCTCGCTCCTAGCTAATCTAGCGCCTCTAGCTAATCTAGGCGCCCCCTCGCTCCCTAGCCCCTAACCTCGCCTTCAGTGCGGCGATCTCGCGCTTAAGCGAGGCGTTTTCTGCTCTAAGCGCGGCGATTTCTTCGTTTTGGGTCTTGCGGCGCCCTAACCGCGCGGCGGTCATTCTCTCTCGAATACCGCCGTTTTCAGTAAAATCGGTTTCTTTGTTTTTAAGATGGGTAGCTATCATCTTATCAACCATATGACAAAGCGTATTTGCGCAATTAGCGAGCTCTTCGTCGGTCCACTTCTCGAAAAAAGGCTCATATTCTTCAAGCTTATTGCGCTGACGGCAAAACTTCAAAAGCCCGTCGTAACGCGGATGCTTTTTATCCCAGAGCACGAGCGAGCGCGAGCGGATATAATCGAGATAATCCTCTTTAAGTTCTTTAAGGCTCGCGCGGGCGACATTAAGAAGCTTAAGCTCCATCTCAGTCGAAGTAACGCCGTCAGCGCAGCCCTCAACGATATTCTGCTTACCGCTGCGCGCAGCCTGAATCATCTGATCGACAGTACGATCGCCATGACGAGGCAAAAACCGCTTACAGAAAACATAAGTCATCTGATAAAGAACAACAGTCTTCTGATAGAAGAAAAGCTTCTCCCAGTTAGTCTGATCTCTAAGGATTTTAACCGGCTCTTTGGTAGGCTCATGTGGTTTCATAGTACTTGTATTATAGCACTAAGCAAAGCCTCTGACTAGAGAAAATCTAGAGAGTGGCTAGATGGGCTAGAGCGTGTCTAGATGAGCTAGAGCCCTAGATTTCTAGAAACGCTAGACTTACTAGATGGACTAGAAGTTCTAGATAATCTAGATAGTCGCTAGTGGTTAGTCGCTAGTCGCTCTAGCCCCTCTAGTCTAGCGCTTCTAGCCCATCTAGCCCATCTAGTCTAGCCCATCTAGCGCTTCTAGCCCGTCTAGTCTAGCTCATCTAGCCCATCTAGCTAATCTAGGCTCCCCCTAGTTCCTCTCTCCCCCTCGCTCCTCGCCCCCCTCGCAACTAAAAAAGGCCCGGGTTACCCCGAGCCTTTTAGTTTATCTAACCGCTCTTTAGCGATTATTCAGCGGGCGTCGCAGCTATCGGAGCGAAATCGACGAGAACGCGATAGAACGCCGCATCACCGGTCGCAGGAGCGTTAAGCCCTGTCGTTACCGTAGCTTCGTCCGTATCGACCTTATCGACAGTCGCTGCCGAGCGAACCGCGTAATAAAGGCCAAGGAGCTTGTTCTCAAGCGTGACCGTTACGCCGTTCTCATCGAAGCCGATGGCCGTAATCTTAGGCGTTACGACCTCAGGATTGAGCGCGGCAGTTACCGTATACTTTTCAGTCGACTCATTATAGGTAGCCGTCTTAGTGAAGTAGTTAGCATATGTCGCAGCATCTACGTCGGTAACGCCCTCTGGGATAAGGATTTCGACCTTAGCCATAGCCGCAGCCGCATCAGCAGCCGAAACCTCAACCGAAGCACTAGGCACAATCGCCGGCTTCTCGACGACAGTGTAGTAGCCAGAATTGACGGTACTGTCAACCGTGTAGCCAGAGGCAAGATAACCCTCAAGATTTGACTTTTTCTTGAATTTTCCATCAGAAATTAAACACTTACCAACAGTAGAATTAACTAACTTTTCGTAATCAGCATCAAACACGCCTCCCGTAACGATAATTTCATCATTTGCATTCTTAGCACGTAATCCATAAACCTCGCCTTTCCAGATATTTCCGTCAACAAGTGCTTCAAGTCGTTCGCAAGAGAAAGTACCATCTTCAATTGTAATTTCCGAAGCAGTAGAGCCATTTGTCTCAGCATAAATTATATAATAACTTACTTTACCAGTCGCAATACATGTATATACACTTTGATCTCCAGTTATTTCAACAACCGCCCCCGTAGCACGAACAACATGGTAATTAGAGGTTACTTTAAGATTATTAAGTTCTACAGCTCCTCCCGTAATATGAATTGCTGCTTTATCCGTAATTCCCTTAGGAGCATAAACAGAGCCATTCATAATAATTGCATTGGAATTTGCAAGAACAAACTTACCTGTTACAGTCTTACCGCCAAGGTCGATCGTACCATTGAAGCCAGTAGGAACGGTAACAACCTGCTCGATATCTTTGAGCAGCGTGACCGTCACAGGCTCTGCCATATCCTTAGCTGCCTCAAACGCCTTTTCCAGCGTCTCATACTCCGTCTCGCCGATCTTAGCGACATTATTCGAGACAGGGATTGCAGCTACAGTCCAGTAGCCATCTTGGCCCTCAGTAGCGGTATAGCCCTCAGCGCACCATGTTGTTACATTATCATCTGTATTAACAGCGGCAGGATTGAAGTCCTTGAACGTACCACCATTGACAACAAAAGTGCCGGGTTCATCATTGCGGCTGTTCAATGTCCAGCGAGGCGTCTGGCAAATGAACGTACCGCCGTTGATTTCGACAGAGCCACCATTTCTAACATAAATAAGGTCGAAGTGGGCGCCGTCTTCTTCGG
>JAGBTH010000018.1 GCA_017631385.1 Kiritimatiellia bacterium
TCTCTCCTATAAAAATATTACGCCTTAACGAATTTTCTTTGAAAAAATCTACCGCTATTGTGCAAGCTGGCTTATCAAGACCAAACATCTTTAGTTCTGACTCCGTCGCCTTTAATGTTACAATTTCCACGGCATTCAATGATTTTAATTTTTCAACAACATCTTTAACAGTGTCTTGTCGAACTTGAGCTCCAGCACTCAATGAATCAGCTACCCATATACGCTTATCTGTATCATAGGCTACCGAAGAAACCGAATCGCCCGCTGAAGCAACTATTCTACGTATATCAGACGGTTCAAAGGCTGCAATTTCACGTGTGCGTAAACTCGCAAGTGAAAAGCCTTCTAATAAAGCTGTTCGCGAAATTTTCTCGGCTGGAATATTCGTAGCAATCGAAACAGATACACCGTTTTTCTCACGTTCATTTACAGTCATTTTAAGAATCCTTTCAATAAGATTCTTAACACTCTGTTCATCAGCAACTGCCGCAATAGGAGAATCTATTACCCACTTCCCATTAGAATTCTTAGCCAATCTATAATCTACGCCAGCGTCAATAAGCGCAACTCTATCAATACGCGAAGGTTCACACGGGAAAAGCCTAGTATCCGAAAAATCACTCGCCATCACTAAATCTCTTAAGCTGCCATCAATCTTAACTAACGCCTTTTCGTTCTGCACAAGAGCATAGTCAAAACCATCTCCAGCATCATTACCAATAACTATTCTACTTGATGATAAGGTCTTATCTCGAATGGTTATAACAACTCCTCTATCAATATCAAGACCATATCCGGCTAGCATTGGAGCCGTTACTGATGACTGTTCATTCGTCACCCCAATCGGCCAAATGAAATCTTCTGCTTTTGCTTTGGCTAAAGAATTAAGAAACTCTTCAATTTTAATGTTCGAAGCTGGAGTATAGCGTCCGGTCTCTTCTTCAACACAACTCATCCACTGCCCTTCTTTTCTACAGAAACGCATTAGAGCGCCATCGGGGCGTTTAAGATCAAACATCGTCACAGGAGCAGAACCTCTGATTACCAGATTTTTAGAACGGAATTTTTCTGAAGTGGTGCCAATAACCTCAAGAACGCCAACATCAAGAACATAAACACAATCGTCACCTTCAACCGCCGCGAACACCTCTTTCTGAGAAGGCGCCTTATTACCAATAAAAACCGTCCGTGAAATATCGCCTTTAGTTATACACACCTTGATCTTAGGCTTATCTAGTCCCAGATCTATACGGCGCGCTCTAGACTTTTCAAGTTCCTTTTTAGTATATATATTCTTCTCTTGTATCTTATTTACAACAAGAAAATCCAAGACTCTCGCTACAGCACCCTCTTCAGCAACTGCCCAAAACGGCTTTTCGATATTCCAAACAGAATCTGTCTTTTTTATTTCCATCGATGAACCATCTTGATGCTCAATAGTTATTAAGTCTGCATCAATCATCGACTTATCTAATATGGTTTCACGATTTGTCAATTTCGCTTCGCCGGTGAAAGAAAGATAAACATGAGCCATAATGAGGATTAAAATCCCCATTAATAAATATATTATGCTTCGACTATTGTTCATCTACGCCTCCTTAATACGATAAAAAAGACGCATAAGATAAACACAACCGCAGGAAATACCGCCGAAGAAAATACAGTAAAGGCAATTCGCGTATCTCTATCCATCCCTGTAACAAGCCTATCAACCTCAGCGCCTGAGCTAACCATAACATCACGCCCTGACAAATACTTAACGCAATTCATAAAGAAATCTCGATTTGCATTAGCATAAGAGCGCAAGCTATTATTCATCATAAAGACTACATCACCAATAACAACTAAACGAGAAGGTCTCATAGCAACATCACTTCTCGTACTCCCACACTCGACTACAGAGGCTAAATGACGACCCCCAGCCTCAACGAGCCAACTATAACGTTTTAAATCAGCGCCACTAGCACCTTCAATAGCAGAAGAAGATAAAGATAATCCTAATGGCTTATAAAGAATAACTTGCTGGTCCTTTAGCGTCCTAGTAATAGCATGCGCTTCAGAAAAATCCTTAACTATAACATCATCACCAGTCATGGTAGATACCCCTCTAAGATCTATCTCACCAGGTCTAATACCCCATGACGAAAGTAAATTTACCAACCCGCGAAGTTCCAACGAATTTATGAGAACTAGCACTCTGCCACCATCGGAATTCCCGGCTTGGCCATTAAGATACGATTTTAAACGCTCTATTTCGCTTTCTGCAAAATCTTTCTTGGGTCCAGCGATAATCAATAAGGCGCAGTCTTTACCTATAATAGAATTACTATCGGCTAAATTTATCTTCTTATTATCATAACCGTTAAGAGAAAGCTCTCTAGCTACATCGCTTAACCCTTCGGGATTGTAATCATCGAATGTAGCTTCAGAATGCCCCACAGTCCAATAAATACTACTACGCTGAAAAGGTACAGCTATACGCTCAATCGTAGCCGAAATAATACGCTCGCTATATCCTTCATCGATACTAAGCGTATGAACTATTCTTCCATCACGCTCAAACACAAAGCTGGACTTTTCAATACCCTCACGAACAAGTCGCGTAGCCTCAGCAATATCTAAAACTGGATCTACATATTTTATATCAAGGCGTACACCGCCGACTTCATCAGCGTCACGTTTCAATGAACGCAAAAAGTGACTTACATGACGAAATCGAGAATCTTTACGTTCTAAAAAGGCAATAATGGAAACAGAGCCACGTGCTTGCTCTAATACACTTCGCGTATGAGCAGAAAATCTCGTTTCTCCAGACCCTGCTACAGGTATATCAAAATTAACATTTACACGATATACTAAGGCTATTGCAAGTATTGAAAACAACACCGAAAGAATTAACGAAAAAGATGCTGAAAAACGCAAACGTCGCGCATTTCGACCTACGAACCGAAGCGACGAAATTATTTTAGAGGCCACAAAAAGAGCTACAAAAGTTAAAAGGATGTAAGATACGACAACGCCAACAGAGATTAGACCAGATGAAAAATCAAAGGCATGAATATCCATTGGTAGCTCACCAAACCTCTCAAGCCCATCACGAGTCCAATACGAGAGCGCCGCCCATAGCGCACGAGGCAACGCTACAAGAGCAAAAATCGTGGTGGCTGCGGATCCCGCAGCATTTCTAAATAAGGCGCTCGACACTATCGCAACTGCAGACCAAAGAGAACCTTGGAGAATCAAAAGTATAATACCAGGCAGAAACCCTGCAACTGATATCGAAACTGCAAGTTTAGGAGCGTAAAAATTCAAAAAAGCTAACGTTGAGGCTAAAAACAAAAGAATCGACGTAACAACAAAAAACCAAACTCCCAAAAATTTACCGACAACAAAATCACGTTCCCGCACAGGAGAAGAAAGCAATACATCAATTCTGCCCGTCTTTCGCTCATCACTCCACACCTCCATACCCAACAAAGCCGCTAAAACAGGAAGAATAGGAGATACCGACACTGTCCATAAAGGCGCAAGCGCAGAAAAAGTTCCTTCTGCCGCATCAAGATTAAATGCAAAAAGCGTCGCAGCACCAGCGAAAAAGACTGCTATTGATAAAGCTGTAATATACAACTTACTAACCATTCCGACGGTTCGTTTAAATGTTACTCGCATTGGGCTCACGATACCACCCCTTTTAAAGCATTGTCTATACGAGATACTATTTCAATTTCATTAAGAGATTCAGTTGAAATAGAAGCACTTATGCGACCATCCGATAAAACTAGAAAGCGAGTAGCTAATTTCGCAAGATCGGTCATTTCGTGACCAGTAAGAACTACAGATGAAAATGCAGATACAGATTTTATTATTTCCTTTGCATCAAAACGCATTGTACGATCTAAACCCGCAAAAACATCATCTAAAAGAATTGTTCTTGGGCGCAAGAGAATCGCATCGGCTATGGCAACTCGTTTTTTAAGACCAAACGATAATTTACCAATCGTTTGATGCATCACTTCTTGAATATTACATGTATTAAGTGCTTCTTGAATCCTACGTCTAATACGCTTTTCGGGCTCACCTTTAAGCATAGCGCGATACTTAAGGTACGACTTAACGGTCATATCCTCATAAAGAGCCGGAGACTCTTGAAGATATCCAAGATTTCTACGATATTTTAAAGGATATTTAAAAATATCTTGCCCTTCTGCACGTATAACACCAGAATCCGGAGCGGTTATCGTAGCTAAAATTTTAAGAAGTGTCGTCTTACCTACGCCGTTATTGCCTACAATACAAACTATTTCGCCGGGTTTAGCGGCGAAAGTAACATCCTTAAGTACTTCTTTAGCACCATAGGAAAAAGCAATATTGCAAACTTCAAGCATTTTAGAATATTATACCAAATTATTCGGTCAATTTTCCTAATTTCATTGCATTTGAAGCTTTAAGTAATACTAAATCACCTTCACGAAACTCTTGAGAAGCGTTTTCTGATAGTTTTTGCAAGTTTTCAAATGATTTCGAACACTTACAGCGACTGGCGGTAGCTCCAACCGCTATGACAGCATCCAAATTCAAACTTAATGCAAAATCAAATACTTCAGAATGAAGCGCCTCAGAAGCCTCTCCTAGTTCAAACATATCGCCCAAAACCGCAATCTTTCGCCCCTTATGCTCTAACTTTGAGAAGGTTAAGAGCGCCGCCTTCATAGCATCAGGATTGGCATTATAAGTATCATCAATAAATTTTACGCCGTTCTTTTCGACCTTGCGCCACCGCGATCCAGGTAATGCAAAATCCTTCAGAGATTGAATCGCATCTTCTACACTAACCCCATAGCGCGAGGCTATTGCATACGCGACAGATGCATTAGTTAGATTATGCTCTCCCGGTAAAACATCTTTTATGGCATCGGCTAACCTAACCGGTAAATCTTCAGCAATAATAAATTCGCCGCGACACCTAGATTTAAGAGCATCCTTAAAATCACACATCTTAGGAATTGTACCAAAAGCCCTAATGTACGAAAGAAGAGTCCCCTTTTCTTCAGCGATACCTTCTCGCGTTTTAAAAAATTCTATATGCGCAGTTCCAATATTCGTAATAAGCCCTGAATCTGGCTCTGCAATATCACAGAGAGTCGCGATTTCACCAGGGTGATTACTACCCATTTCAAGAACAAGAAACTTAGCATCGCGAGGGCAATTAAGAATTGTTATTGGTAGCCCAAGATGATTATTATAATTACCTATAGTCGCGCAAGTCTTACCGATAGATGAAAGAAATGTCTTTAAAAGCTCTTTAGTTGTGGTCTTACCCGCAGACCCTGTAAGCGCAACTACAGTCGTATCTTTAAGTGAACGACGATAATCCCTTGCTAATAGCTGAAGCTCGACTAAGGCGTTATCCCCGCCTATAACTTTAGCAGCACCAGCTTCAAGCGCTTTTGGAATAAAATCATTGCCATCAGCATTTTCACCCTTAAGAGCTACATATAGCATGCCCGGTTTAACAAGACGCGAATCAAATGTCGCGCCCTCAAAATTAAATTTCATATTTTCTAATTCCATTACAATCCACGCTCCTTCTTTATAGCGCTCCATGCCGCATTAATTTTCGACATTCGTTCATTCGCTCTCGCGACCATCTCGTCAGGGAGCCCTTGAGCTTTTAGCGTATCGGGATGATAGCGTTTAGCGAGATTACGGTACGCCTTTTTAATCTCTTCATCACTAGCTGATCGAGAAACGCCCAATTGGCTATACGCATCATTAATATTATCGTCATCTTTAGGCGCATATCCTCCCGAATTCGTACCAAATCTCTCTCGATAAAAAACACCATACCACGCAGGATTAATTCGTAAATGCGATGTTATTTTTTCAAGAATTGATTTTTCAGCGGCCGAGAGATCTCCATCGGCGCATGCGATATCCCAGAGCATTTCGTAAAAAATAACTCTTACATCCTCATTGCCAACTACTGACGTAAAATCATGAGCATACTCGTAAATTGTACGCGAATCATCTTTCGCTTTGCGAAAGACATCAATGGCGTGGCTGCGAGCCCGAGTAGAAAAACCCAACTTCGCGAAAGCCATCTCAACTGCATCAATCTCAACTTTCGAAATTCGCCCATCAGCTTTCGCCATTTTAGCTAGCATAGCTGCTGCCGACGAACAAAATACGAGATCAGGAGAGCTCGCCGTATTTTTTTTCTTCTTAGTGGATTCCTCGACAAAATGACCGATTATAGCGCCAATAATAATTCCCGGTAATTTACCGAACCAGCTACCGAGGCACCCTCCAAATATCGCTCCATTCCAACCCATCTCTACTCCTATCTCTTAATGGATTCCTTAATCCAACGAGCCTTATAAAATTTCGCATCCTTAAAAGGTCCGACAATCCTCTCAACTCCGTTAGACTCTATAATAATTAATCTATCAGACCACCATTTTTCAGTCGGCACTTGCAAAAGAATTCCCTTTACTGCATCAGGCGAATAACTTTTAACATGAGAGCGCATCATTATAGGCTTAAAAGCGCCAGCCTCTGGATTAAAATTCCATACTCCTGTACGATTGGTCATATAATAGCCGCCCTTACCGTCTGCGACAAGATCATGACCTCGAGGATCTATCGCTACTTGCGAAAAGTCCCACTTATTCTTAACCTTGACTGACATCGTCTCTTTTAAATAAGTAAGCTCAAATAAATTCGTAAATCCAAGCGCAAAAAGTGAATTACGCTTTGAATCCCACACAACTCCATGTCCACCAGGTAAATCCATTACTTCCTTGACTGTCTGTTTAGAAGGCTCATAAGGATGTTTCGCTACATCTACAAATATAAGTTTATCAATACCAACAGAGCACGCGACAGCTACACGACCATCAGGCAAAAGCTCCAATGAATGGGGACCCGCAGTATCAGGAGCGAGCTTTAAATACCAACGAGCTCTAGCAGTAGCTATATCAATCGCCGCCGCGCCACCATTCGACGCGCAAACCAATACAGCGCGGCCGCCATCTATCATCTTACATTCATCAATCCAAGCGAAAGCTGCCGCGTCTTTCGCCACATTTGGATCTTCATAAGGGCTCCATCTCCACGTAAACTCTAACGGAGCTTTAGGAGACGCAGACGCAATAACAACATTTGTCGCTCCCTGCTCTGCCGCGACAAAACGCCATTCTTCATCTACCGCTAACGCAGAAGCTGCAACTAATATAAAAACTAAACTTATAATTCTCAAAACTTTTACTCCTTTCAACACTCAACGAGCAGCTTGCGATCCGAGAGCCCGACGCAAACTAAACATACTTCCAATTAAAATAAGAAGCGTATATATCTCTAGACGCCCAGCCAACATCGCCAAGCAATACCACCATTTAAGACCAGCTGGAATACCTATATATGTTGCAGAAGGCCCAAGCGCACCAAAAGCTGGACCTACATTACCTATCATACTAAGCGAAGCTGTAAAAGCTTCAAACGTCGGCAGTCCCGCCAATGCACCCACGAATGCTGTTATTGCAACAGAAAACAAATAAATAAAGATGAATGACGCGACAAACGGCACTAACGTCTCGCGCCCAGGCTGACCATTGAGCCTAAGCGTGTATACGCCATGAGGATGAACCAGACGATGAAACTCATTAACGAGCTGTTTAAAAAGTATAGTCCAACGAATAACTTTTACACCGCCAGCCGTAGAGCCTGAACATCCTCCTATAAAAACAAGTATTAAAAGGACAATCTGAGCCGCAGGACGCCATGCCGTATAGTCCGCAGTCATAAAGCCTGTCGAAGAAACTATTGATGAAACATGAAAAGCCGAATCTCTAAGAGTTTTAGAAACGCCCTCTCCAGTAGGTAACTGCACCAATGTTACACATAAAAAAGCCACCATTACTACTAAGAGAAAAGCCCTTAACTCAGTATCTCGCCAAATACCGCCAACTCTAGCAGTAAAAAACCTATAATAAAGTGCGAAGTTAATTGACCCTAAAATCATAAAAGCACATGTAACCCACTCAACCGCAGGATTCATAAACGCTCCAACCGAGGCATTGCGCGATGAAAACCCGCCCGTACCAAGAGTTGAAAACGCTAGACAAAGCGCATCGACAACTTCCATATCAAACAATAAAAGTAATGAAAACTGCGCTAGCGTAAAACCAAGATAAATGAACCAAAGAACCTTCGCTGTATTCGTTATACGGGCTGTAAGCTTACCTTTCTCTGGTCCCGTCGTTTCGGCCTGAATAAGCTTCATACCCCCCATACCTAAAAGAGGTACTAGCGCTACTACAAGAGCGATTACACCCATACCACCTAGCCAATGCATCTCGCAGCGCCAAACATTTATACTTCGCGGCAATATCTCAACATCTGGTATTATCGTAGCGCCAGTCGTTGTAATACCACTGACACTCTCAAATATCGCATCAGTTACCGATGGGACAGCTCCGCTAAAATAAAGCGGCAGCGCACCAAAAAGACTCAAGAATATCCATGATCCGCCAACAGCCATAAATGCGCCGCGAATATTCAATGTCTTCGTCTCAACTTTACGATAAATAAAAGCAATAATCAACGCAAAAGCAATACTAGACAACATCGACACACCAAACGCCCATATCGCGCTTTGCTCATTGTATATCAACGCTATAGCGAACGGCAATGAAGAAGCAACACCAGCTAAAGCTAGAATATACGAAAAAACACGCAGAAGCGAAACACCCATTAGATTCGATTCCTCCCAGTAAAGAGCTGAATAGTTCTACTAGAGCCTGCTCTCACCGCTAAAACAACTCGCCCTCTAGCAGGAACTATCGTTTTACCACTAGGTACCGTAAACTCGTCACTCCCCTTAGACTGAACGAGAAGAGCTAAAAACTCACCTGATTCTGATAATTTCTCAAGAGGCTTACCAGCTGCACGGCTGCCGAGCGCTACTTCACACTCGACAATTTCGAAAAGCCGATTGCAAACCGTATGAATCGACTTAACATTACGACCTCTTAAATGACTAACAATACAGTCTACTATAGTATCTCGCATCGGAATTGCTACATCGACACCGAGTTTACGAGCAACATCATCGAACTCACCGCTCGCTGTAAGGGCAATCGTGCGCTTTACTCCGCGCGTCTTTAAGTATGCCGCCATTACAAGATTACTCTCGTAATTACCTGACGCGGCCACCATAAGATCACTTGAATCGAGAGCCTCCTCTCGAACAAGATCAGCATCAGTCATATCACCACAAAGAACTCGCGCATCCGAAAAGCACTCTGCTGCTTCGCGGCAACGAACAGGATCTCTATCAATAATCACAATTTCACGTGAATTAGCCTTTGACGAATCCCCGAACGCATGCGCAAATGCAGACGCGCGACGCGACGAAAACTGATGATCAACAACGAGCTTACCAACTCGATCAGCGCCAAAAATCGTAACCGACCCTAACTTCTCTTCAGTAGGCCGCCCGATAAATTCCATTAATGTTGAAATATCTTCTAAAGATGTTAAAATACCAACGCGATCACCGGCTTTAAGAACAGTATTGCCGTCTGGAAGTATGGCATCATCTTCTGTCTCAACATAGGAGATAAGATACTTCCACTCTGGTTTCGAAGCGAGCTCACGGATAGATAATCCATCTAGCGGACCTTCAGGGTAAACATCAACCGAAACAATCCCAAAGCCACCCCCTAAATCAATGAGATTACCAACCGCTCCTAACGACATCGCGCGGCAAATAGAAGCGGCCGCTTCGACATCGGGATTGAGCATGTGATCAACCCCGAACAATGGGCGACGCTCACCATTGGCCATTGCATCAGCATGTCGACGTTGAGTGGCAGTCGTTTTTAAATAATACGCATAATTACGAACTCGCGCAATTTTAAGAACTTCAGGATAATCTGCATCAACCAATGAGCAGACTATCATATTCATTTCGTCATCGTCTGTAAGCGTAACGAGCGCATCCGCTGAAGCAATACCCGCTTCTGAAAGCGTTTCAGGGCTATTGCCGTCAGACTCGACAACCGTACAGTCAAGCGCATTACGAGCATGTTGAACCTTATCCGGATCACGGTCTACGAGAACAACATGCACTCCCTCTGCAACAAGCGTTCTAGCCAATTGCAGTCCTGTAAAGCCAGCTCCGACGACGATAACCTTTTTACTCATGAGATATTATCATTATAAAATATTTACCTTGCTAATTCAATGGCGCATATTCTAAAATCCAAATCAGCTACATATAGCAATAGAAGCTGAACACCCTAAGCGCGAAGCTCCCGCGTTAATCATCTTCTCGGCGTCCTCGCGAGTTCGAATTCCACCAGCGGCCTTAACACCCATCTTTTTACCAACGACTCTGCGCATAAGTTTTACGTCAGACTCGGTAGCGCCAGAGGGCCCAAAGCCAGTCGATGTCTTAACAAAATCAAAACCAGCCATCTTAGCTAATGAGCAAGCAAGTATCTTCTCATCATCTGTTAAATAACAGCATTCAATAATAAGCTTAAGTTCAGCATTTTCATTCGCCGCACGACATGCTTTTACACAAGCGTCAAGTTCTTCATAGCAGGCGATGGGGTTATATTTTAGAAGTCGAACATTTATTACAAAGTCTAACTCGTCAGCCCCTTGAGCGAGCATATCAAGAGCTTCAGCTATTTTAACTTCAGTCGAATTTTGACCAAGCGGAAATCCAATAACAGTACAAACTTTAACATCGCTTTTTTTAAGAAGTTTCACTGCTAAAGGCACTTCAGCTGGATTTACACAAACAGAGCAAAAACCGTATTTTTTAGCTTCGCGGCAAAGCTGCCTTACTGCATTTTCATCGCCCGCGGGATTAAGAAAAGTATGGTCAATATATTTAGCCAAATCCATCACGTCCCCCCTTATAAAGTGGTGCCAGGAGCGGGACTCGAACCCGCACGCTCGTTTACCGAGCCGCGGATTTTAAGTCCGCTGCGTCTGCCATTCCACCATCCTGGCTTTTCGTATATTATAGCATAAAAAAACGTGTATTTGATGAAAATAATGAAAAAACTTAAATTCTTAGAAAAATATTCCCCTTTAACGAACGATAATTAATAAAAAAGCAATATTTTTAATGATAAATTGGCAATTTTAAATTTCTTTCGACCGATAATCCCTTTTGAAAGTATAGAAAAATGAAATAGACATCAATATGGCAGCTAACGCATAAGTAAGCGCCATTAAGAGAAACACGATAAAACACCCCTCGGATTTATCAAATCGCTCTAAAATACGTCCTATTAATTCGCCAGCGAATAATGCACCTAAAAACATAGCTAATAAGAGCATAAAACCAACGACCGAGGCGTGATGACGCGATGAAATCACATCAAATACTGAGGCATGAGTATTTACTTCGAATAATCCTCTAAAAAGTCCATAAACAGCCGTTAACATAACTGCAAGGGTAAATGACCCGGACTTACCAATAAACAATAAGGCTAATCCGCCACCTAAAAGGGCTAAAATTTGCAATAAAAGACGAAAACGCGGCATTATACGTACAAATCTATCCGTCAACCATCCACCTATAAGAATCGCTACAAATGCTACAAGATGATGATAAAGCATCGTATGACTACCCGCGACGCCAGCATCAACGCCAAATCGTTCGGAGAATATCTTCGGCGCCCAGGTTAAATACGCGTTATTGACGCACACTATAGCTATAAAGCCAGTCGTCGCTAAAAGTGCTGAAGGATTTGTAAAATAAGCCTTAAATGATGCGCTTAATGGTAATTTTTCTTCTTTTACACTGGGGATTTCGCGCGGAACTTCCTTTAAGGCGAAAATAAAAATTATCGCTAAAATCATTCCTGCTAAGCCGAACGCGACAAAAACAGCGCGCCAAGATCCGAATAAGCCTAAAACTTTAGCTGCTAAAACACCACTCATCATAAGACCAAAATAAAGTGCTGCTTGATGAATAGAAAATGCCAATGAACGAGTTTCTTTGTGACATGAAGCTAAAAGCGACATTGCAGAGGGCGCATAAAAACTCTCACCCCCTCCAACAGCTACTGAGCGTAAAAACATCGTCATGGCGAATGCAGAAATTGTAAAGCCATAAATCTCAAATTCCTTTATAAGCCCAATCGCCGCGGTAGCGCACGACCAAAATAAGAGTGATAGTGTAATAATCCACTTTCTATTATATCTATCGCCTAAAAAACCTGCAAAGAAAGTTACTACTGCAATAGTTATAAATAATATTGTAGTAATGTGACCTATTTGAATTTCGCTTAAACCTAAATCAGCTTGAATATAAGGAGTTAAAACGCCAAAAATCGCGCGATCGGCCTGATGGAAAAAGTAAGCCCCACCAAGCATCAATAATAAAAGCCATTTATAAAAGTTTGTTGAAGAATTTTTCATCACATTAATCACCTTGAATAACTCTAAAATATTATAGGGTATGATAACATCTTAAACTAAGTTCTTCAACATTATTAATAGGAATATTTAATTGATAACCTAAGATATAAAAAACGCGGACTTATAAAAGCCCGCGTTCATCATATCTTCCTAACTAAAATTAATTAGCCAAGAATCGCATCCTTAAGAGCCTTGCAAGCAAGAAGCTTAACAACCTTCTTAGCCTTAACCTTGATCATCTCGCCAGTCGCAGGATTGCGGCAAGTACGAGCAGGACGCTTAACGAGCTTTACCTTACCGATAGCGGGAAGCATATAGCCCTTCTCTTCCTGCTTAGCACCCTTGACCGCAAGGTCAACGAGTCTATTGTAAACATCGAGAGCCTGCTTCTTGGTGATGCCTGCAGACTCAGCGAGGGCCGCCATGATTCCGCTCTTGGTGGTAGGAACGATTTCTTTCTTAGCCATTTTATTTGATCCTTTTGTTTTTCGCATAAGAACCACTCTTATACGATTTTGACTATAATATATCAGTATTTACTGAATTTTGCAATAGGAAAATTAAAAAAGCCCTTAAAAACCCACCTTTTTTAATACTTGACACTCTCTTAAGCCTATTTTTATTAGCCTTTGCGAGCGTCTATAAGTGCTTTCGAGATTTTTGTCCAATAAAAATTAATCTAAAAAGCGTCTAGGCTTAGTCTTCTTTACGACTTTACCATCGGGGGTAATCCATTCATTATACCAAGCAGCTCCGAGAGACTCACCGTTCTTGTCATAAAGATATGTTTTCTTATTTTTAACTAAGACTGTACCGTCTCTCTGCGCTTCAGCCGTGTCACCATCACAAATAACACGAAATGTATTATTTAGCGCATCATACGAACATACATCGGTAAATGTATAAGTATGTGGATTGCAAACTATCCACAAATGACGCTTATCAGAGGCAAAACTCGCCCGAAAAACCTCAAAACACGAATTAATCATCTCATCTTGACCTAAACCCCAATCACCAGCATTATGAGGAATATTCCACTTAGAGCCTGTCGTCAATAATAAACGCCATTCTTTAGACCCATCTCGCTTAATGCGTCTTAAAAAAAGCGAATTACAACGGTCTGCCGGCTCATTTTTCTTCGCCTTCTCATTGCGGGCAACATCTTCAACCGTCTCACCAGCGAATAAAGCGAGTGAACCCATTTCATCTAGATTCGTAACATTACGCAGCTTACCTTTATATAATGCGCCAGGCAAATCCGCACGACTCTCCGAAAAAGGCGGCGCTTGACGCGGCAGATTACACGAATCATACCTACACCCCGCGAACCCCATTAACGCGGCGCAGAACAATATCGCTTTAATTAAATTCATATCTCTCTTTCTCCTTTAACTGTTATAGAATATATTTTAACATAAACAAACTGCAATAGAATACATTTTTTAATATCTTCATCTCCTTTCTTTTTAACTCCCTCGCTATTGAAAGAAGGTACGAGGAAGAAGGGAGAAGGCTCGAGGCTTTTCCTCCACAATCGACCCTCTCTACGAGCTCAAAAGCAAGAAGTGCGCACCTCAGATCTAAGAGGTGTGCACCTCTAGGGTAAAAGGTGCTCACCTTTTGTCTTCGAGCTCGTGAGGGCATCAAAAAATTGAATTTAGAGCACGCAAAGCATTATAAAATTAGGTGAAAAAACTCTCCGCTGCGGGTGAAAGCAGTTGAAATGGCGCCATTTCTTCACAAAGAGGCGGCATTTTAACGAGAAATGGCGCCATTTCTTAGAGAAGAGACGTCTTTTCAAGTGCTTTCACCCGCACCATTCACCTACTTTCACCTGCACCAGACAATTCTTTCACCTGCAACACCAATAACTTTCACCATATACAGCCACCCGCTTTTACCGCTAGGCTTCCCCCTTGAGACCCCATACTGAAGGTATCTAAAAACAATCAAAAGTAGTACGGAATCAATGTGGTTATTTTATCCAAAGGCAACTTTCTCAACCCTTTCGCGATTCCACTTCGCCGCGTTGCGGCTCGTGCGCTCGAACGCTTTGCGTTCTGCGCGACACAGCCTCTTGCGACTTTGCTTCGCAAAGCTCCTCCCGTTGTTCGTCGGGCAACCTGACACCTTTGGTGCAGGTGCATCCCCCTCCGATTCACTTCGTTCATCTTCGGCGCATGTGTCCGGCGAACTCCAAGCGAGCCGGCTTCCGTGTTTTCGGTGGTAAAAAATCCCGCATCAAATTCTCACTTTACAAAACACCCTGAAACATCGCACTAACCACAATTTTCTATCACTTATCACCAATGGGGAGTCCCCCAGGCTATTCTCCAATGAGGACAATCCCCTCTTCTGTCAAGTCGAAGTCGAAAGCCCATGTCGAACAGAGAAATTGATAAATTTTATTAAGAGAATTTTATAATTCCACTGTTCAACTTCCACTTCGACTTCGACATTTCTTCTTCTTCACTCTCGGCGCATCCAACATCACAGTCTCAGGCGCGAGCATATATTCCAGCTGACCGAAAAGATGCGAAAAAATCGGCTCGCCTTCTAAAATCGACTCAACTTTATTTTCTAAAGGCTTTTCAAGTAATGCTGATGTCGATGTTGGATCTTTAGTCTCGGTAACCTGCCTTAAATGCACGGCAAGCGCTTTATAACGCATAAGCGTCTTATACTTACCTTTAAGCTCTAGAATATTATTCTCACCCAACCGCGATTTTGATAAATTCACTCCTCAACCGAAATTCTAACTTTGGCGATCTTTGCTACGTCGTCCTTTGGAACATCAACACTAACCCATTTAATATAACTTTGAGCAACTCCTCCCACAAGCGGAGTTATTAGCCATTTTCTCGACCCAAGGTAGTCTGGATGACGACCTTCGTCAAGAGTTACGCAAGCAAAATTAAAAGTGTCAATATTATTCACGGCAAAAACCGTTGCCACAACTTCCTCGTTTTTAGAGTCTGAAAAGCATAATGAAAACGACGTCTTCACTGGTGTATTATGCATCCAATGGAAATCACCGTTAGCATTCCCAAGTGTTACCTTGTTCTGCCATTTAGCAATCTCGCAAACACACGAGTAAGGTATGCTATACATACTTCCTTGTAGCGTATTACCACGTGCTGACTTGATAAGCACAATACCAAAATCACATCCTTCTGGAATGCACGCCAAAGGCTCCACAGATCCAAATCTCGTTATAAAAAACCTTCTAACATAGCGTTCACATTTGTTAAAGCTTTCCTTATCAATTTTCTCTCTGGATCCGAACCACTTTTCTCCGAATCCATGCAGTATGTACTTTTCTCCTCCTATTAAAGTGGATAAAAAATTCATACCTTCATATTCTTCGTTAAGAGATAATCCAGTACTACTAAGAGGCCAGACATTACTATGAAACAACCACACGTAGTTATCGCTTTTTTCCTCACAGCGTGTCATAATACCAGTCTTGCCTTTTCGAGTATTGCCATATTTCTCATTTATAAATGCGTCATATGCTTTGACCAACGATAATTCATTTTTCAGCGACAACTTTTTTGCTGAGCCAATTTTTATCTGCTCTAAAATACGCGTCCAACGGGGGACAAAATCCTTATAATATCTATCAGCATCTACTTCTAATTTAACAGGATACCACAACCTCACCAATGAAGGATCTTCTTTCACAGGTTCCACGACCGGCTTTATCGAATTAAGCGAAGCTTTAAACAGTTGTTTCAATGGCTGCAAGTCCTTCAATTCGTTTCTTATAATCGAAACCGCATCATCATTTGCTTTGAAATCAGTAACGATCTGCGCATGAAGATTTTTGCTAATTTCAGACAAATCAATAGTATTCACCGGGATAACGCCGCGTATTTTCTTAACGAGGTCGCGTTTACGCACTTCGGCTAGAATTGTAACTGTAATTAGACCTGTATCAGATTTACTTTCTTTTGCAATCTTATATTTCTCGATATATGCGTTGGATTGAGTAAGTATCTGGTCCTTGACCAAATCCTCGTTCTTAACCATCTGCTCCGCATCAACATACAGGCCTACCGCTTGTTCCACAGCGTCACGATAGGCGTCCTTCAACGCCTCCATCCTATCTGCACCAACTCCTTTACCTCGAACCTTAACTAATTCAGTCTGCCCAAAGGTATTAAATACAATTAAAGCCAATACAAAAGTAATAAGAAAACGCTTCATGGATTCTGTTCGCTCCTTTTCATTCATAATCCGAAAAGTCTACTCTGTAAACTTTCCATCCTTCAAGAACCCCACCTTAAATTCTATCTTCGCGACAGACTTCAATTCCTCTGGGGTAAATTTTCCCATAGAGACTCTAAACGTTTTATCGCTCTCTATTTTCGTATAGCCACCATAATCAAATGCCGTCAAGTATGGAAGAACTGCAAAAGTTCTATTACTATTAAGTTTACCAAAAACCGAAAAATTCGACATTTCACCTGAATACCCATACTCTAGTTTTTTATTCTTTAAAAGAACGTAAGTCTCATAAAGTTCTTCCCCCAATACATCACGAAGTGTGATAGATAATGCAACATGCCCTATCTCATACCAGTAGGAGTTTATAATATCCATTACATTAGTAATTTGCCTCTCATCCTTAAACGCTATTGCCTGACTATTTCTAATCTTGGTGATAATAAAAAATGAATATTCTCTCAGTGTGCCTATATTAAACTTCGCAGGTCTGCCATCATTATAAATTTCATCAGGCCTGACCTTAACTTTCTCAGTGCCTATAATTGCACCGATTTTTTCAACTACTTCATTAGCAAACTGTTCATATTTAACTTTATCAATTCTAGCCCGGACATTAACGAATACTTCACCTGTTTTTGGATCAAGATCAATGGACGACTTACCATTTTCGCCTGGTATCTCTTCTACGACTACACAACTTGTATGCTTAGCAAGAACAGACCTGATAATCGCTTCGGCGTTAGATAATTTTTCTTTTTCAGCCGTCATTCTTGCGAATAAGTCATTACCGTCAAGCGCGACATTCACCGTAGATGCCGCTTTAAGTTTCTCTTTTAAATCACTCTTCTTAACGGTAGCCTTAACTTTAACAGTATAAAGCCCATCACTCGATTTCTTAGGCTCGCCTATTATTTTAGTAGCCGCGATCATGCCCGCGGAATAAGTTAAAATTTCATCCTCGATAAGTTTATCATTTTCTACTAATGTAGTAGCATCAACCATAGTACCGACAACACTCTCGACAGCGGAGCGAAGTGCCGCTTTTGTTGCCTCGCGCGGTGTCGAGCCGTATCCGGTGGCAACGACATCGACAAGTCGCTCCGCGCTCTGCGCACGTGCCGCGATTACGAGTGCACATGCGAAAAGCGATGTAAACATGATGCTGATCGTTTTCATTGCATACTATTCCTTTAGGGCAGTTTATTGAACGGTTGAAACAAATTGCGGCACCTCATCTGCGGGAATAAGGCGTCCTATGGCAAGGCAAAAGGTGTTTTCGTCTTTGACAATCCAAGTTCCAATGATATCAAGTCCCAGCAATTTCCCTTTGGACTCGGATTTGATGCATTCGGTTGATTCGCAAAGTTCAATGGCCGCTTCTCCGTGTTTCGAGAGCGTGGCGGACGTTTTCTCGTCCAATCGTTTTTCCGTGAAGACTCTTACGCCATTTACATGGGTCACCAAGGCAGATCGCGCTTTGCTTTCCGCTATGGTGCGCCTGGCGACAGTCGGCTTTGCAGCATCCGTCATGCCTATGGATACAATCAGAGCCCTGCCATCTTCAAGGCGAAGTATTTTCGCCCCGCCGGTTTTGATGAAGAAAGGATGCCGTCGCAAGATGGCCTCTATTTCCTCATCACCGATTTCCACGTCAACCACGGAATCCGGCCAGTCGGGAATCTTGACATTGGCTGCAGGTTGTTTATGAGCCGCCGCTTTTCGTTCCACCAGACGCACACCTTCCAAGGGAACCGAGAATTTAGCCCGGACTGCATCTTTGCCAACGGAAAAAGAAGTCTTCCGAAGTCCAGAAACTTCAAGCGTTTGCGTGGGGCTGGCGTGAAGTTCCTTCAGCAGGCCCCATTCCGCGATTGTCTGTGCTATTTTATGGTTCTCAAGAAGGTTTTTGCCTTCTTCGAATGACGTTACAGGGTGGAATTTTACGGAAATTTGCCAAATCCCGTTTGTATGCGAAACGCATGCAGAGGCATTCACGGGGGACTTCCGCCGCCATTCGGCGGCGGAAGCGTTGGCTGCCGCAATAAATACAGATGCGACAGCTATCAACATTGCAAGTCTCATGTCTTACAGAAATTCCGCTGCTTCTGGCGAAACAATCGTTTTCTTCTTCAGCCCTTTTGACTGATTGGGCTGATTGGAAGCGTTATTTGCGGCAGGTTCTCGCGCCGGTATGTCGACAGGCTTCATGGCGTCTTCAATCTGATCGGCGATTCGAGCGTAGTCCGGTTTCCAGGCATATACTTGCGTCAACATTTTTGTCTCTGGATCGTGATGGGACCCAATCAGAGTCAAGCCTCGCACTGCCCCTTGAGCACTTGAGGTTATCGACTCTGTGCTTGTTTCAGACGAAGTCCCGGATTCGCTTTTGTTGTTTCCGTCTCCTTTGAGGGTGAACTCTGTTTCATCGCCCGAAGAACGAACGCTCGAAGTATGCGTCTTGAGCCAAGACACAAACTCCGCTTCCGCTTTAAGTTTCGCATTGCGACGTGCGACCTCCAATCCTTTACTCGAACCAAGAACGGTGCTGATGCGCGACTGTCCCACGACTACACAAGATTTAAAGACATTGTTATCGTCCGTTTTCACCTTGTGAACGCCGGATCCGAGTTCGGCAAGCATTTGTATGGAATTTTGTTCCTTCTCGACACTTTCACGTGCAGTCGTGGCGGAGGCTTCTTCAGCCATTGAAGGAAGAATTGAAAGCAGCAAAGCCGCTACAATAGTTGTCTTCAGCGTAGTTGTTTTCATTGTTTGTTGTGTTTCCTGTTTATTCACCGTCTCGCGGATTTGCGCGCGGCACTTATGCGAGCCTAAGCCCCACGCCGTTTCCCTCGGGCTTGCGCCCTGGCAGACACCGGAAAAAGCGGAAAACGAAAACCTCCTTCGATGTATCGCAAGAGGCGCCTGAGAGAGCCCGTAAAGATACACCGAAGGAGGCGAAACTGCGTTCTAGGGCAGTGACCCTTCTGTGCGTCTTTACAAGGTAGTTTCTCAGGCTTTCTTGCGACGCGTCCCATGACCGTAGATAAAAGGTTACTACTTTTCACCTTCCCTACGCGGGGAATTTAGGTAGGCGACTTTGACTATGATACTCTAAATCTCTATCGCCAACGTAAATATTGTATCAAAAAATGCAGACTCACGGATGAAATTTTTGCAATTATGCAATTCGTGACCCTTCACCCGTGAATCTGCCCCGGGCTCTCTCAACCGGTAAATTCTCTTGTCACTCGAATATACGATAAAATTTTAAAAATCTGACAACGATTATAAAAAGATAGTCAGATTTCTTCATACGCCTCGTATATTTGTGTATGAAAACTCGTTCTACAAAATATAAATATATCGCTAAACTGCGATTCTTATTAGCCGTGCTAGTTTCTTCGCCAGCTATCATTTATATATATACACCCTTTACTATAATACTCACCATCCTCGGGATCGCCGCGCCTTTCGTTACTGGCAGATTTATTGATACATTAATTAAAGGTGATGCGCCTTGGTTTTCATTCGGATTACTTTCGGGAATTCTTTTAACTAAAGCGGCTATGACGCCCCTTCTCCAGCAATTTATTCTCTCGCGATCTAGGCGTATAGAACTAGAACTTCAGCAAAGAACTCTCCAATCTATCATCAATCGCTCGCCTTCAGAGCTTTCCTTATTACCTAATGGCGAGTTAGTCGCTAAACTTACGCGCGACACTTTCGCTATTGGCAGTTTTATAAGCTGTCTTTACCCTCGAATACTCGTCGCGATTGTAACAATGATTTCAGCTGGTATTGCTCTTTATTCGCGCTCTCCAACCCTCGCACTATCTTTCGTAATATTCATTCCTTTTTCAATTTTTCTTTTTATTCCATTCGCACGTCGCTTCTCGACTAACTCTCACTCTGTTCGCCAAAAAAGTGACAAATCCTTTACAATTCTATTTGATTTTCTAAATTCTATCCTTTTTTTGCGCACTTTAAATGCCGTAAAGCGCTTTACCGACCAACCGAATAACGCGATGAGAACCCTTAAAGAAAGCAACTGCAAAACAGATCGACTTTCAATTATTTTTGGCTCGCTCCTCGCCGCGGTTTTAGTTATTGGCGAGATCTCGGTTCTCGCGATAGCGGGCGCGTTCGCTTCACGCGGCGAAATTCCTGTAGGCGATGTTGTAGCTTACCAAATGCTTTTTCTCGTAGCCATACAATCTATTCAAGGTATTGTATCATTACTGCCTGAGGCTTCTACTCTTATAGAGGCTATTAATTCTTTAAACGAAATTTTAGCTTACTCGCCGCGCAATAATGGCAGCAAGACAATTAAATCTATAAAAAGTATAGAATTTCGCAATACTACATTCGCATATCCTAATGGGAATAGCGTCATTAATAACTTTTCTACGACTTTACGCGCTGGAACTTCAACCGCTATCATAGGAGCGAATGGCTCTGGTAAAACGACTCTCCTTAAACTCGCTATTGGCGCGATTGAGCCGCAACAAGGCGAAATTCTCATTAATGATCTGCCTATATCTCTATTAGACGAAGAAACTTTTAGAAATTCTATTGGTATTGTTTTTCAAGAAAGCCTACTAATAACTGGCACAATTCGTGACAATATCACACTAAAAGACACCTCTTATAACGATAATGATATTGCCCTCGCTTTAAAAGCTAGCGGCTTTGACGCGGTTATTAGCCGCCTACCCGACGGATTAGAAACTCAAGTCGGTCTTTGGGGACAGGCCCTTTCGGGGGGCGAGCTACAGCGCTTAGCTATTGCACGAGCGCTAATTCGAAATCCGAGCATACTCGTTCTAGACGAGGTTACTAATCATCTCGATGCGAAAACGCGCAAAAACTTCGCTAATCTACTAAAAACCATAACTTTAAACCGTATCGTATTGCTCGTTACTCACGATGAAGAACTAGCTAATTCTTGCGATAATAAAATATTTTGTCAGAATTAAAATTTTTCTTCGTATATTTGTTTGCAACGGACGGGTGTTCGTTGTATTGGTTAACCAAAACAAAAGAAAGGTAAAATAAAATGACACCTAACGAAATCGCGACCAGCGTTTCTGGTCTCTCGTCAGTCGAAAGAGGCAATCTCACTGCTTCTACAAACTTCACATATAGCTTCCAGCGTATGGACGATGCGAATACTTGGGATTGATCGTAATCCTTAGTTAAAACAACGGGGCTAGTTACTACTAGCCCCAATTATCTACAACAAAAGGTAGCCTAAGATGATTTTTATTCCCACTTGTAGTCAAGACACTACTACAGATTTAGTTATGAAAGAATTAAATCCCGAAACTGTCTTTAGGTTTAATATTGATAAGCCTGATGATTTTACATGGGATTTTCATTCCAAAGGCTTTTGTATAATTGATAAAATCTCGAATAAAAATATCACAGAAAAAACATTAACATCATTCTATCTACGTAAACCTATGTATTTTGATCCAATAGATATACCTAAATATGGCAGCGTAGAAAATTGGCGACGAGAAGAAACTGAAGAACTTCTTAAAGAATTCTATCGAGAATGTCAAAGTCGCGGATTGGTTAGTCTTATTAAATCCAAAAATACACACTATGGCAAATTACGTCAACTTCTCACTGCCACAAAGTATTTCCATGTTGCACCATGGCATTTCTTTCATGGCGAATTACCAAATGAATTAAAGAATGGGAAATGGGTTGTTAAATCTTTAACACAAACACCTATCGGCGAAGGCAAAGTTTTTTTTGTAAAGGAAGTAGATCCTAAGCTTTTAGATCTTAGCTATCCTTGGTTTATGCAAGAGCGCATTGATGGCGAAGAAGAAGTTACTGTCGTCTATATAGACGGTAAAATGTACGCGGCTAATTACCCACGAAAAGCATTCGATACCGAAGATTCTCGCAAATCACTTATGGAAAATCCAACTGCCTGGCCTCGTTGTGAACTCTCGAAGAAAGACGAAGAATCAATACGCGGCTTTATGAATGAAACAGGGTATAGATTCGGGCGCTTCGACTTTATTCGCAAAGACGGCGAGCTATGGTTCCTCGAACTAAACCCTAATGGTCAATGGGCGTGGCTAGACGAAAATAATGAGCGCGGTCTCATTTCAATGGTCGCGGATGCAATAAAGAAAGAAGATAAAGAACACGCCATTTCAAGGCGTTGAGGGATTATCCATTTCCGCCAGCACCGCCTGAGTCGCCTCCTTTAACTTTAACGTAAGGCGCTTTCTGATTTGATATAAATTGTCGCGAGTTATTGAATAAAGGTTCATAACCGTCTCGGTATCTTGGCCTTCGATGGTGCTTGCGACAAAAGCCGCGAAATGATCAGGTTTAACTTCGTCTTTAATACGGCGAAGAGCTTCTTCCATCGCCGCAGCTCGCCACTCATTCTCTAAAAAGCTGCCATCGTCCTCAGCGACTGCGCCTTTCATATCTTCACCATACTGAGATTTAAAATCAACATCCCGCTTACTAGCTCTAAGTTTATCAGTAACTCGCCAATTTACAAGACCTATAAGATAAGATCTAAATCGCCCTTTAGTTCGATCGTAATTGAACTGAGGTAAATTACGGGCTAAATCTACAAATACATTTTGAACAATATCATCCGAATCCGTAACCGTAAGCCCTTTACTACGCGCTATCGAAAAGACAAATCCCGCATATAAATCAAAAAGCCTCTTCCATGCTTTCTCATTACTCGTATCTGCAACCGCCTTAAGTACACTAGAACGAGTTGTCTCATTATTAAAGTATCTATATGTCATCTTTTTAAACTCCTATTAAGTTCAAGCTTCAATTCTTCAATACGCTTCATAACATTACCCTTAAGTCGCTGAGCATCTTCTTTAGCTCGGCGAACCATATTATTAGTATGAATATTCCAGCCTGTCTTAAATTCATTTAAAGTCTCTATTTTCTGATTCTGTCGACTAACATCTTTCGAGACTTCTCCTTGGCGCATAAAATTAAAAACCAATAATGCTGCAAAACCAAATGCGATTAACCCAATTACAAATTTAACAAAACGCGAACCTAATATTGAAGCTACACCAATCTTATATCTAAGTAATGTCAAATCCTTTAGTAAGGCCTTAGCTGATTGATAGCGACGCGCTGGCGTCGAGTCAGTCGCTTTATTAAGGATTTTCCACCACATCGGGAAGAACATAGAACTCGTATCCGCTTCATGCGCAGGACCTTTAGCTAAGTCTTCTATCTTACGCCCAAAACTCGCCGCCTTAAGCGTAAGGCCTAAACTATAGACATCACTCCCCGCACTCGTAAACTTTTCTGGTGGGATATAGCCTGGAGTTCCTACTAAAGTTGCGGCTTGAGATTCTTCTACTACTAATCCAGGATCTGATAAAACTGGTTTACCTTTTACATATATAACATTCGCAGGCTTAATATCTCTATGTAAAAAGTGATGTCGCTGTAATACAACTAATCCCTTCGCTAGATTAATGCCTAATCTAATAGCTTCATTAAGCGATAGCGCCTTCTCGCCATCTATTACACGAGCTAAATTCTTCGCACGATACGCTTCAATACTAGAAGAATTAAACTCATCGTCCGCCAAATCCATTACAGCATAAAAACCCCACTCTTCTTCTCTTAGCTCGCGCATTCTTACGAGCCCTAACGAAGGAGGAATTGAGCTATAAAGCTTAGCTCCGCGGAGCTCACGCTCATAAGAATCTTCGCCTATCTCATCTCGTAGACAAATCTTAACCGCCGCGCGATCCCCCGACAAACCCGAGGCAATATAAACCGCTCCATAAGCGCCGCGCCCGATCTCGCGCTCTAGCCGCCAATCACCACTCTTAAAAGGAATATCTTTATTCATTTTAACCTTCAAAATTCTCACTATCAGATTATAAAAGTTATTTCTTATTTACATTAAGACCAATATTCGATAGCTTATCCATTACATCCGAAAGGCGCTCTCGCTTTTGGCGTTTTTCATCATCATTAGTCTCAAAAAGGTTAAGCTGTAGATTGTCATCAGGAGTATCTTGAATATTACTAACTCCAAAACCAATGAGTCTAATAGCGTCGCTCCCACTACGAAATGGCTCATTAATCGGCCATAGCTGATTAAATAATTCTAGCGCCTTCTCTCTAAATGTAATATCATCTCGAGTAGGTCCATCAAATGACATTTGCTTAGAGACTGTTTCAAATGCCGCGTTTCGTAGCTTTAGCTTAGCTGTACAAGCCCAACGAGTTTCTTCACGAAATCTGCGCCCTACCTTAACTACCAGCTCTAGCAATTTTAAGCGAACAACCTCGCGACTGCGCTCATCTTCGGCAAAGGTATTCTCATTCGAAACAGACTTTTCTTGCTCTCGCTGCCAATAAACAGTATCATCCGAAATCCCAAATGAATAATTTTTTAACGCTTCAGCGCCTCTTTTTGAGCCTAATATGGTAGCTAGTTGATTTATTTCAATAGCTTGAATATCTCCACATTGAGTAATCCCGTATGGCTTAAGTAATTCTACAGTTTTTTTACCAACTCCCCACAAAACAGATATTGGTTTATACCGCAAAAAACTCGCTATCTCCGAGCTCTCAAATGGCATCATCTTAAGCCCATCTGGCTTATTTTCTTCAGATCCAATTTTAGCGAGTAAGCGATTCGGCGCTATGCCAACAGAGCATGTCACTCCACAAATACTTTTTACTTTTGAGCGTAATGCTTCACCTAATTCACGCGCACTACCATATAAATGGATTGACCCTGTTATATCCAAAAACGCCTCGTCTATTGAAACTCCCTCTACGTAAGGAGTGAAACTTTCGAAAATTTCAAAAGCCTTTCTTGAAACCTCACTATATAATTTACCATTAGGCGGGGTAAAAATAGCATGAGGACAAAGCTGATACGCCGTTCGTGACGGCATAGCTGAATGAATACCATATTTACGAGCCTCATAA
>JAGBTH010000019.1 GCA_017631385.1 Kiritimatiellia bacterium
AAAGCTTCCATAGCGTTCTACAATCTAGGTCAGGCTATTGGTACTGGTTACTTAACCAGAATGGACTATAACTCCATAAATAACGCCGGTATAGCCACCATGGAATGGAAAGAGCAAATGGTGGATGCAGCTATCGCTGCTGGGACCTTAACCAAAGCTGGCGACGATTTATACGAAGCTGGCGGTAAAACCTTCTCTATGCAACAGTTGTTCATAGACGGTCTTCAGCATCAGTGGGCAACGACTGATGTTATGATGAAGGTGTTTGGAGACTACGGCGACGAAACCACAGCAATAGGTAAGAAAGCGTATAGCGCAGCCCAGGATATTAAGACATTCAGCATGATGATGGATTCGCTTAAGGCGACCGCAGGTACTGGATGGAAGGATACCTGGCAGATTATATTTGGCGATCTCGATGAAGCTAAAGTGCTGTGGACCGGTCTGAATAATTTCATTAGCGGAATAATTACAAAGTTCGCTGATGTTAGAAACGGCATTCTCGAAGGAGCCCTTGGTAAAAGTTTTACCGGGCTGTCTGACAAGATAAACAACATTGTTCAACCAGCCAAAGATGCGGCTAAGGTTGTAGAAAATCTTGGCGATATTGTCGACAAAGTCATTCTCGGTAAATTCGGTAATGGTCAAGAGCGATTCGACGCTTTGACTAAATCCGGTCAGAATTACTACCGAGTACAGAACAAAGTTAATGAGACTCTTGGTAATAGTTATCGTTATACTGATGAGCAAATTGCGGCTCAGGATAAGTTGCTCGGTAAAACTACAGAAACTACCGAAGCTACTGGCGAGCTTAACAAGACCACTAAAGATCAGTTAAAACAGCTCGTTAAGTTGTCCGATGCGGAGTTGAAGGCGCTTGGTTATTCGCAGCCGGCAATAGATGCTATTAACGAGCTTCGAACTACTGCTGAAAAGCTTGGCATACCCATTGAGGAGTTTATCGATAATCTTGATAAGATTAATGGCCGTTGGCTCCTTCTCGAGGGTCTCAAGAACGTAGGTAAGAGCTTAGTCGGCGTATTTAAAGCCATCGGAAAAGCTTGGCAAGAGATATTCGATCCCGAGAACGACGGTCTGATCACCGCTGACATGCTATTTAATCTTATCGCTGCGTTCCATAAGTTCTCTAGGACGTTAAGTCTTACCGATGAAAAAACCGGAGAGCTGAATGAAACAGGCCAGAAACTTCAGCGGGTATTTAAGGGTATCTTTGCGGTAGTCGATATATTGTCCACTGTTCTTGGCGGGGCGCTTAAGATAGCGTTTAAGGTTCTGACGGCTGTACTCGACTATTTCGGGATGGACATTCTCGATCTTGCTGCTATAATCGGCGACGCTCTTGTTAAATTCAGAGATTGGATTGACAAAACTCTTGATTTCTCTGGCGCTGTGTCTAAGGTCATTCCTTGGGTAATCAAAGCCGGCGAAGCTACTTCAAAATGGTTTAAATCGTTCAAGGAATCTGAAGGTTTCCAGAAATTCGTTGGAATTCTTGTTAAATCTAAAAACACGGTTGTCGAATGGTTCAAGGGTCTTAAAGATGCTGGGCTGCTTGACAAATTTGCGTCAGGGCTTAAAACCGCTGCTGTAGCAATTCGGGAATGGTTTGCCGCATTTAAAGATTCCAAAATCTATAGTGTTGGTAAATACATAATCGAGGGCTTCATTAACGGTATAAAGAATAATGCCGG
>JAGBTH010000178.1 GCA_017631385.1 Kiritimatiellia bacterium
ACTTCGGAGCACGCGAACGCGATTTGGGCGGCGGCGGTATTGCCGTCAACCATGATCTTTTTAGCCATTTTCCTTTTCCTTCACTTTATTTAGTGTTATTAAATTGAAATCGATGTTCTTGTATTATACCAAAGTTTGATTCGCCTTGCATAGAGTTTAATTAAAACAACTATAGCTTAAGTTCTAGATTTTATCTCTTAGCCTTATAATATTGACGCATAACATCAGCCGCGAGTTTTTCGTCCCCATTAGGAGCGAACAACCCTTTACGGTTAAACCCATCCTGAACACCGGTTAATGGGCGACGCGGAGAACGAAAATCATTCAAAACCCAAGGGCAAGTTCCCGAAAGATTCGTTATATTATCGAACATTTTAACATTCTTCTCATAAATATCCTTTTGCATCTCCTCGGTCCAACGATCCTTAACTCCTCCATGTCGCCCAGCTACAGCACCACCACCAAACTCCGAAATGACAACAGGTTTATCGAACGAAATATGCCAAACGGCATTCGGTATATCCTTAGGTTGAACATACCAGCCGAAATATTCGTTAAATGCAATGATATCGACTTCTGTATTAAGCTCATCTTTAATGGTATATGTACCATCTTCAAGATAAGCAACCTCCATCGCCATCGAAATAAGTCGAGTTGAGTCGAGAGAGCGCGCCTTCTGAGCGAGGCGCTTTAAAAAGTCATTGCGACTTTTAGACGGTACCGTCTCATTGGCGATTGACCAAATTATAACATTAGCGCGGCGAACATCACGACCTATCATTTCTTTAAGTTGGTTTTCAGCACTCGCGTAAGTAGCGGGATTTTTCCAATCAATCATCCAATAAAGCGGAATCTCGCTCCAAACTAAGAGTCCCGCCTTCTCGCACTCTTTAATCATCATCTCAATATGCGGATAATGCGCTAAACGAACGAAGTTACACCCGAGCGATTTAGCGCGGCGAATATTCTCAAGCGCCTGCTCACGCGTAGTTACGCGCCCTCCACCTGGAACTTCGTCGTGAATACATACACCCTTAAGAAAAATCTCATCTCCGTTAAGTAAAATCTTACCGCCGCGCGTTTCTATCGTCCTAAAGCCAATTTCTTCGACTACTTTATCTTCTCCAGCCGAAAGCTCAACCTTATAAAGTTTCGGCTTATTAGGATACCAACGCTGAAGTTGCGGCGCATTAATCGTAAAAGTTAAGCTACCGTCTAATAATGTTTTACCCGAAAGCTTAATGCCTAGCTCAGGAATAGCGAATTTTACTGGAACATCGCCCATTTCTTTATCGAGCTTAAGCGAAACATCAATAACATTCTCCATAAGAGTAGATATACTACCCTTTTTAAGATCAGCACGCCAAGACGCTATATAATTCGAGCTACGATTTTCTAATTCAACAGAACGAATAATACCGCCATAATTCCACCAATCGAACCCCTTAGTAGGAATGCCAGATTTCTCTCGCGTATTGTTAGCTCTTACAACAATATTATTAAGACCATCCTTAATAATATCAGTAACTTCGAATTCAAATGGCGTAAAACCTCCGATATGACGACCAATCTTCTTACCATTCATATATACATCAGCTTTAAGACTGACGCCACCAAACTTAACGAATGTCCTTGTGCCAGAAGAAGGCTTAGTAAATTCGAATTGGCGAGAATACCAAAGAGTACCCTCATACCAAAGAAGTTCCTTCTTTTGAGTATTCCAATCTCCTGGAACTTTTAAGGTATCAGCAACGCTAAAATCATATTCTAAGAGCTGGAATTTGTTTTTGACTTTGGCGTTTCTGCCAAAATTCATATTATCGGTATCAGAATCAGGATCGCAATGATATGATTTAGTACCGATATTCTGAGGATCAACAATATAATTCCAATCTCCATCTAAACTCACGACAGTTCGCGCCGAAAGCGAAAATCCAAGAAAAAGAAATGCCCCTAAAAGTAAAAAGAGATTTGTTTTCATGATATTTTATATTAGATTTTATTTTATTCGTTATTTCATTGTTATATACAATTATACCACTTTAAGAGCGAAAACACAAAGCTATCATTTTAATGCGCTTCTCAGGATTAAATGATGCGCTTCTCCGCGCGTTCTGAAGCGCATCTCAGCACAAAATGATGCGCATCATTTATCATCTAGTTGAGTTATTCATTTAGGGTAGTTACCTTTATAACACCCTCATTGATACCGGTAATAGCTACGCCTTTATAATCGATTTTGGCGGCGCCATCGCCCGCGATAAGTTGAGCGATACGATTTAAGATTAAAGCGTCAATGCGGGTAATAGGTTTTTCAGCGACTTGATACGGCCAACCAATCGGCGCGAGCATCAATAGCTTACCATTGGCGCAAGTTTCGAATAATTTACCGCCAGGCTTATAAAGCGGAGAGAAGCCCTTATTAGCGAGTGTAATAACGCTAAAGCCCGCCTCGAAAGCGCGCCGCGCTATTTCGCGCTCCCCTTGGCTGATACAAGGCGATATCAAGACCGCGCCTTTTTGCGCCGCGTCAAAGGCAGCGTCGAGCCTATCTTCGAACTCGCTCGTTACGACGGCTGGGAGCGCATCTTTAATCAGATTACCGCGAGAATCTCGCTGATAGGCGAAAAAGCGCCGCGAACATTGAATCTGATGGAACGAATGACGCTTTAGTAAAAAGTGGTTGCCAATAGCTGAGAACCTACCGACAGCTTGAATATTGAGCTTACGAGTCACCTTAAATAAATCGGGGTTCTCTCGCTTAACTCCCAAACGCCGGGGATTATCGCGAAGATAAGCGATCATTCTATCGAGCTGACCGCGCTTAAATAAAATTACATCTACGTACCCTTCAGCCCAGAATCGCGCTCGCACGCTCGCGCGCGCATTACCCGAAGC
>JAGBTH010000179.1 GCA_017631385.1 Kiritimatiellia bacterium
CGAGTTGGAAGGATGTAAACTTACTTACTTTAAAAAGGATAATGTATTCGAGAAGTGCACCTTTAAGGGAGGTGAGATTTCGGGTTTCCATTCAGGAACTCAGACATTTAAGAATTGCACTTTTGAAAACGTCTACTTCGGCGGCGCTAACGGCGGAACGGTTAAATTTGAAAACTGCACATTTAAGGGCGGCGTATTTAGGGGCGGCTATTGGACAAAGGCGACAAATTTAAGCTATAAGAACTGTAAATTCGAAGTCGAGGGAGATTTATTCTTCAGATTAGGCGCGTACAGCGTAGGTGAAGTGTCGTTCGATTCCTGCAAGATGACTGCCGCGAAAGATAAAGGCGTTATATTCTTTGATTTAGCAGACTGGAGGCCATCTGCAGCGGGAGACGCGGTCGATGGTAAGATAACGGTCAGAAACTGCAAGGTCGGTAAAGGCTTTGATTATATCGTCGGCTGTAGTACGATAGAAGAAAACGGGCAGATTACCAAAGCTAAAAGACCGACAAAGAAAATCACATACGAATTCAAGCGTAATGTATTTGAAACTAAGGGCGCTAAAGACTTAGGCCCAATGCCTAAATAAAAGTCTAATTAATTACCTTATTTAATGTGATAAAATATTAATAAAAATTTAACACTAAAGATCGAGGTTTAAAATGTCAAAAGCGATGATTGATGCGGCTCTAAAAAAAGCAACAGATACTAAGGCGTGTGTCATTTCTGAGGGTGCGTTAGAGTGTATTCCTAAATTATTTCGTGAACATTTTGAGAGCGTTTCAGTTATTTTGATTTGTGACCCGCGTACATTACTTGCCGCTGGAGAGAAAGTTGAGGCTTTATTTAAAGCTGATGGTGTTGAGGTTTCAAAATTTATACTTGAGCCTAGCGGTAAGACGTTTCATGCTGATTATTTTTATGTTGATCAGGTTAGAGATGCGATATCGGTTGCTGCTAAGAATGGCGTAAATCCCGTTCCTGTTTCAGTAGGTAGTGGTGTAATTAACGATTTAACTAAACGTGCGGCTGGTGAGTTAAATTTAGCGTACATGTCAGTTGCAACTGCCGCGAGTGTTGATGGTTATTCTAGTTTTGGCGCGGCTCTTAGAAGCCCAGAGGGTGCTAAACAGACTTACGCTTGTCCTGCGCCCCGAGTAATTGTTGCAGATCTTGATGTGATACGCACAGCTCCTGAATGGATGGCGGCGAGTGGATTTGCAGATTTAATGGCTAAAGTTCCTGCTGGAGCAGATTGGATTTTAGCCTATGAGCTTGGCGCGTCAATATGGCATGAGAGTTCTTGGCATACGGTTCAAGATGGTTTAAAGGAAGCGATCGGTGATCCTGAAGGAGTAGTTGCTAAAAAGACTGAGCCCTTAACTCGTTTTGTAGAAGGGCTTATGTTAGGTGGTTTCGCGATGCAGGATATGCAAAGCTCGCGTCCAGCATCAGGAGCGGAACATCTCTTCAGTCATTTATTAGAAATGCGAGATCATACTTATAAAGGCGAAATCGTTCCTCACGGGATTCAAGTTGGTGTTTTTACGCTCTTTATGTGTCGAGTGTATGAACAGATTCTTGCATTTGATTATACTAAGTTAGATGTTGAAAAATGCCTTGAAAATTGGCTCCCCATTGAAGAGGCCGAAAATCTCGGGTTGGAAGCGTTTGGTTCTACTAAATTCCCTTCGCTTGGGGTTACGTCGGTTCGTGCGAAGTTTGTCGATCGAGAGGTTACTAAAGCAAGGCTCGAGGATTTTAAGGCTCGCTGGCCTCAGATTCGCGCACGTCTTGTTGAACAGTTAATCCCTTCGGAAGAAATAAAAAGAAGACTGGAGGTCGTCGGTGCTCCCACATCGCCAGAAGCGATAGGTTCAACAGTAGAGGCGACGCTCTCAGATGTTCGAAAGACGATATTTATGCGTGATAGGTATATGGCGCTTGATTTTCTAGCTCTAACAGGTCAGTTAGATGAATTCGCCGCGAAGGCTCTTTCGTAAAAGAGAAGGGCGCCTAAAATTTTAGAAAAGGAAAAATCTGAAAAACAATCTAAAATTTGGTATAATATACGCCAACATTTATTCATAATGTCTAAAATATGGCAGATAAAAAAACAGCGACAAAAAAAGCTAAAAAGTCAGTAGACCCTCGTCCTACCTGGGATGATTATTTTATGGAGATAGCCCATGTTGTCTCTAAGCGTTCCAATTGCTTAAGGCGCCATGTCGGAGCTGTTATTATGAAAGATAATCATATTCTTTCGACGGGGTATAATGGTACGCCGCGTGGCGTTAAGAACTGTTTTGACGGTGGCTGCCCCAGATGTTCTGGTAAGGTTAAGAGCGGCACTCACTTAGATGAGTGTTTATGTACTCACGCTGAGCAGAATGCTATTTGTCAGGCTGCCTATTATGGCGTCGGGATAGCAGGATCTACGATTTATGTAACGATTTCTCCCTGCTTAACCTGCGCTAAACTTATTATTAACGCTGGCATTAAAGAGGTCGTCTATGGCGGCGACTATGCTTTTCTTGATACTGTAAAAAAAATGTTTAAGGCTGCCGGAGTTAAGCACCGTAAATTTGAATCAGTTTAACTTTAACTAATAAAACGAAAGGTTGATAAAAATCATGCGTAAAAAAATCATCGCTGGTAACTGGAAGATGAACGTTAAGCCTTCTGAGACCGCTGCTCTCGTTAAGGCTGTTGCTGAGGCTACTAAGGCCTATACGAATGTCGAGGTTGCGTGCTGCACGCCCGCTATCGATATTCCCGCTGCTGTTGCGGCTGCTGAGGGTACGAATGTTGGTATTGGCGCTGAGAACGCTCATTGGGAAGAAAAGGGCGCTTTCACGGGCGAGATTTCCACTGGTATGCTTCTTGATGCTGGCGCTAAGTACGTAATCATCGGTCACTCTGAGCGTCGTCAGTATTTTGGCGAGACCGACGAGACGGTCAATAAGCGTACGCGCGCTGTTATCGCCGCGGGTCTTACGGCTATTGTCTGTGTTGGCGAAACGCTCGAAGAGCGCGAAGCCGGTAAACTCAATGAGGTTATCGAGCGTCAGATGAATGTTGGTCTCAAGGATGTTTCTGCCGCTGATTGCGATAAGCTCGTTATCGCTTACGAGCCTGTTTGGGCGATTGGTACCGGTAAGACCGCGACCCCTGATCAGGCGCAGGAAGTTCATGCTCTCATTCGCGAAATTCTCGCTAAGCTCGTCGGTGCCGAGACTGCTGAGACCGTTCGTATTCAGTACGGTGGCTCGATGAAGCCCTCGAACGC
>JAGBTH010000180.1 GCA_017631385.1 Kiritimatiellia bacterium
CACATCATGAAAGCCGTCTGCACCCGAAGTCGGGCATTTGTCCGCCTAAGGTGTGGGTGGTGATTGGGATGAAGTCGTAACAAGGTAACCGTTGGGGAACCAGCGGTTGGATCACCTCCTTTCTAAGGAGACAGGTCGCTAAGGCGACCGAAGGTGAAAGCCTCGCGCAGACATTCTGTTTTCTCGAGTATCGATAAGTAAAAGCTAAGAAAGCGCGACTCATTTACGAGTTGCGCTTTTTTTGTTGTTGAAACAGAGTTTTTTGATTTGAAGAAAATATTAACGATAGAGTGAGAAAATTTGGTATAATATTGAACGCTTTCATGCGTGAAGGCGAATTTTCCACGATAACTCTACGGAAGAAACAAAATGAACTATAAATATACATGCCTTAATCCTATCGCAGATTGCGGTTTGGATAATTTAACTGAAAACTATACTCGTACTGAGAACCTCGCTGAGGCTGAGGCTGTATTCGTACGTAGCGCCAAGATGGAGGCCTTGCCTCAGGGTTCGAAGGTTCTCGCTGTTGCGCGCGCCGGCGCAGGTGTTAACAACATTCCTCACGCTGATTATGCGAAGGAAGGTGTTGTTGTATTCAATACTCCTGGCGCTAATGCTAATGGCGTTAAGGAGCTCGTTATCGCTGCTATGCTTCTTGCTAGTCGTGATATTGTTGGCGGTATTGATTGGGTAAAGGCTAATGTCGAAGATCCCGCTATCAACAAGACCGCTGAGAAGGCTAAGAAGGCTTTCGCCGGAACTGAAATTCAGGGTAAGAAGCTCGGCGTTATTGGTCTTGGAGCGATTGGTCAGAAGGTCGCTAACGCTGCTGTTCAGCTCGGTATGGAGGTTTATGGTTACGACCCTTACCTCTCGATTGACGCGGCTTGGAATCTCGATCAGTCCGTTAAGCATTGCAAGAATATCGAGGCGATTTATAATGCTTGCGATTTCATCACGGTTCATGTTCCCGCTCTTGATTCGACTAAGGGTATGATTAATGCTGAAGCTATCGCTATGATGAAGCGCGGCGTTATTATCATTAATGCGGCTCGTGATGCTCTCGTTAACGAGAAGGATATGCTCGCGGCTCTCGAAAGCGGTAAGGTTCGTAAGTATGTTACTGACTTCCCGAATTCCACAGTCGCTGGTCAGAAGGGCTGCATCGTAATTCCTCACCTCGGAGCTTCTACTGAAGAGGCTGAGGATAACTGCGCTGTCATGGCCGTTAAGGAAATGCGCGATTACCTCGAGAATGGTAATATCGTAAATTCGGTTAACTATCCTGCTTGCTCGCTCGGCGCTCCTACTAAGGCTGGTCGTGTAGCGATCTGCCACAAGAATGTCGCTAACATGATTGGTCAGGTTACGTCGATTCTTGGTAACGCCGGTGTCAATATTGACGCGATTGCCAATAAGAGCCGCGGCGACTTCGCCTACACGCTCATCGATACGGATACTGCTATTCCTGCGACGGTTATTGACGCGCTTGCAGCTAGCGAATCCGTTATTCGAGTTCGCCTTATTAAGTAATAATTGCAAATAGCAATATAATAGAGCCGAATGGGATACGCTAAAAAGAAAACTCAGAGTGCTGCTACATCGCGGGCTAAAACCCCCGATGTAGCTAAGCGTTCCCAGTCGGGCTCTAAGTCTTCATCTGGCTCAATTTGGCAGATGGAGATTGGCGGCAGCTCTCAGAAGACGGTAATGAAGCGCGTTGAGGTATTGTTATTTACCTCGGAGCTTGCGGATCTTATAGAAGCTGGAATGACCTTAGGTCAGGCTCTTCAAGCTTTAGCTAATCAGGGCGAAGCCGGTAGTGCCCAAAAATATGTCTGTCAGGATATTTGTGATAGAATTGTAAGAGGTGAGACTTTCTCGTCGGCCTGTTCTCACCATCCAAAGACATTTGAGCTTTTATATGTTAATATGATAGCGGCTGCCGAAGCTGCGGGCGCGATGGTTGATGTTTTGCGTCGATTGGCTGATCATTATGAGCGTTCGGATTCAATGCGAGGTAAAATTAAGGGAGCTCTTAGTTATCCTATCGTGGTTATGATATTCGGTGTGTTCGCTGTAGTTGCCGCGCTTGTGTGGATTATTCCGAAGTTTGAGAAGGTCTTTTCGTCAATGGGGGCGACGTTGCCCTTGCCAACGCGTATATTGATTGGTATGTCAGATACGTTGATTAATTGGGGTTGGCTAATCGCTATAATAGTTGGTCTTATTGCGCTTTGGGTTAAGTATTGGAAGAATACTCCGTCTGGGCGTTTTCGCGTAGATGGTTGGAAGTTGCGTATTCCGCTTATAAAGGGTATTATCGCGTGCGGTCTTTACGCGTCATTAGCCTATACGTTGAAGACGCTATTGATGAATGGCGTTAATGTTCTTCACGCTCTTAAAATAGCCGAAGAGACGTGTTCTAATGCCGTAATAGCTAAGGCTCTTAACAACGCTAGAAAGCGTGTTACTGACGGAACGAGTATTTCGGGGCCGTTGGCTGCGTCTGGGGTATTCCCGCGAATGATGACTGATATGTTGGCTATTGGTGAGCAGGCTGGTGATATGATAAGTTCTTTAGAGCATATCGGTAGTCGATATCAAAAAGAAATGGATAGAAATATTGCTTCATTTACGAATGCTCTTGAGCCGATTTTAATCGTAGCTATTGCTATTGTAGTCGGGTTTATCGCGATATCTATTCTTACGGCGGTATTTGAAGTTTCTGCTACTCTCGGATGAAAAACATTTCGGTTGAAGAACTGGGTAAGAAACTTGATGCGCTGGGTCTTTGGGACTCGGTTATGCCATATAACTGGGTTGTAAAGCCTTCTGGTGTTGTTTTTCCCTATTTTTGTACTCTTCTTAAAGGTGATGGCAAAATTGTTAAGGTTCGTTTTTTAATGCTGGAGGGGTGGCAGACCTTTCACGATTATATTCGAACCCGCATTGATAGAAATTTTGGCTACTATTTAACTCCGATGGAAATGCCTCACTTTGAGTTAGTAGTGTCGGTTTCGGGTGAGGTGGCGATTTTTCGTCATGATCCTGGGTATATGCCAAGAGCGCTGGATGAGCGAGAGCGAGCGTTATTATTAAAGATTTTGTGGGAAGCGTATGGGGTTATTATGCGAGTTGAGACTGATAAGAAGTTGCCTCTTCAGTTCGCTTCCGAGAAGTCTATGTTCGCTCGCATAGAAGATTCTTCTGGTAAATGGAGTGATGCGCCAATGTCAATTCCAGAGCCTAGACCCTTTGTTGAGGAGGTATCGTTCCCTAAGATTCTTATATCTAAAGCTAAGGATCTACCTCAAGATCAGTCGATGTCAGTAGCAGTTGATTTTAGGCTTTTGTCGAATATGATGACTAAAGAACAGCGCCCTAGATGTGCGTATCAGCTAATTGTGGTGGATTTAGCTACGGGTGTGAGGATTTTGCAAGATAAGGTATCTGTTTCTCCGGATGGAGGGCTTAAGGCTATGTGGCAGGCTATGCCATCACGAGTTTTAACTAGTTTTATTGAATATGGCCGAATACCTGGGGTTGTAAAGGTAATGTCTGGGCGCGTGTTTAGATTATTAAGATCATTATGTTTAGAGTTGCCGATAAAACTTTCTTTACATGATAGCATTAAGGCACTTGAAGATGATCTTAAGGTATGATATAATATAGGAGTTTTTTTAAGCCAGGCTAGCACAATTGGCAGTGCATCTCATTTGTAATGAGAGGGTTGCGGGTTCGACTCCTGTGCCTGGCTCCATTTATTTTGTTCGTAAAATGATTGAAAGTGTAGAATTTTTGAAAGTTTTTGTAAGTGACGTGGGGATGTGCGTGTTTGGCGAATTGCCTTGAACTGCCTTGTACTGACTTGTGATTACACACGGAATTACACATGATTACACGGCGAATTACACAGCACGAAAGGAAAGCACGATGAAAACTAAGACTGTTATGAAGGGCGTTACGCTTCAGAAGTGGCCGAGCGGCAAGAAAACTTTGAGATTTTCTGCCATGATTGACGGTAAAAGATTTACGAAGACTTGTGATATTGCGGCTGATATTCTCGTGGATCCGCGGACAGGGCGGCCGAATTCGCAGCTGCGGGCTGAGTACAACGCCTGGATTGATAGATGCAGCGGTGAGGCTGGAGTTGAGCAGCATGGCTTAATTATTCCGACGTGTAAAGAGTTCTTGGATATATACGAGAAGATTGCCTGGGAGCGTCACCATGATCCGAACCATCGTAAACCGTGCGAGCGAGCGATTAACGCAGCGCTTCTTAACTTTAGGCATTGTATGGTTGAGGCGGGGATTAAAGAGGATGAGCCTTATACTAGAATCATGGATACTAAGGTTATTCGCCAAGTGTTCGAATCGTTCTCGAAGCGCATGACGGGTACGAGCGCGTACAGTTATATCATGGGGCTAAAGTCGGTGACGGCGCGCTGGGCGATCATTAAGTATCTCGATATGGGATTTAAGGTCGAAGCGCCTTTATTGCCTGACGTCGGTAACGCCAAGAAGCCTCCGGAATATAAGATGCTGACGCCGTCGCAGCGCTCGAAGATTGAGAAGTGGTATATCGAGCTCGCGGGCCATGAGGATCGTGAAGCTTTTATGGCGGCGTCGATAGTCGCGCAGCTCGCGGTTCGGCCGTCTGACGTTGCGCTGTTGACTGCTGATAATTTTGTCAGGTATCCGGATGATCGCCGCGTACACCTCGTTTACAGGCCGCATAAGACGGTTCAGAGCTCGAACCGTCGCGTCGATTGGCCAATCAGTGATCATCTCTGGGAGCTTATCTGCTCGGTCGCGGGTGAGAGGCTGAAGGAAGGACGGACGATCCTCAAGACGCCGAGAAGAGTATTTGATTTTCTAAACGCCTCGATGCGCGAAGCCTGCGACATGGAAGATTGGACGAAGGCTGTTTATGAGCTTAGGAAATTATGTATCGACACTGTTCGTCGTGAGCAGGGTGTTGATGCAGCTGTTGCGCTGTCGGGCGATCGGCGCGAGACAATCGATAGGTATTATTCTGATCCGTATAAACTGACCGGGATTACGCCGATTGAGATTCTCCCGATGCCGGCGATCGCGGCCAAAAAAATATGATATAATTATAACGTGTGTCTCTCCGACACTATGTGCTTGGTGGTTCGGGCACGGTGATCCCGGCGGCTGTAATGGCTAGCCGGGATCAATTTTTGTACAACAAGCGCGGCGTTTTTATGGTATAATACTCGGCGTTGCAGGCCGATGGCCTTTGTCGATGGGTTCAGCTCGGCAATAAAAGCGACAACCATACTTTGCGACGGCGAAATAGCTGAACCCTATTTTGTCGTCGCTTTTCTTATGGGGGTTCAGACCATGAGCAAGAATGATTATGAGCACAGCCATAAAA
>JAGBTH010000181.1 GCA_017631385.1 Kiritimatiellia bacterium
AAGGCTCGCAAGCTCGCCGACAGGCTAAACTCGCGCCTCGATGCTATCGTCATCGGAAACGACATTAAAAATATAGAAGAACAATTATACCCATTCGGTGTCGATTCTGTCTTTTACCTTAATGACACTCGTCTGTCATTCTATCAAACATTACCTTTCTTCAGTGTTATCGCTAAAATAATCCAAGAAGAGACACCGGATATTGTTCTTTTCGGAGCTACTGCAGTGGGTCGCGACCTCGCTCCACGCATCTCGTCTTACTTACGCTGTGGTCTCACCGCCGACTGTACAAGTCTTGAAATCGGCGACCATACCGACGCTAAGACACAGACTGTCTATAAAGACGTATTATATCAAATCCGTCCTGCCTTCGGCGGCAACATCATCGCCACCATCGTATCTCCTGAGACAAGACCTCAGATGGCTACTGTCCGCGAAGGCGTCATGAAAAAAGAAATATACGACGAAAATCATAAAGGCGTCATCCGTGACCTCAAAGCAGAAGACTACCTCAAAGACAACGACTTCTGCGTTGAGATATTAAACCGTCATATTGAAGCACAAAAGGTTAACATCAAAGGCGCTCCTATCATCGTGGCTGGCGGCTACGGCATGGGCTCGAAAGAGAACTTCGCTCTCCTCCACGAACTCGCGGAAGTGATAGGCGGCGAAGTGGGTGCTACACGCGCTGCCATTGACGCTGGATTTACTGAAAGCGCAAGACAAATAGGTCAGACTGGCGTGACAGTACGTCCTAAACTTTATATCGCTTGCGGCATATCAGGCGCAGTGCAACATCGCGCCGGCATGGACCAATCGGCTAAGATAATATCTATCAACACCGACCCTAACGCACCAATCAACAGCATAGCCGACTACACCATCATCGGCGACGCGATGGACGTTTTACCTAAAATGATAAAGAGTTATAAAAATAATATGTTATAATTGACTAAGGCTATTGGCTGTTGGCTATTGAACCTTAAAGCCAAAAGCTAATGGCCAAAAGCCAAAGTTAAAATAAAAACGGAAATATGAATTTCTATAACGATAACGAAATATTAAAGTTTTATCTCTCACATCCTGTGATGGATAAGATTATCAAGTTGAAAGAACGTGACTTCGTCGATAGTGCAAACGATATGTTGGCTCCTGAAAGCGTTGAAGACGCCATCGACAACTACGACAAAGTCCTTGAAATAGTCGGCGACTTAGCAGCTAACGTATTAGAAGCTAACGCAGAAAGCGTGGATCACGAAGGTCCGCAAGTCATCGACAACAAAATAGTTTACGCTAAAGGCACACAGAAAAACCACGAGGTCTTGCGCGACGCTGGACTCTATGGCATGGCTCTGCCTAGAAAATATAACGGTCTTAACTTCCCTTACGTTCCTTACGTCATGGCAGCTGAGATAGTGTCGCGTGCCGACGCTGGCTTCGCCAATATCTGGGGACTTCAAGACTGCGCCGAGACCATTTACGAATTCGCTTCAGAAGAGATTAAAGACAAATATCTCCCTCTCATCAACGAAGGATTCACATGTTCTATGGCACTCACCGAACCTGACGCTGGTTCTGATCTCCAGTCAGTAAGACTTAAAGCAACTTTTGATGATGAACACAACTGCTGGAGACTCAACGGCGTCAAGCGTTTCATCACCAATGGCGACGCCGACATTCAACTCGTGCTCGCTCGTTCCGAAGAAGGAACAACCGACGGCCGTGGTCTCTCTTATTTCTTATACGACAGAAGAGACAATGCCGTTTCAGTGAGACGCATCGAAAACAAACTCGGTATCAAA
>JAGBTH010000182.1 GCA_017631385.1 Kiritimatiellia bacterium
GATGCTGATGATGCTTTTCAAGATACATGGATTAGAGTGATAAAATCGGCTGATCGTTATAAAGGTGGTAATATAAGAGCGTATCTGGCGACAGTTGCGAGATCGGTAGCGATAGATCTTTTACGAAAGCGTGGGCGCGATATGCGACTTGAGCCTTTGGTGAATGAAAATGATGAAGTAATTGAGATTCCTGACTCATCACCAACGCCTGATGAACGATTTGAATCATTGGCGAGGTCTGATGATGTTCGTAGGGCTCTCGCAGATTTGCCCGAGGGGCCGCGGCAAGTTTTTTTAATGCGAATTGAAGCTGAACTTTCGTTCCGCGAAATAGCTGAGACGATGGATATACCTATTGGAACAGCGTTGACATGGATGCAGGTAGCGAAGGTGAAGCTTAAAAAGATATTGGGGAGGCTAAAATGAAGGATGAATTTGAAGCGTTTATAAAAAATAAACTTGAAGAAGGCGTTGCTCCATCATTGTCTTCTTTAAGTGTAATTAAACATGCGGCTAAAGAGAATTTGTCGGCTCGTAGTATTTTTTACAGAAATAAATTTATTTTTAGTGGGCTTTTAGCCGCGGCATTGGCTGCGATAATAGCTCTAACAGTTATTTTTCGATTTGAGGCGGCTGATAGTCGCGAGATGGCGCGTGCGACTAAATCTACGTCAATTCTGCATTTTAATAATGTAACGATGGAAATTATAGGGTTACTTTCTGTAAATGATGTCGAAAGTCAGGAATTTGATCAGATTTCGCCGGATATAGATAGGCTCCTTTCGTGGCAGGACGCGCCATATAATGAAATAGTTTATGGGCGGAGCTCATATTATGGCTTGTGACTATCAGATCGGGAATTTGTTTGGTGGATGATTTTTCGATGTGAGTGCCGCGCTTTTATTTTGCGGGTAGAAGTGGTATAATTGTTAGTGATAATGAATGATTATTCAAGTATAAAATGTGCGATAATTTCCAATGAACGGAGGGTCGTAAAATGATTTCATACTATCGTTCTTGTTGCACAAAACGGGGAGATAGCTCCGCTTCCTCTTCGGATTTCCCAGAAATCGATTTTATTCTTCCTGGTCAATGCGTTAGTTCTCTTAGGCACGGAGCAGTTTCGGAGGATGAATGGGGGCGGTATGTGCTTTTAAAGGGTGTAGCGCCAGATAATTCCTTATCTTCACCGTATGAGCAGACTCTTTCGGCTTTTGAGCGGCTGGAACGAGAATTAGAGGCGGCGGGCATGACGTTCTCGAATGTTGTGCGAACATGGATATACGCCGACAAAATTCTTGATTGGTACGCTGATTTCAACAAGGCGCGAAATGCGTTTTTTACGTCACGCGGCGTTTATGATCGGTACGTTCCCGCTTCGACGGGGATAGGGTGGACGAATGCTTTAGGCGCAAAACTTGTGCTCGGCGCGTTCGCGGTATCTTCTAAATCTCCGGGATCAGTTGAATTTGAGGCGTTGCCTAGTCCGCTTCAGTGTCCCGCGTTGGAATACGGCTCGAGTTTTTCGCGTGCGGCCGAGGTGAGAACTCCAGGGTGGAAACGCGTCATCGTTTCGGGTACGGCCTCTATTAAGCCTAATAGCCATGAGGTGGCGCACGTCGGCGATATTGACGCACAGATAGAATGCACGATGAATGCGGTAGATGCGATTTATCGTTCCCGTGGTATGTCACTAAAAGATATGTCGGGCGCTCTTATCTACCTTAAGGAAGAGCGCTATCGTGAGAATTGGGAGCGTTGGCTCGACGCGCACAGCGAGTATCCTCGCGCCCATTCGCGCGCTATTGTTGCTGATGTTTGTAGAGACGAGTGGCTTTTTGAAATCGAATCGGATGCTTTAAAATGGAATTAAACTCGACTAGACGCATGTTTCTCGGAGGCTTTGC
>JAGBTH010000020.1 GCA_017631385.1 Kiritimatiellia bacterium
AAAGTACGAAATCCTATTATTCGTCTATGGAATGATTTCGCATAATAATTGCGAAGCAATCATAGCCCGCGAAGCGGAGTAAGGGCGGTCGGCAGAGCCGATTGGCGCGGGGACCCCCTTGCAGGCATCTGCCTCGGAAAATTTCGCAAGAAAACAGACGAACTTGCAGATGCCGGAGAGGAAAGGGGGCGCGCCAAAGCCCGCAAAAAGTAGGATTCCGTTTTCCGGTTTTGCTCACTACAACTTTTCCGGTTTTGCTCACTACAACTTTTCCGGTTTTGCTTTCTACACGACAAAACTAAAATTTCTACTTGCGCAATTTCCCCAAAAAGCGTATACTCCAAATAGACTGATGAGGATGGAGAATATGAATCCGCATAAGAATTGCGTTTTAACCGCGTTTAACGACAGCGGATGCAATTCTTATACCCCCCCCCCCCCCGCAGCTCTAAGAAACTTAATACGCGTCACTTTTGGCGCTATAGATCCACTAAAATTTAGAACGATATGTCACTATGGAGATTCTCTCTATAGTGCGCTTTCGTTTATTTAAAAACCTAAGAAAGAAGGTCACAAATGAAACAAAAATTAATAAGTAAATTAAAGCGAGTAGCGCTTACATTGTTCGCCGCGCTTTGCGTCGGGAATGTGTGGGCAGCGGATAATTATTATGGCGGAACGACTTGGATTAAGTTTAATCCCGAACTTAGTCAATTGGAGGTCTTGCACGAATATTATGTGTATGAAAAACCTACGGATAAAGAAGTTCGTGGTAGATACATCTATTCATATGAAAAAACAGAAACCGATGGAACGGTAACATCGGTAGTTGCAACTAATTGTATTACAGGTGTAGATCATCCAACTGATGGAGTTAATTGGCGTAAGATAGAAGGTGTCATTGACGTTCCAGAATTTCCACTTGGATCAGTTCTTAATGTAGAATATCAGATTCAGCACAAAGTTGGTGATGCTTGGGAACCGTTTGAATATTCAGGATCTGGTATACCACCTATTGAAAGCTGGTCATACGATTCTCGTGGTATTCTTGATTCAGAAGGAGGATGGTCTAATGATCCTATGCAGTTTATAATCGCTGGTCGAGCATCATTGGGTGCTAATATCACTGGTGTTAAGGTAAAATATGTTGTTGGAACTGAAGAACTTGGAACTCTTCCTGAAGGTGCATCAGTAGTTGACGCTACTTATGACGAGCGTACGGGTAATTATGAAGCTAAGATAGATTTCGGTTCAAGTGATATAGCAATTTCTTGGAGTACCTATGCTGTATTTGACGATAATGAAAAAATATTTAAAGATCCCGCTACAAATAATGAAGTATTATCACTAACTCGAGAAGAGTATAGCAATATTCGGTATTATTGGACTAATTCCAAGGGAGATAATCGTTGGAATACTGTTGGTAATTGGAATCCAGAGCCTAATAGAAGTTATTATGGTTATCCGGGAGTTGTAGGGGATGGTGGCTATCACACAAGCGTTGCTTGCTTTACAAACTCGGCTAATGTGGATTTAAATGCGGGTGAATTTAGGGTATGGGATTATGAAGGTAATAATGTACTTCCTAGAGGTCTTGAGTTTGCTAAGCCAACAGATGAAGAAGAGATGAAAGTGAGTTTTACAAATGGTAGATTACAAATGTTTAATGGTGGTAGTGGCCATAGTAATCCGTTGTTAGGCGGTGACGGTATTACCGTAGAATTTGCAAATGGTGGTATTTATGATTATTCTGGTAATCTTGCCTTTGCGCCTGGGACGACGATTATCTTTAGTGGTAATTCTACTCAGCCTTGGAGGTATAATCCTGCGAATAAGGGCGAGGGCGCCACGACCTTTATTGTAAGAAACGGCAATGTCGTAAGTAGTTATAGTGCTGATGGCGATGCTTCCCCAACTCATACTGCGATCATTGAGAACGGCGTTTGGATGATTAATGAAGTTGTTTCGAGGGGCATTGCTAATGTAACGAAGTTCGTCGATGGTGAGAATCAAGCGAAAATTGCGCTTGGTGCTAACACTACAGGAAAGACTAAGACTCTTAAGCTTACGGGTACGTTCGAGTTTACATTCTCTGAAAATCAGAACTCAAAGTCTGCTTACATCTTGCCTAATCAATTGGTAGATGGCTCTCAGAATGCGACATTTAAGGTTGATGCTACAGCTTTTAAATCTGGTACGAAGGTACCTATGGTTGAAGCTGCGTCTGCTACCGCTTTTATCCCTAACCTCGTTGTTATGGCTAATGGTGTTGATGTAACATCTGATCGTAATGCTAAGCTTGAGTGGGAAGGCAACACACTCTACTACAAGCAGGATTCGCAGAACGCCGCGAAGATTGGTAATACTGAGTACGCGACGCTTGGCGCGGCAGTTGAGGCGGCGACTGATGGCGCGACGATTACCGTTCTTAACGATTGCACCGCTGATACAGCTTGCGTAATCGCTAATAAGGCGCTTACTATCGACTTGAACGGTAAGACGGTTACGGGTAATGCTTATCCAGTAATTCGCATTCAGAATGATGCGAGTGTAATTGTTAAGAATGGTACGATTACCAATAACGATTACGTATTTGTACTTGGTTCGTCGGATAAAACTTCTGCGGGCTACTTGGAAATTCAGAGCGGCAATTATACGGGTGTAACGACAGTTGCTTCTGTAACTAAGGGTACGCTTAAGATTAAAGGCGGTACATTCGCTGTCGATATGGTAGACTATGGAGCTACTTATCTTCTTAACTGCTATGATGCCAACTATAAGAATGGGACGGCTAAGATTGAAGTAACTGGCGGCACATTCAAGGGCTTTAACCCTGCGAATAACACTGCTGAAGGACCTAATACCAACTTCTGTAAAGAGGGGTATACGGCTAAAGAAGTTGATGGCGCTTGGGTTGTCGAGAAGGCTATCACCCAGGTTGTTCCTGGCGCTGAAGTTGTAACGATCGAAGCTGAGTCTGAAGAGGCTGCATTAGCTAAGGCTGCGCTTAGCGTTGCCGCTCCTGAAGGCATAGACGCTGATACTTATACGGGTTACTTTAAGCTCGTAGCTACCGAAGTTGCCGCGGGTTCTTACGCGGTTACAGCTGTTCTCGCTGATGAGGTTAAGCCTGTAATCGCTGAGACGACGGCAGATGACACCACCAAGGAAGCGTTTGTAATTGACGACGACGGTAATGTTACGCTCAATATCAGCAATAAGAAGCCTGGTCTTTACTATGGTGTTCAGGTTCTTGCAGAACTTGGAGCGGATCCTGTAGCTGTTGTTCCTGAGACTAATGGCTCGTTGCTCGTCCCGGCGGAGAAGCTTCCTGACGGTAACGCGGCGTTCTTCAAGGTCGTTGTCGACTTTGCGCCGATTCCAACTTCAAAGGCTGAGTAATCAGTAAAAGGCTAAATAGCTAAACTAAAAGGCTCGGGGTAACCCGGGCCTTTTTAGTTGTTAGTTTTTTTTTTTTGAACCGTGCAGAACGTGCAGATACGTGTAGCATTGGGTTGACGGGACGGTTATGAAATGGCTATAATTTTATTGGATGGTAGATGAGTTAAATATGCCTTCGGCATTCGGGGTCTGGGGTGAAACCCCAGAGATAAAAGAGTTGAAGTGTAGTAAGTAGATTGTCATTTAATTATCGTTGCGATAAGGTAATGCTACACGT
>JAGBTH010000183.1 GCA_017631385.1 Kiritimatiellia bacterium
AAAATGTCTTCCCTTTTAAAATCAGCAACGATCAAAGCTACTCAACGGCAAAAACCCAACAGCACAAATCCAATCAGGCAAAACCTATCGGCAATCCGACGGTTTACTTTTAGAAAGTCAGTTTACTTTTGGACGTGACGAAGATAATAAAACGCTATCATTATAGCAATTGCCAAGGCATTTTTGGTATAATACTAAAATCGGAGTTGTAGTTGGAGGTATTCGAGCTTAAATGGCTGATGATAAAAAAATAGCTGTTTACGAAAATGGCGAATTAACTGTACCTGTAAAAGGTAATGGTGGTAACGAGGTAATTCTCGCTTTACCACTAGATCGTTTATTGGTAAAAATCTTGAAAATTCCTTCTGATATTCAAGATGATCCGATTAATTATGTAGCTGATATTTTTAAGCAGCTCTCTCCATTCCCAGATGAGTCGCTTAAGGTTTCGTACGAAGTGATACGCGAGGATGAAGATGGGCGTATAGTGTTAGCTGCCGCGTTACCGGAAGGCTCTGTTGACGATATTGCCGAAGCGTTAGATTCTTCTAAGCTTAATGTAACGCGAGTCGATTCTTTAGTTTTAGGTACTCTGCGCAGTGCGTGGCCTAATCTCGCGATAGGTAATGATTCTTCTCGTAGGCTCGTCTTTATTACTGGCAGTACTTGTATTTCGCTATTCGTTTTTGATGGCGATTGCCCAGTTGTTATTCGTGCGATTTCTCCTGGCTCTGATATTAAGCGCGAGACGATGCTCTCTTTAATTGAGGCTGAGTCATTCGCCGGGCCGCTCGCGCTCAGCGAGGCGATTATTATAGGCGAGATGGATACTGAGGGTATTGCATCGTTCGCTCCCGTTCGTACGATAGATAGCTCCGTCATTGATACTTTTGAAGGTATAGCCGATCGCGCGGATGATAATGAATCGCTTAATGCTTTGCCGGATTCTTGGCGTGAATTCTTAGAAGAGACTCGATTTAAAGCGAAGTTTAAACGATTTTTAGCTCTCGCTATGATGGTTTGGGCTCTTATGGTCGCTGTAATTATAGGTGTTCCTAAATATTACGATTATAAGACCGATCAACAAAAGAAAATTAGTCGGTCGCATAGAGATGATTATGAGACCGTATGCGAGATGAAAAGTCAGGTCGAGTCTCTCGAAAGCGCGTCTAATTATAGTCAAGGCGCTCTTGAGAGCTTGAGAGTTATCGCTGATTATATACCCGAGGGTTTTGTGCTTAAAAATTGGAGTTACGATAAAGCTAAAAGCATGTCCCTAAGATTTTCGGGCAGTATCGCTGACGATAATTATGTTTCGGTTAATAATACTGCATTGGAATTTAAGGATATTCTTTCGGCGGTAGACTTATCGCTGATAACCGAGAATGAAGATGATTCCGAGACATTATTCTTCGCTAAAGTAAATCCACCAAGCGTTAAGCCCGCGGCTAAAGGTAATGTTAATTTTTCTTATGAATGCCTCTTTAATTCTGATGAGGAGGTGGAGTAATGGCTAAAATGTCATTAAAAGAAAAGGCTATTTTTACTGGTATTGGCATATTTTTACTTTATGCCGCGACCGTCGGCTTTTGGTTTTTACGCTCTAGCGATCGAACAGTCGCTAGAAAAAGGCTTAAAAATGAAGAAGCTAAAGTAAAACTTGAAAAAGATACTATATCTAAGGCTTCGTATTGGCAAGATCGCTATGAAGTAGTAGCCGAGCGTATTCGCATGAAAAAGAGCGATAAGGCTAAGGATACTGAGTGGATGCGAGCTATCGGCGATATGGCTGATTTAAATAATATCAAAATTGATGAGATTAAAGAGACTAAGGGCGAAGACGAGTGGTCGGGCGAGATGGAGCGAATTATATTTGATGTAAAGTGGACTGGCGCTATGGAATCGGTTGTTAAATTTCTTTATTCGCTCCAAAATTATGATAAAGGTGTACTCGATGTCCAAACATTGGCGTTTGCTCCCTTAACTAAGCAACAAGGCTTTTTAAAAGGTAGTATGACTATTGTTTGTATGTTTATGAAGGATGAAGAAGAAGATTAAAAAGGTAAAATTTTATGATGAAAAGTAAAATATCTGTAGTTTTAGTTTTGACATTGTTATTTTCTAATGTCATTTTCGCTCAATTATTAGGACGCAATTCAGGTTCCCGTCGTGGATTTCGAGGCTTTAATCGCGACTCTTCGTCTGTAAATTCTACTAATGCTAACGAGCCAGCTTCTCCGGCAGCAGGTGGAATAGCTGAAGTCGCGGCATTAAAGGATATGCCTCAAAATGCTACTTCGGATTTAAATTTTAAAGAAGCGGCTCTTGAAATCGTTTTTGAAGCGTATTCTCAGTTAGTAGGGCGTACTGTTCTTAAAGATCCGGCTGTTCAGTCGGTCTCGATTACTATTCAATCAGCTCCTGGCCAAAAGCTTACTAAAGAAGAGCAAATCTTCGTAATTGAAGAAGCTCTCGAAATGAATGGCGTTCATATGGAGGAGTATGGCGAGAAGTTCGTTCGTGCGCTCCCGCGCGATAAGGTTCGCCAAGAGGGTATTCCGCTTATTTTAGATGAAGACGCTGAGTTACCTGACGATAATAAAGTCGTATCGATGTTTATCGCGTTTAAGAATATGCCTATTGACGAGGCTAAAACGGCTTTAGAGGGTTTAAAATCTCCTAAGGGGCTTTTGCTCGTTTATGAGCGTATCGCTAAAATTCTTGTTACTGATACGCGTATGAACATTAATCGTATGCGCGAAGTCGCCCGTCAGATAGATGTAGGCACCCCCGTTGATGAGAATGTGTTTGTTCGCCAGATTAAAAACGCTTCAGCTGTTGAAATTAAAACTGCGCTAGAGCAGATAGTTCAAGAGTCTCAGAAGGCTTTAGAGAATCAGGGTCTCGCTGCGAGAAATGTTCAGCAGAATAATAATCCATACAATAGATTCCCTGGTTTTAATCGCCCTGGGATGGGTGGCGGTAATTTATTGCGCCGTCCAGGTCAGCCTAATCAGCCTAACCAACCTGTAAATGTAGAATCTAAAACAACTAGCGTTTCTGACGCGGATCGCGGTATGATACGCGGTAAAGTTCTTATTATGGCTGATGAGCGCTCTAATAAGCTCGTAGTAGTTACAGCTAAGACTAACATGGACTTTTTTGATAAGGTAATTCAGGAGCTTGATGTAGAGACGACGCCCGATACTCTCGTTAAGGTTTATCGTCTTAAATATGCAGAGGCTGAAGATGTAAGCGATATGATTAATGAGCTTATCGGTAATACAGCTTCTAGCTCTAGTAAAGGTAATCAAAATCAGGCGGCGCGTAGCGGAACTGGTGGTAATTTAACGCGTAATACTACGAGTCGTACATCCAATAACAATCAGCGCAATAACGCGAATCAGCGCTCGGGGGACGCGAAGGCAGGCGAATTAACGAAGGAAAATACGGTAGTTCTCGCGGATAAGCGCATTAATGGCTTAGTAGTCATGACCCAAAAAGAGCTCGTCCCTACGGTTGAGAAGATTATTGAGTCGATGGATATTAAGCTCAGTCAGGTATTGATTGAGACGGTAATTGTTGAAGTTGCCTTAAGTGATTCTCTTAAGACGGGTATTGATTGGTTTAAGGGGCTTCATGGAGATTCTAACGGGTATAGAAGTGGCCTTGCTGGTGGTGGTGGAACTGGAGCACCTCGAGCAGGAAGTACTTCTGGTACTTCAACAGATGCTAATAAAGCGACGGAAACAGCGACTTCATTGGCGAAAGATGCTATTGTCTCTACACCATCAGGTGCAGGTATTAACTATTTTATTCATTCGAAAAAGTTAGATTTAAGTGCGATTATTACGGCGTCTAAAACCGATAGTCGTACAAAATATCTCGCTTCTCCAATTGTAATGACGGTTGATAATAAAGAGGCTACGATAGAGGCTACATCTTCATATCAATTCCTTACGGGGTGGTCTGCCGTTTCATCAAGTTATTCTGGGAGCGGAATGCCTTCGCCGAATTATTCGGAAAAAGATTTGGGTATTACGCTCAAGATTAAACCAAAAATCAATCCAAATGGCACTGTAATGCTTAATGTTGAAGAAGAATACTCGCAATTGGGAACAAAGCAGTCAATGTTGCAACCTACGGGCGCTAATAGTGGGTACTCCGAAACAAAGGTTGATACATCTGTTAAAAGAAAGATGACTTCCGATATTATTCTTGAAAATCAGCAGTCTGTAATTCTTGGAGGTCTAAATACAAAAAATATTATGACATCAGAATCAGGTATTCCAATTCTCAAAGATATTCCTTTTATCGGAAAATGGCTTTTTGGTTCTGTAGAGGAAACAGAGAGTAGGGCAGAATTGTTAATTTTTATGACGCCTTATGTTCTTGATGAATCCGAAAGTGCGCAGGCTGAAGCTATTCGTCGTAAAAAGTCGCTTTCAGATCCAAAGCCGTGGGATGATGGTGGTTGGTCTGCGTCTAATCTTTCGGATGGTGTTTCCAAGAAAGAGCAGCTTCGTCGCATTAAGGATGAATGGGCTAAGCAGGATGAGGAGCGCAAGACGCGTATGGCTATAGAGCAAGAAAAGCTTAAGCGTGCTAAGGAGCTCGAGAAACTTTCTCAGGAGGAGCGCGCTCTTTGGATTAAGATGCACAAGGATGAGCTTGATAAGGAACATCAAAAGGATCTTGAGAAGAAGATGCTTGATGACAAGAGTCAAGAAGAGCTTAAAAAGTTTGCGGGTGAATTACGCGCGAAAAAGCTCGCTCAAGCTGAAGAAAATATCAAGAAGAGTGAGGCTGACGAAAAGAAAGCTAACGAGAAGGTAGATTCTTCTAATAATGCTTCACTTTCAGACGATTTAAACTAAACGGGTGAGACTACTAAAAAGTAATAAATGCCAATAGAATTCGACATAGCCGCAGCCAGAGCTGATATTGAATCGACCGAAGATTTACTTCTTCGTGCGATTAAGCTCTCAGGTGTAATCACCACGCTTTTTAAGAAGCGCGGCATTCCGCTTGTTGTGGTTGGTGGAAGTGCGGTTGAATTTTATACGGTAGGCGGTTATATGAGCGGTGATATAGATTTTTGCCGCCGTTCTTTAAAAGCTCCTTCACTTCGCTTAATTAAAGAAATACTTGAACCGTTAGGCGGTAAATGCGTTGGACGTAATTGGATGGTTTGCGGGCTGTTTGTTGATTTGCTCGGTATTGTTGAAACTGAAACATATAAAGATTTCGCTAAGGTTGAAACTCCGTATG
>JAGBTH010000004.1 GCA_017631385.1 Kiritimatiellia bacterium
ACGGGAATCGAAACGCCGAGTTTCGGGCAGAAATTAAGGCCGACTTCCTGGACGGTATCGTAAAGTATCGCGTCTTCTCCGGGATCGCCGCACGGAGCCATCCAGTTGGCCGAAAGACGAATCTGACCAATATTGCCAACGTCAGCAGCAGCGAGGTTCGTAATCGCCTCAGTAATCGCCATACGACCAGAAGCGGGACCGTCGAGAAGCGCGATGGGAGTACGCTCGCCGGTTGCCATCGCCTGACCATTAAAGGTCTTATAACCCATCGTCGTAACGGCGCAATCCGCCGCGGGAAGCTGATACTTACCTACCATCTGATCGCGAGCTACGCGGCCCGTAACCGTACGGTCGGTAATCGTAATAAGGAACGTCTTATCGGCGACAGCGGGAAGATGGAGAACGCGCGTCAACGCGTCAATAGGCTTAATACCCTCAAAGTTCGTGGCCTTACGGACCTGCTTAACGCGCTTGACGTCACGGACCATACGAGGAGGCTTACCGAGAAGGACCTTAATATCCATATCAATTGGCTTATCGCCGAAATGCTCGTCCTCGAGAATAAGCTGACCATCGCCAGTCGCAACACCGATAAACGCTACAGGGCAACGCTCACGCTCGCAGAGAGATTCGAAGAACGACTTAGCCTCAGGCTTAAGAGCGAGAACATAACGCTCCTGAGCTTCACAGCACCAAATCTCCATCGGATTCATCGACTTCTCTTCATTATGAATCGACCTTAGAGAGAACTTACCTCCCGTAGCCTCAACGAGCTCAGGGCAGCCGTTCGAAAGACCGCCCGCGCCGATATCATGAATCGAGAGAATCGGGTTAGCCTTACCGAGCGATGAACACGCATCAATAACGCCCTGGCAGCGGCGCTGCATTTCGGCGTTGCCGCGCTGAACGGAATTAAAGTCGAGTGCTTCGGAGTTCGTACCCGTCATCATCGAGCTCGCCGCGCCACCGCCAAGACCAATACGCATAGCGGGACCGCCAATCTGAACGATGAGAGAGCCGATCTTAACAGGCTTCTTCTGAACCTGGCTATTGCGAATGGAGCCCATACCGCCAGCGAGCATAATCGGCTTATGATAACCGCGCAACTCGCCAGCGATCTCGCCTTCGTATGTACGGAAGAAACCGCAAAGCTGGGGACGGCCGAATTCATTACCAAACGCCGCGCCGCCGATGGGACCTTCAGTCATAATCTGAAGAGGCGTCGCGAGACGTGTCGGGAAATCGGCGAAAATACGCTCCCAAGGCTGAGGGAAGCCAGGAATGCGGAGGTTTGAAACCATAAAGCCGCAGATACCCGCACCAGTGCAAGAGCCAGCACCCGTCGCCGCTTCGTCGCGGATTTCACCGCCAACGCCAGTAGCAGCGCCCGGATAAGGCGAAATCGCCGTCGGATGGTTGTGGGTCTCGACCTTCATAAGCTGATCGAGATCGTCCTTCTTAAAGGCATAGGCATTAGTCTTAGGATTAATCGAGAATACGTCAGTCTTAAAGCCCGCGATGACGGACGAGTTATCCTTATACGCTGAGAGCGTATCTTTAGGACGCTTAGCGTGGGTATTCTTAATCATCTCGAAAAGAGACTTCTTCTGACGCTTGCCGTCAATAATGAACTCGGCGCCGAAAATCTTGTGGCGGCAATGCTCGGAGTTTACCTGGCCAAACATTACAAGCTCAGTATCCGTCGGATTACGCCCAGCCGCCGCGAAGCTCTTAGCGAGGTACTCCATCTCAGGCTCTGAAATCGCAAGACCTAACTCATCGTTCGCCTCACGAATAGCCTCGATACCCTTAGTAAGAACATCGAAAATTCTACCAGGCTTAGGCTCGCCAGCCTCAAAAAGATCGGCAATATCCTCATAAACGCCCTCGGTCATCTTATCATAAAGCGCGGCGAAGCACTGCTCGGGAATCGGCTTTGAGGTCTTAAAGCGAATGCCGCGCTCTACACGCTCAATCGACTTAAGATCACAATTATGAAAAATATCGGTAGCCTTAGTGCTCCAAGGCGAAATCGTACCCTTTCTCGGAGTTACGAAGAAATCCGCATCATCACACTGACCTTCGGCGTTGAGTAATACACCCGCGCGCTGAAGCTCCTCGACAGCGAACGACTCATCCTTCATCTTAAGAGCGTAAACCCACTTCGCGTCTATCTCGACTGGGCCGAGCGCGGGGTCAAGCTTGGCGATAGCGTCTTTAATCGCATCAAGTCTGAACGGCGAATAAGCATCAGAACCGATAAGAAGAATCATAATTTTATCTCCGAAGAAATATGCTGTTTATAAAATTGTTATTGCCTCATATTATACCATATTTTCGTATATCAAGTCACGACAGCTAGTTTCTAAAAGATCCCAGGCTTTTAAAACGCGCTTTTATATATCGCCTGGGCATCCTCGCGGCCTAACGGCTTAAACGCTCCAAAAACCTTACCCTTCGATTTTTCAAGACCGTCCAAAAGTCGGTCGATTGAACTTTCCTCCAGGCCGAATTCCTTAAGCGAGCGCGGCATTCCCATTGAAACGAAGAATTCCTGCAGGCGATCAATCGATTCCAACGCGGCCGCCCTAATAGACTCCTTAGAAGAATCGGCGGGAACAATACCGAAGACGTCACGCCCGAACGTAACGAAACGCGACGGATCAGCGTCTACAACATAACGCATCCAGGCTGGCATCACGACGGCGAGCCCCGCGCCGTGAGTGATTTTCGGATCAATCGCCGATAGCTCATGCTCAAGAGCGTGGCTCTCCCAGCCGCCGGCGCGAGTCTTCGCGGAAGATGCGCGGCCGCACCCTACAAGATCATTATGGGCTAAAGTCCCCGCCCACATAATCGCCGCGCGTGCCTCGTAATCCCTCGGATCAGCGAGCGCCTTGGGCGCCGACGCGATAAGTGTACGAACGAGCGACGTAGCGAGCGCGTCGGTAACCAAGGCTGGCCCCTGACCGCTAAAATAACGCTCGCAGATATGAGCTATCATATCAGTAACACCGGCTGCCGTTTGATAGGCTGGGAGAGAAAATGTCGTCTCTGGATCCATGAATGCGAGAATCGGGCGTATTAAGTCCGCTCCGACGCCGCGCTTAGCACTAATAGCGTCATTACTTATTACACATGAAGCCGAACCCTCAGAACCCGCCGCTGGTAGAGTAAGTACAACAGCTATCGGCAGACAGCCGGTGATTTTGGCCTTGCCGTCGAAGAAGTCCCACACGTCGCCGTCGTAATCGGCGCCGAAAGCGATGGCCTTCGCGCAGTCAATGACGCTGCCGCCGCCGACCGGCAAGAGGCAATCGCACTTAGAAGAGCGCAAAAGCTCAATACCAGCGCGAACTTGCTGAAGCTCTGGATTGGGTCTTACACCGCCCATCTCCTCATACGCAACGCCGCAAGCATCCAGCGACTCTTTTACGCGCTTAAGAACGCCGCTCTTTACTGCTGAAGCACCTCCGTAAACGATAAGCGCCTTACGAAAAGAACACTTAGAAAGTTCGCCGCCGAGCGCGTCAATAGCCTCTCGGCCAAAAATAAACTTAGTTGGAGAATAAAAAATAAAATCATTCATGCATCAATTATACCATATTTCCAGAATTTGGCTGAAAGCAATTTACAACATCAAAATTGGGGATATTCTAGGGTACTATATATTTTCTAACAATTTAAAATGATTTTTACGCGACTCTATTACGCCCTTATCTATGAGCTTACTTATCTCAGCGGAGAGCGCACTACGCTCAACACAAAGGTAATCCGCCAGAGCCTGACGATCGTAAGGGATATCGAATTCTTTAGAACCCCTTCTTACGGATTCTTCAATCAGATACTTCATTATTCTTTCTGATGTTGTGCGGCTAGAAATAATTCGCATCTTTCGACCTAAGAGGACCGTTTTTCGCGCGAGCTCCTTAGTTATGTTTCTTAATAACCTTATATGCTCTTCACTCGGCTTTACCACAGGATTAAGAACCTTATTGGCATTAAATAAAATTACCTCAGATTCTTGGCGCGCCTCAACTGAAATGGCGACAGATTGAATATCAGCAATAGCGAGCGAAATTGCAACTGTCTCCATAGATTCCAAAGACTCTACAATATTGCGATGACCGTTAGCCTCATAATAAGATATAGCTAATTGCCCAGAAATAACAACTGCAAAATCAGTAATTTTAGTTCCAGCCTTAAAAAGGAATTCTCCTTTTTTAAGCGATACATTACGCACCGAAAGTTGTGTAAAAAGATTATTAATCTTATCCGAAGGAATTCCCTCGAAGAGTTTACACATCATGGGTAGGGTTGTAAAATTTCTATACATAATATTTCTCTTAACTTGTAAATATTATACCATTTATTTAACACTCAAGCCCTGCGCTTTTAGGCGCAAGGCTTGGTTTAATATGCGAGTAAAGCAATTATATGCTATTTACCTAATTTAACTTCGGCATGAACGCCGCTCGTGCTCATACCTGCACCAGCAGACGCATCACCTACATTAGCTTTCATCCCGATACCGCACTGTTTTTCACAGCACTCGGATTTTTCTTTCGGACAGGACTCACACTTGAGCCAGCAGCATCCGGATGTACTACCTACGATGGCAATCGCCATCACGACCATCATTGAGTTAACCTTCATGGATTACCTCACTTTCTTTTACCTTGTGTCGCCCCGGAACCCATTTCCGGTTGGACAGCGAAATGATACATCTTTTTCAATACTAAAACAATTGGGAATTATTTAATTTTGTTGGAGAAACAACGAAAATTAATAATTCTTTATTTGTTGTTTCTCCAACATACTAATTGAAAAACTTTTGTTATCATACCATCGTTTTAAAACCATAAAACGAAAGGAGAAAGAATATGAACAATAAAATGTTCTGCTTCCAATGCCAGGAAACTGCCGGTAATAAAGGTTGCACCTTACAAGGTGTATGCGGCAAGAAACCAGAGATTGCACAACTCCAAGATCTTCTTGTTTGGATGACAAAAGGTCTATGCGAAGTAACTTCACGCTTACGCGATGAAGGTAAAACCATAGACAAAAAAACTAATCATCTTATTACGCAAAATCTTTTTATCACAATCACCAATGCTAATTTTG
>JAGBTH010000021.1 GCA_017631385.1 Kiritimatiellia bacterium
CCGTCCTTAGGATTAAGAGCGCCCTCCTCATGTTTACCGGGATGGACTAAAAACGCGTGCAGACGATCATTTTTACGCCCATGACCGTTGCAGCCGCCATAACCGGTTATGTCCTTAACATAAACATTTTCTACCGAGCAGTAACGCGACTCGCCGCTAATTACAAATCCGAACGGCCACTCGGGATTTTCTTTGGGGGAGTAGTCATGCTCGTAATAATCGCCCTCCAATGTTCCGTTTATAAGGTGGGTATTATCGACGTTTCTAAGTACGACCATCTGGGAACTGCGACCTGTAAAGCCGTTTTCCTTAATCGTCGCACCGTTAAGATCAAATGTCATATTCGATGGTAAATATACAGGCTTTTTAGGACTGATGCGATATTGACCAGGTAAAAGCACCAATTTCCTAAAGCCGGCCGCCGCCTTATCGTCCAAAAGTTTCTGAAGACCTTCCGAAGTCTTTAAGGCAGCCTGCTCAACCTTATTTGTATCGTATCCATTGTCGTATACGATATGAAAAGCACGGAATGAATTGTAGATTATTTTACCTTCTTGAGCGGGGATATAGATAGTATAACCGCATACTCCATCGCGCTTTTTAGGCGGATTTTCATTAGCGTATTTTACGACCGCTTCTTTAGTGAGGCGGAAAACCTCATTAAACGGCGTACCTTTAGGAGTTGACTCAACTTCAACTAAAACTCTTGTAGCTAAATTATCATCGTTACGGATTTCGTACTTCTTTAAATCCTCATTAGTTACCTTATAAATTTTATCCTCTGGAATTACGAGGTCTTTAGGCTCAAGAACGCGAAAGCGCTGCCATACGCGATGAGACTCCAAACCTTTAGCGATATCTACCGCCCAAAGACAAATATTGTACTCGCCCTTCTTAAAAGGCTTAAACGTAAATTTACCGTCGCCAGCGCCGACATTCTTTTTTACGCGCGTATATTCCTTACCGTCGCTCGTAACACACTTAAAATGAATATTAAACCTATGGGACTTATCGCGCATACGCTCCAAAGAATGATCGAAGTCGGTTACATAATAATTAACTTCGACTTTATCCTTCGTCGTTACGATAGGCTTAAGATAATAAAGCGAAATATATGGGAACTGAAAATCCTTAGGCGTTTCATAAGGCATTTCATCCTTAATGGCCCGCCTTAAATTCGTAGGGTCAGTATATTCGCCCGGAACTACGGGCGCAGACGATGAAGCGAACTGGGCGTAAGACGATAACGCCATAGAAAACAAAATAAACGAAGCACTTATTTTAAAATTCATACTTTACCTCCACATATAAATCATTTTACCAAAAACGTATTTCACCGCCTCTAAACACTATACAAATAATCTTAATAACGCTATTAAGATTATTTATTTACCCATACCAAAAAGTTTCAAAGTAGCACGAAAGTCCGCTGGCAAAGGCGAGTGAACTTTTATCGTTTCTTTTAGCTTTTTAGGATGTGGTAATTCAAGTGTCGAAGCATGCAACATCTGACGCGGTACTTGCATAAGACGCGGATCACGCGCATTTTTAAGACCATAAACGCGGTCACCAATAATCGGATAGCGATCGCCCGCGAGATGGCGACGAATCTGATTGGTACGCCCCGTCTCAATCATAACCTTAAGAAAACTCGCGTCATCGCCTACCGCCTCGCGCAAAACCTTAGAAACAGCCTCCTGGCCATCAAGCTCGGCATTGATCGTCTTACGAACCAATTTATATCGCCCAACGACAATAGCATGATAAAGCTTCTTTACGCCGCGGACTTTAAACTTCTCAACAGCGGCTTCATACGAGGCGAAATTCTTAGCAAACAATAAGCAGCCAGTCGTATCTCTATCAAGACGATGAACAGCCTGAAGAGTAGGTATCTTCTCCTGCTCGCGTAAAATATACTCAACTGACTTCGGCTCCTCGGAGCTTATTAAGCCCGATGGCTTATCACATACAAGATATGATTCATCCTGCCACAAAACTCGCACATGACGCTTAGTTGCAACCGGCGTCTCAACAGCCTTAGCCGACGCGCTCTTACCGCCCTGCTTAATAGCGCCCTTTACGACCTGCATTGGAATCTCAACAACATCACCAGTTTTAAGAGAGTGACGCGCCATCCAAATACACTTACGATTAACCCAAACACTGCGCCCATCTACTACAGCCTTAGCCGTACGACGCGAAAGGCTAAATTTTAACGCAAGAAAATCTTGAAGTATTTTAGGATCACTCTTCGCTACAGCGAGCGAAGCCATTGATGTTGAATATTGAGGAGCTGCACGCATCGTCTTTAGAGCTTAATAAGGCTGCCAACAACACCTTTAACCTTACGGCCTTCATAGTCAGGGGCGAGACAAACTTCGACCTCTTCACTATCTTCGCTATCTGTCGTCTCAGCTACTATACCCACCAATGTAGATTCGCCAGCTAAAGCCTTAGCGAAATTAGCTGGTAGCGGCTCATCAGACATGAAATCAACGAAAAACTTAGATTTAGCCTCTTCTTCGCTCTCAAGCGCGAACATCTCTAAAAACGCTTTATTCACATTAGTAAAGCGCCCTTCGCGATCACATGAAAAAAGAGCCGCCTGAGAAAGTTCAAAAGCCCGTTCCTTAGATCTAAGCATACTATTAATGCGACGACGACGCTCTACATTACGAATCGTAAAAACTAGGTCATCAGGCTCTACCAGATCAATCATCGATACAGCCACTTCACAAAAGAACTTTTTACCATCCTTATTGAGCCCATTAGCGTCAATCATCATGTGATGACCGTCATCAAGACCCTTACGAATTCGTTTTACAATTTCGGGAGCAAGGCCAGAAATGAAAAATGAAATAGGCTTATCTATTACTTCTTCTTCTGTATAACCGAAATGTTCAACCGCTCGAGAATTAATCTCAAGAATATAACCGTTAGGATCTGTAATTACAACAGCATCGTACATACCCGCCAAAAATTGGCGGAACAATGATTTACGATCTCTAGGGACGAAAAGTGACATAATTAGATAATATTATATCAAATTATACGATAAGCATGCAATCACCATAACTAAAAAACATATAATTCGATCTTACCGCCATTGCATACGCACAAAGCATCCTCTCGCGCCCTGCTAAAGCCGAAACCATCATCAACAATGTTGATTGGGGTAAATGAAAGTTCGTTAGCATAGCATCACAAACTTTAAACTTATAAGGCGGATATATAAAAATATCACTCGCTCCGGAGCCAGGTATAACTATCCCTTCTTCATTAGAAGCAGCTATCGTCTCCAAGGTTCTCACAGTCGTCGAACCTACACAAAAAACGCGCCCTCCGCGCTTTTTACACGCATTTATCGCCTCGGCAGCCTCCTGAGAAACGTTAAACGCCTCAAAATCCATGTGATGATCTTCAATATTATCAGCCTTAACCGGACGAAAAGTACCAGGACCTACATGAAGAGTAACAGAAACTCGCTTTACACCTTTCGCCTCAAGCGCGGCGAAAATCTCTGGCGTAAAGTGAAGACCAGCTGTTGGAGCGGCTACAGAACCGACATGCTTAGCATAAATCGTCTGATAACGCTCACGATCAGCTAGCTCCTCTTCATGAGTACCCTCTCGCTTTACATAAGGAGGAACGGGCGTACGACCAAATTCATCAAGTAACGCCTCGAGTTTACCAACACAAGAAAACTCAACTTGCCACATACCAATACCACTTAACGGTTTTAAAAGAGTAACCGTTAATTCGCGATTTGGCCCGAATACAGCTTTTTGACCAGCGCGGCACTTACGACCACTGCCGATAATACAATTCCAAACTAGACTATCTAGCCCGCTGGCAATTGAGGTAGGTATTTCAGCTCCGTCGACAGGAGCCGCTGCGACCATAAGAAGTTCAACCTCCCCTGGCGTATCCTCCCAAGTACCGATTAATCGCGCAGGAAACACCTTAGTATCATTTACAACAATAAGATCATTATCGGTAATATACTCTACAATATCAGCTATATGACGGTGCTCCAAAACGCCCGTGGCGCGATGGAGTACCATCATTTTTTCGGTGCCGCGCTTTTCAGCGGGATGCTGCGCTATCAACCGCTCTGGTAAAGGATACCAAAATTGAGCAGTTTTCATAACCTAACGTACAAAATAAGAATATTATTCGCCGTATACGCAATCAAGAGCATCGGAAATCATATCCGAAGCCTCTTCAAGCGTCTCTTCCTTAAGAACGAGCGGCGGAAGAAAGCGTACAACATTCGAACCAGCCGTGAGAGCGAGAAGACCTTGATCCTTAAGAGCATCTACGATCTCCTTAGGATCGCCATCAACAACGAGACCGAGCATAAGGCCTTTACCACGAACCTCAAGAAGCTTATCGTACTTATCGACAAAACCCTGAAGAACTTCCTTAAATAAGTTACCGATCTCAGTAGCGCGATTAAGAAGCTTTTCTTCTTCAATAACCTCAATAACCGCGAGCGCGGCAGCCGCCGCTACAGGGTTACCGCCGAAGGTCGAAGCGTGAGCGGACTTAGTAAATACATCAGCGAGCTTAGCGTTAGAAACTAAAGCTCCCATAGGAATACCGTCAGCTAAAGACTTAGCTAATGTAAAGAGATCAGGCTTTACATCATAACCCTGCCATGCGAACCAAGTACCAGTACGACCCATACCAGCTTGAACCTCATCGCAAATCATAAGAAGATTTTTCTCATCGCAAAGCGCACGAACGCCAGCGATAAACTCAGGCGTAGCAGGCGTTACACCGCCCTCACCCTGAACAGCTTCAATCATGATAGCGACAGTATTCTCGGTAACGGCCGACTTAACGCTCTCAAGGTCATTGAAATCAGCATAAGCGAAGCCCACAGGAAGAGGATCATACCCCTCCTGGCACCACGACTGCGCCGTAGCAGCGACAGTAGCGAGCGTACGACCATGAAAACCCTGACGCATAGTTACGATTTCAAAACGCCCACCGTTCTGAGAACCCCACTTACGAGCGAGCTTAATCGCAGCTTCATTAGCCTCGGCGCCTGAATTGCAGAAGAAAACCTTACCGCCTAAACCCGAAAGTTCAACAAGCTTAGCAGCCAATTCAGTCGCCGGAGCGTTAGCAAAAAGATTAGAGGCGTGAATGAGCTTAGAAACCTGATCCTGAACAGCCTTAACAACCTTCGAATGGGAGTGACCAACGTTATGAACACCAATACCAGAAGTAAAGTCATAAAGCGCGAGACCGTCAATATCACGAACCGTTACACCCTTACCGCTAGAAAGCACCACAGATGGCGCATACGTTGGCATAACTACATTATTATACAAATCTAGTACTTCTTGAGTCTTATTGCTCATTGTATTATCTCCGTTCCCACGCCTTCGCGCGTAAATATTTCAAGCAAGAGTGAATGCGCCATACGACCATCAACGAGGTGAACCTTTTTAACCCCTGCATTAATCGCATCTACGCAACCATTAATTTTAGGGAGCATACCTCCCGAAATAGTTCCATCTTCCTTAAGCTTCTCGACAGAGCCAAGATGCAAGGTAGAAAAAAGTGTTTTCGGATCATTCGGATCTTTAAGAAGCCCAGGAACATCCGACACAAGCGCGAACTTACGAACCTTTAGCGCTTTAGCGAGCGCGGCGGCCGCAAGATCGGCATTGATATTATAAAGATGATTATCACTACTACCAGTCGCGATAGGTGTAACAACAGGAATAATACCCGCATCAAGCATCTCAACAGTAGAGCGAACATCAACACCCGTTATACGACCTACATAACCACGATCAGGCTCAGTTATGCGCTCGGCCGAAAAAATCCAATTACCATGCAAAGGCTTAGCATTAGTCGCACGAGCCATAAGACGACTTACAAGATCTGGATTCACAACATTATTAAGAGTCTTGCGAACAATCTCCATAGTCTTCTCGTCAGTGACGCGCTGACCATCAAGAAACTTAGGCTCATGCCCAGACTCTTTAATCGCCTTCGAAATCGCCTTACCGCCACCATGAACAATAACAACCTTGATGCCGACGGCACGCATAAAAGCGATATCGTCCATCAAAGATTCAAGATTTTCTTCGACTTCCATAACGCTACCGCCTAATTTAACAAGAACGACGGAGCCTCTAAAATCGAGAATATAAGGCAAGGCTTCGGTTAAAACCGCCGCCTTCGACATTGCGGTGTATACTTTTTCCATATTATTATGTAATTGTACCAAATTTTCTGATTTACTTCAACTATCTAGCGGATAAAAATACGCCATTACTACCCTCGTTAGCTCCATAGCCAAAGAGAGCAAAATCAGCCTTCAAGGGATCTAAAGGGAATACTTCCGTTAGCTTTTTAGTTAAGTTTAAAGCTACTGACATTGAGCTCGTCTTAGAAGATATGAGGCCTAAGCTCTTAGCCTGAGTTAATACATGAGTATCAAGCGGCATTATAAGACTATCTTTAGCGATAAAACTCGACCATAGCCCTAAATCTACACATGAATCGTCTCGCACCATCCAGCGAAGGAACATACACACCCTTTTACATGCAGATTTAGCATTTTTAGGAATAACCGAATATTCGCCCTTAGAGCATTTAAAAGCTTCAACAATCTTTTCTACCGCCGTTAAACCATCTTTAACCCCACACGCTTTAAGATACTCCCCTAAAGAGCCAGATCTAGTTAAAATATCTCGATAAACGCTAAAAAACGCATTCATCGTGCTTTCAGTAAAAAATCTATAAAACGACTTATGAGAATCAACTAAAAAAGTCCTATTAAACTTAGCTTCACGAATCCATTTATCTATTTCGCCATTAGAAAGCTCTAATATATAAGCTATCTTAGGAATAAATTGTTTTCGCGAACCAAAACTCAATCCCGCAGCAATAAATGCCATAGCCTCACGATTCCTGACGCCCTTTACTTTATGCATGAACTGCGAAGGATCGTCAGCTAAAAACGATTCGTTCTCGTATTTTTCGGCTAATAGCGTTAAGAGTTTTTTAACTTCACATTTCAAATTGGTCTACCGATGAGAATTTGGGGATGAGCTTCGAGAATTTCGATTTTTACCTTATCGCCCGGCTTAAGATCACATGAACATCCTTCAATCTTATCCCAGACCACAATTCTATTGCCGCTATCACGCCCTGAAAATCTGTCCGCTTTGCGCTTAGAAGGTCCTTCAAAGAGGACTTCACGGACAGTACCTACCAACTTATCATTTCGCCTTTGTCCACGCGATTCTTGATCGGCTAATAAAACTTGATCACGGCGCTCCTTTTCGGCCTTAGTTACATCATCTTCAAGCGCGGCAGAACGCGTTCCGGGGCGCGGCGAATACTTAAAGATAAATGCATTGTCAAAACCCGCTTCTTCCATCAGCGAACGTGTCGCTTCAAAATCCTCCTCAGTTTCGCCAGGATAACCAACTATTACATCGGTCGTAACCGCGAATTCAGGGTCGAAATCTCTTAATTTAGCAACTGCCTCGAGATACTCTTCGCGCGTATACCGGCGACCCATCTCAGCTAAAACCCTATCACTACCCGATTGAACCGGTAAGTGAAGATGACGACAAACTTTAGGGCAATCTTTATAAACTTGAATAAGTTCATCAGTACAACCCTTAGGATGAGCGCTCGTAAAGCGAATTCTCTCTAAACCATCAATCTCATTAAGAGCTCTTAAAAGCCTAGGAAACGCCTCGCCCTCACCATCATCCCAAGCCTTATTGCGAATACCGTATCTTAAAACGCTCTGACCTAAAAGGCAAACTTCCTTAACGCCGCGCTTAGCGAGTGTAGTTACCTCTGCTATTACCTCTTTAGCCGGGCGCGAGTATTCATGACCGCGCACATCAGGAACAATACAATAACTGCAACGATTATCACAACCGAGCAACACCGTAACGAACGATTGCCAACCATTCTCTACGTGAGCGTCCATCCCTTCTGGAATCGCATCTTCACCTAATTCCAAAACAGGATATTCGCCCTTCGAGACGATATGAGGTATCAGCCCAAAAGCGCGCGGACCGACAGCGAAATGAAGCTTAGGTAAACGCTTAAAAATATCAGCTCCCATGCGCTTAACCGCACAGCCCATCATACCGGTGATTTTACCCGCGGCGATCATATTACCAGACTTACCAACAGCCTTTTCTTCGGCTTTCTGGCGAACAGTGCAACTGTTTATTATAACAATCTCAGCCTCGTCTTCGTTCAAAGCCTTCTCATGACCCGCGGCTATCATAAGCGCTTCAACCGCTTCTGAGTCGCGTACATTCATCTGACAACCGTAAGTATGGATATAAAATTTCATTTTCGTATTATTAAATAATAATATATTGAAATCTAACTACTTTATAATCAATTTTCGCCGCGGCTCCAATATGATAAATACTCTATATTACCCATCTCCCTACCTTTAATGGGAGATTCTTCTAAACCTAAAAGTTTTAGCGAAAGTTCTTCTTGAGCGAAGCGAACTATTTCATCTCGAGCAGCTATCCTGAGCGACTCATCGCGAACTAATCCACCAGGAGCATTACCTTTACCAACTTCAAACTGAGGTTTAATTAAAGCTACGATCTCACCACCAGGCTTAAGAACTTCTTTAATCGGTGGCAAAATCAATTTTAATGAGATAAAAGAAACATCCGTTACAGCCAACTCTGGCTCATACGGAAGATCCTCTTTTTTCATAAATCTCGCATTATAATTCTCTTTCACCCAAACGCGAGAATCACTCCTTAAAGACCACGCCAACTGATTAGTCCCAACATCAACAGCCATAACCTTCTCAGCGCCATACTGTAAAAGACAATCAGTAAAACCGCCGGTAGAACTACCAACATCAAGACATATTTTACCTTTAGCTGAGAGCTCTGGAAACTTATTAAAAGCTCCTTCCATTTTCTCTCCGCCGCGAGAAACATATTTAGGAGGCTGAGCTACCTCTATTAGAATGGAATCATCTACTAAACGCGACGACTTACGCTCAACTTGCCCCTTAACGCGAACCTTACCCTCAAAAATAAGAGCCTGAGCTCGCGTTCTCGTATCACAAAGTCCGCGCTCAACTAAAAGGAGATCAAGACGCTTTTTCACTGTAGGTCAAGACGCTCCATTTTACGGATATTCTCTTTAGGTATAGGTCGTTCGATACGATTCTTACCTTCAACAGTAATAAACGATCCGGCAGTATTTTTTAAAATACCCTCTATCGTCTCTGTCGCTGTCACGATACGTACATTAGGCGTGAACACCTCTTTCATATCAAACTTTAAAGATGTTGTTGACGAAACCTTAAGTACCGGATGACTGATTTCTTCAGCGTATCCGCGACATTTTAAACGAATTGTATGCTCGCCCGCCTTAAGATTAGGAATTATTAACGATTCACTCCATTGAGTTTTATCGCTCATCCCTTTTGTATAACCGAACTTACGACCGTCTATCTCAACCTCAATCCCTGACGGTCTCGTGCGAATCTCTAATTTCGCTAGGTTACTTACCATTTTAAATTCTTCATTAACCGTAGCGCCATTCTCAATTGTCACATCACGTAAAACAGAATCAAACCCATCCATTTCGGCTTTAATGGTATAAGCACCAGGCTTAATCTCACCAATAGAGATAGGCCCATTGCCGCGAGGTTCACCATTAATATAAAACCTAGCGCCCTGCGGGACCGAAGAGATATTAAGTCGCCCAGGCAACGGCTCTAACGCATAATGCAAATTCGGCTTATCACCAGGATTTATGGCGATTTCTTGAGAAACAGTCTTAAAGCCCTCTTTTTTCAAAACTAAAGACATTCGACCATTAGGAATTTCAGGAACTATAACTGGAGTTACCCCTCGTGAAATACCATTTAAAATAACCTCAGCTCCTTCAGGCTCACTCATAATATTAGCGACACCCGAATTAAGAATAAGTTTTACATTTCTTACCAATGGGCGTCTACCGTCAAATCGAACTTCTATCTTATTATCTAAGAAGCCAGTCTTTTTAAGGGTTATAGTATAAAAATCCTTCGTTAAAAGTGTAGTTAAAAGTCGAGGCGTCTCGCCTAATGTATAACCATTAAGCGAAATTTCAGCGCCTTCAGGCTCACTCGTAACTAATAAAATTCCTTTAAGAGGCTCTAATTTAGCATAAACAGGATCATTATACCCTTCCAAAGGCTTTATAATGGCATCATAAGGTTCATAATTATCAAGCACCATCCGCACATGATAACTCTTACCAGGTGTCATATCCGAGAGCTTAAATGGAGTTTTATTTTTCAACTCTCCATCTATAAAAACCTCAGCCCCTTCTGGCAAGGATGAAAAATTAACTACACTATAACGAACCAGTTCTTCTTCAGCAAAACCAGATAACGTTACTAGAAAACCTAATAATACTAAAAACTTTTTCATCGACGCTTTCCTTTCGATTCATCCTCATAACGCTTAAGTTCAATAAGCTCAATATTCTTCTCGGCTTCACGATGACGCGGATCTTCGCGACTGGGAATCATCGCTCTAATCTTAGCGAACTCCTCACGAGCCGCATCTAAATCTCCAATAGCTTTATATCGATCAGCCTCGCTACGTACCTGCTTATAACGGATATTTAATTCTTCTTTAACCTTATTTATTTTTACCTGAATACGGTCGATATCTTGAGCATTGGCACCTAACGAAGTAAGATCATTCTTCGCTAAAGTATAGCATGCAATCGCATCACTTAAATTACGATCTTGAACATCGCGCTTATCCCATTTTTCGTCACCGAGAGTCTCATTCTCAAGGCTCGACTTCTCAAGTTCATCGCGAGATCTCTCAATCGATTGAACCCCGAGAATATTATTAGCCCAAGTCTCAAGATCACTACGAATATTCGCGAATCCCTCTGGCTCCAACTCATTTAGAACTGAAACCTCTTTAATTCCATTTTTCCTGACGAGTTTTATACGCCAAAGTTTAAGAGTATTTTCAACTCCAGAAGAAGAGCCCTTATATTCGCTCTTGAATGTCCCCCACAAATCATTCGCAAAAATCCGCTCAAGAATTTCCATATCACTATCAGAAATCTTTTTAGGCGCAGGTGGCACGCGGCGATTTTCGCGCGGAAGATCATCAAACTGAACCATAAGCTCACCCGCTGACGAAAGCTCGGCAGCATAACGGAAAACCCGAGTTGAATCAGCCTCAACCTTCTCGTAACTAAATGAAATAATATTATCGGACTCTTTAGCGACAGAAGCCGATTTTTTAGGTTTAGACTTATCAAGAGGATTCCCACACACCAGTACATACGCAATAGCGCCAACTAACAATCCCACCAAAATAAGCATAATAATCTTCGCTATTGAAGACCCCTTAGATGGTGCAGTATCCTTAGCTGTTTCACCTACATTAGCGGAAGGCCCAAACCCAAGATCTACATCTTTACCGCCGCCAACTATCGTTGGTTGCATCGTAGGAGCAATCGCTTCTTCGCCAACAACTTTAAGAATCGTCGAGCCTACTTGAATTTCATCGTTTATCTTAAGAACGCGAGGATTAACATCCAATGCTTCACCATTTACGAACGTTCCATTAGCACTAGCAAGATCGACAACCGTTATATCTAACTCACCGGCACACTCAAACAAACAATGATTACGAGAAAGTCCTTCATCTGCAATATGAATATCATTAGATGAAGATCTACCAAGTCTTAAGCCAAAGGCGGGAACTTCAAATCGCTTACCCGCTAACTCTCCAGTTTCGACAAGTATCTCAAGTCTCTTAGCCATAAATTTCTCCAAATTAGAATAACTGCCCCTTCATCGCTTGAGCAATAACGGGACCTAAAAGAATTATAAAGACGGCCGGGAATATACAAAGCATTAAAGGCCCTAACATCTTAGTAGGAGCCTCATTAGCTAATTTTTCGGCACGGTCGAAACGACGCTCGCGCAACTGCTCAGACTGAATACGAAGAATAGAGCCTATCGATACGCCTAACTCATCAGCCTGAATAAGAGCGTAAGCTACTGACTTTAAATCAGCCTGTTTAACTCTATCAGCCATACTTTTAAGCGCCACTTTACGAGAAGAGCCGACTTGAATCTCCTTAGTCATACGCAGCAATTCTTCATTTAAAGCGTCTAACTTACGCGACTCGCAGTTTCTTTGGAGAGCACTGATAAAATCCATACCTGCCTCTACCGAAAGAGTTAAAATATCGAGAACGAACGGTAAAGCCTTCATTATCGAGAGATGACGCTTTTTAATCGCGTCTTTTAGCCACATTACGGGCTGAAGAGCGAGAAGAATAATACCTAAAAGGCAAAGTTGCAAACGCATCGTAACGAACGGAGAATTAGGAAATATAGCGCCCATAAAAAATATGGTAATGCACCATAAAATCCCCATCACAACAGGTGAAAGTATTCTTAATGAGACGAATTCGCGCCCATTAAGTAGCCCTTCATAACCTCCAGAAACAAGCATCTCATCAAATTTCGCAACATCCTTGGCGAATGACGGACGAGATACTAATCCGTTAAGATTACCGACGAATGGAAGTAATAGCTTAAACGTAAGCGGTAATGAACGCTCTTGGCGACGGCCGTCAGCGAGAGTAACGTAAGTTACCTCGCGCGCGACGCTCGCTGCATACCCCGCGAGCCCCGCTGCCGCGACACCCCAAACTATCATCAATATGACTTCCATCGCCATAATTCGTACCTTTAATTCGCGTTTTATGTAGCCTGAACACCAGCGCCCGCGTCAGAAAAAGGCGAAAGAACGCCTCCATTTACGCCAGGCTCACCAGCGAAGAGAATCATACCCTCCGAAACGCCAACCGACATCTTACGAGGAGCGAGATTCGCTACAAACACAACTTCTTTACCAACGAGTTTCTCAGGTTCTGGATACGCCTGACGAATACCCGAGAATATCGTACGCTTACCTAAAGAGCCCGCGTCAAGAACGAACTTCAAAAGCTTAGAACTCTTAGGTACGATTTCACAGCTCTCAACTACGCCGATTCTAAGATCTAACTTCTCAAAGTCAGGGAAGGCAATCTCGCTTTTAAGAGGCTCTACCTCCCTCCCCTTCTCTTCCCTCTTCCCATTTCCCTCTTCCCTCTTATTCTTACTCGCGCGCGACTCATGGCTAACCTCGCCCGACTCGCCTGGCTTAACCTTGGCAGCCTCGATCATAGCCTCGACCTGCTTAATGTCAACGCGGCTAGCGAGATACTCGTACTCACCTAATGCACAATTTTCTTTAGCTTCACTCGCGCTCGCCCAAGTCCACTCGCTCTCACCAAAAAGCTTCATAGCCTTATCAGCATACGCGGGGAGAACAGGCTTTAAATAAATCGCGATAATTCTAAACGCGTTAAGCGCGGCAGTTAGCGTCGTGCGCGTAACTTCTTCGTCCGTCTTAACCGTCTTCCAAGGTTCGTGTTTATCGAAATATTCATTTGCGGCATCCGCAAGACGACAAATTTCAACAACAGCCTGATTAAACTTGCGATCCTCGTAATGTTTAGCGATTAGCTCACCAGCCTCAACACATTTAGCGACAAGAGCCTTACCCTCAGCATCCATCGCACCGAGCTTACCGCCAAGCTTTTTCTGAAGCATCTGACCACCGCGCGAAGCGATATTGGTAATTTTACCTACGAGATCAGAATTGACGCGCTGAACAAAATCAGCGAGATTAAGATCGATATCATCTGTCGTACCGCCGAGTTTCGCCGCGTAATAATATCTTAAGGCTTCAGGAGGGAGATTATCTAAGTAAGTACGCGCCGAAACGAACGTACCCTTAGACTTAGACATCTTCTCACCGTTTACCGTTAAAAAGCCGTGCACAAAAACTTTAGTCGGACCCTTAAAACCAGCTGAATTAAGCATTCCCGGCCAGAAAAGACAATGGAAGCGAATAATATCTTTACCGATAAAGTGATAAAGCTCAACATTAGGATCATTCCACATATCGAACTTACCAGCATTTTTAAGGCTCGCGATATAACCTACGGGAGCGTCAACCCAAACATAAAAATACTTATCTTTACATCCAGGAATCTCAAACCCAAAATACGGCGCATCACGCGAAATGCACCATCCGCGCAAAGGCTCCTTAAACCATTCCAAAAGCTTATTCGAAACATCACTCGTCGTATGCTCAGGAATCCACTTCTCAAGATAATCATGCTGAGGCTCGAGTTCCCAATAGAGATGCTCAGAGTCCTTGACTACAGGCGTTGAACCGCAAGTCGTACACTTAGGAGCGCCAAGCTCCTCAGCGCCATACGTCGCCCCGCACTTATCACAGCTATCACCATACTGATCTGCCGCGCCACACTTAGGGCATACTCCCTTAACAAAGCGGTCAGGTAAGAACATATTGCATTTTTCGCAATAAAGCTGAGGCGTAGTCTTACGAGTAATATATCCCTTAGACTCAGCCGCCTTATAAATCTGCTCGCTAAGTTCCTTATTTTCAGGCGAATTCGTCGTATAATAATTATCGAACTTAATCTGAAAATCAGTAAAATCCTTTAAATGCTGAGCATGACTGCGCGCGATAAGCTCTTCAGGCGTAATGCCCTCCTTGCGAGCACGAATCATAATGGGCGTACCATGAGTATCATCAGCACAAACATAAACGCACTCATTGCCGCGCATCTTCTGAAAGCGAACCCAGAAATCGGTTTGAACATACTCAACGAGATGGCCGATATGAATATCGCCATTAGCATAAGGTAACGCACTCGTTACAACAATTTTCCTATTTTCGCCCATATATCTTCCTTCAAAATGTTTTCTAAAATTATACCAAAATTGACTGTATATTAATAGAGGCTAAAAAAAGAAAACGGTTTTTTCATAATAAAAAAAGGACAGCTTTGAGAGCCGTCCTTTTATTAATTCTATTTAATATAGAATATGTATTAGGCGCCGAGCTGCATGCGGCAGAAGCGCTTAATCGTAATGGGAGCGCCAACCGTCTTAGCAACGCCATCGAGATACTTCTCAACGGTAACTTCGCCATCAGCGACATAATCCTGCTTAGTAACACAAACCTGAGTGCAATACTTAGCAGCCATACCCTTCTTGATGCCAACGAGAGCCTGCTCAGGAGGGAGCTTACCCTTCTGTTCCTTAAGAGCGTTGAGCTTGATCTCGAGCTCAGCATCAATCTCAGCCTGAGGAACGTCTTCAGGATTGACGTACTTGGGAGCATTAGCAGCAATCTGGAGGCAGATCATGTGAGCTGCATCAGCGAGCTCAGCGGCGTCAGCCTTCTCGCAAGCGAGCTCAACGAGAACACCGATCTTACCACCCATGTGGATATAGCCAGAAAGAACACCAGCGCCCTCGAGAACATAACGCTCGCTGCGACGAATCTTGACATTCTCACCAGTCTTGGTAAGAAGCATCTTGTAGTCGTCATTAAGAGTAGCTTCGATATCCTTACCCTCGAGCGCGACCTTAGCAGCATCATCAACAAACTTGATGAAAGCCTCAGTCTTAGCAACGAAGTCAGTTTCGCAGTTAACTTCTGCGAGAGCCATCGTCTTCTTATCGGCAGCCTCAGCGAGAGCGATGATGCCCTGCTTAGACTCCTTATCGACGCGCTTAGCGGCAACAGCGAGACCCTTCTCACGAAGATACTTAATAGCCTCTTCCATATTGCCGTTAGTAGCGGTAAGAGCCTCCTTGCAAGCGCCCATACCAGCGGCGGTCGCTTCGCGAAGTTCCTTGATTTCCTGAATGGTAATAGCCATTTTGAAAAACCTTTCGTTAAAAATTATTGATTAAATTACTCAGCAGCAGGAGCTTCAGCTGCGGGAGCTTCGGCGGCGCGAGCAGCGGCCTCGGCCTCAACAACAGCGGCCTGACGCTTAGCCTCGAGATCAGCCTTAGCCTTAGCCTCAGCAGCCTCCTTAGCAGCGCGAGCAGCAGCCTTAACATTTACCGAAACACCACCAGCCGACTTGCGGGGAGCGCGCTTAGCGCCTTCCTTCGCACCGCTCTTAGCCTTACGCTCAGCGCGAGCAGCCTTCTCGGCCTCATCACGCTTAGCGCGATCAGCCTCACGCTTACGATTCTCTTCAGCAGCCTTAGCGCTGTATTCGTCGTTCGCAGTCTTGATAACCTTAGTAAGACCATTGAGAACGAGCTCAACGCCACGAACAGAGTCATCATTACCAGGAATGACGTAATCGATCGGCTCAGGATCAGCATTGGTATCAACGATAGCAACTACAGGAATACCGAGACGAACAGCTTCCTTAACAGCGTTCTGCTCACGAACGACGTCGACAATAACGACGGCGCCGGGCTGCTCGGACATTTCGGCGATACCGGTCAAATTCTTCTCGAGCTTATTGAGCTCACGACGAAGCATCGAAGCCTCCTGCTTATGCTCAGAGAGCTCACCGCCATTAGCCTTAGCCGTAGCCTGAAGCTGACGCATACGCTTTACGGAAGAACGAATCGTCTTAGCATTGGTGAGCGTACCGCCGAGCCAACGCTCAGTGATATAGAACTGACCGACAGATGTAGCGCTCTCCTTAACGAGTTCAGAAACCTGCTTCTTGGTAGCGACGAAGAGAATATTCTTACCAGCGAGAACAGTGTCACGGAGGAACTGAGCAGCTTCGTCGAGAAGAGTAACGCTCTGAGTGAGGTCGATAATGTGAATACCATTACGCTTATCGAAGATATAGCCCTTCATCTTGGGGTTCCAACGCTTCGTCTGGTGACCGAAGTGAAGACCAGCGTCAAACATATCCTTGAGCGTAATACCCGTAAGGGCTGAGGTAGGCATTTCCATCTTTTTTTCCTTTCAATCTTTAATTGTGTTAGATTAATCCGCTTTGTCCGGGGTTATGGAGAGACCCGAATCATTCGCTTCACCCTTCTCCACTCGGAAAAAGATTCGTATAGTTTACCAAATTCTCATCCCAAGCGCAACTACGAATTCGCAATTAAAAGTTACTTATAGCTTCTTTTAAAAGCTTAACCCATGATTCGAGTCGTTCTTTAGTATCTGTTTCTACGATAAGTCTTAAGTATGGCTCTGTATTCGACTTTCGAATATTAATCCAGCCTTCCTTATATTCAATTCTAACACCATCAAGATCTGTGCGTGAAATTTCTTCAGGGAATTGGCGCGATGCTACTAATAATGCGCGTTCAATCGCTGCGTCTTTATCTTCGACCTTAAAATTAAGTTCTCCGGAATTAGCATAACGCGAATTAACATCTGCTACCATCTTGCTGGCTGACTTACCTTCGTTCGCCGCCTTCATAACACATTGCAAAACACGAAGTGCCGCGAGAACACCCGAATCACAACCGTAAAACTCCTTAAAATAATAGTGTCCTGCGAGTTCTCCGCCACATATAGCGCCACCATCTCTTAAAATCGGCTTGGCGAAGGCGTGGCCAACGGGAACCATAATACCTTCACAACCCATTTCAGCTATCGTTTCGATTGAGCCTCTACTCGTACGAACATCGTAAATGATTTTCTGACCCTTTGGTTCAACACCTAATGATTTAAATGTTGCACTCGCTACGAACGGCGTTAAATAGTCGGGCTGAATAAATTCACCGCGCTCATCAACGAACATCGCCCTATCAGCATCACCATCAAATATTATCCCAAAATCCAGCCCCTTTTCACGCACTAAATTCGCTATCTGCTCACGAGCCTCAGATTTTAGCGGATTAGGCGAATGATTAGGGAATGTACCGTCAAGAACATCATTAATTACAACAGCACCAGGGAATAAATCACGCACTAAAATAGATGACATGCCATTAGAACAATCAACCGCATATTTTAATGTTGAAGAAATTTCACCACCTCTAGAGCGCATCCACTCGACATAACGCTTTAAATATATTGAATTATCAACTTTTGGAGAAGCCTTAGGGCTATAAGCTTTACGGTCAACTCTTAATAAACGATCTGATACTATCTTTTCAACATGATTTAGCCCGTTAGCATAACCTACCGGCAACGCCGTTTTCATTGAAACTTTAAGACCATTATCACTTGGCGGATTATGCGAGGCTGTTACCATAACAGAGCCGTCAAAATCATCTTGAGCAGTAAAAAAGTAAACCATCGGTGTCGTACAAAGCCCAATATCAGTAACTTGAGCCCCAGCTTCGCGTAAACCCTCAATAAGCGCATCGTGAACCTTCTCACTAGTCACGCGGCAATCACGCCCAACGAGCCAACGCGAACCGCCTACGACTTCTACTAGAGCTTTACCGACTTCATAAACTGTAGCCAAGTCAAAGTCTACATCATAAGTTCCACGCATATCATACGCTTTAAAAAATCCCATATTATGCCTCCTTTCAAGTTTATTATATCGCCGTCGCCTCAACTATCCAATGCGGCATCGGCGGCGGCACTGCGCGCGTCGAGCCAGGCTCGAACCCAGCCTCTCGCATCCAAGACTTAAGCTCCGAATCAGCGAAAACCCAACCATTTTTAGTAGTAAGGGCCATATTAACCGCGAAAAGCGCCGAAAACTTAGGACTAGTATGCGTTTCATCGGTCATTAAATCTAAAACGAATATCTTACCGCCCTTTTTAAGCGCTCTATGCGCGCGCTTAAGAATATTGACGATATCTTCAGGCGATTCTTGGTGCAATGCACCAAAAATAGTTACATAATCAAATGCGTTAGCCTCATATTCATCGCTATGATAATCGCCAGCGCGGCATTCAATCCTCGAACTAAGACCAAATTTATTTACATATTGCGAAGCTTCAGCACTTATCGCCGGTAAATCAACCGTAACGCAATTTAAATCGTTATTAGCCTGAGTCATTAATATCGCATACGCTCCTGGTCCGCCAGCTAGATCTAAAAGGCGCCCGCTCATTTTAGGCAGCATTGGTACAACGCCCTTACCGATACCCATCGCACGACCAAACATCGCCGCGGCGAAAGCCTTAGTACGTGATTCGTCAGCACCAAGATGAACTTCAGGGCTTTCGACCGGCTTACCAGTACGGGCGAATTCAGCTAACTTACCCCAAGCTGGATATACATCACGATTATAACGAATCGCTTTCGTTAAATCGTACTTCCCCCCTGGGATAAGCGCATCTCGCGATGCTGGAGTATTAAAATACCTGCCATCTTTTTTCTCTAACAATCCTTCGGCTACACACGCGTCAGCTAAAAGACGCATACCGCGCCCAGACGAATCGAATCGCCCCGATTCAACCATAGCAAATAAATCACAATCTAAAGCTGCGAATAAAATGCAACTACCATAATATGCGCTAGCTAAATCAACAATATCTTGAATGTTTTTCATAATATATTTAAATCAGATTTGAATTATTTACTAACAAACGTATTTTTAGCTCATCCAATCTCTCATAATTATACCAAAATCTCACGCATTTTCACCACTCTAGTCATAAGTATTTTCACTTAATCCCCATTGAAAAGACAAATCTCTTAAACGTGACGCAAAATCTACCAATTCCAATGTTCAACTTCGACTAAAATATAAAAAGGCCCGGGGTTATCCCGAGCCTTTTAGTTTAGCGATTCTGCTTTTTACTGATTACTTAATTTCCTTAAAGTCAACAACGACCTTGAAGAAGCCGGCGGTATCGCCTTCAGCTGGCGTAACCGTAAGGCCTGCGACAGGAGCAGTAGTTTCGACCGCCTCGACTGTCGTAGCATAGCGAACGCCATAGTTAAGACCAGGGAGCTCGTTGTCGATATTGACCGTAACCGTACCATCTTCATTAAAGGTGATAGCGGGTGTACTCTCAGCGATTACAGGCTTAAGCTCGTCCTTAAGAGCGAGAGCAACTGTCCAAGTCTTGGAACCCTCGGCAGTCTCGGTCGCAACAAGCTTAAAGTAGTTCTTATAAGCGGCAGCGTCTACGTCTTCAGGGGTAGTAACACTAAAGTCGACCTGCGCCAAAGCTTCAGCCTCGGTATCAGCGGTAACAGTAGCAGCCGACGTCTCAGTAACAGAAATCCCAATTTTTGAAAATTTTGCCACCTTATCCAATCAGCGCCACAACCCCATCCGCCCTTCTACCGCCGATTTCAACCCCCTCGCGACATTCTAACCACTAAAACTTCTCGACCCCAAATTCAACTAACTCGCGCGTCTTGGAATCGAACGAAAGAAAATATTATAACATACCCACAAATTACATCGCCATACGCAACCTTAGCATTCGTCGCATTTACAATCGCGCTCTTATTGCGCCCCAATTCCCAATAGCGATAGCACTCATCCTGCACCCTAATCGCCTCATTGCGTTTGCCGCGCTTTACGCCGCGCTCATCTAAACGCTGAACGATTTTAGCGATATTCTTGGCAAACGATAAAATTTCATCACTTTTCGCCACGCTAACATTGTTAGCCTCATTACCTTGAAGCCCCTCTAAGCTATTTGCCGCGATATCTATCGGCAACGCGGCAAAAATAATCCCACGCCCATTAAGAGCTGTCAAATCGAGCTGAAAGCTCATATATTTCGTCTCATTCACAGTATTTTGATTCGTATTCATAGTTTTTTCCTTTCGTTAGGGTTAGATTTATAAGCCCCTCTATAATCCAAGACAAGATTTACTGTGTTCAACTGTCAAAATGTAATTGCGCAATATGCATTTCACCCCTATTTTTATTGGGCGCAAAAGACTTTTAATAAATTTTTAACCCCCTTAAATAGGAGCTTTCTGATACTCCCGAAAGGCGTATTCGCTCGCTGCGAGTCTTGCCGCGATAGATTAGTCGCTAGTGGTTAGTCGTAAGTTACTGGGAAGTTCGGTTTTTTACACACCCCCTTTTTAAGGGGGGTGTGTGTAAAAAACTTAGAATCCTTGAGAAACAGTCTCAGAAAGAGAGTCCTGTCGAGGCTTAAACCATTCAGGGAATCCGAGCATTTTCTTCGATTCTGGACAAGATTTTTTACTCTCGTTATTGTTAGCATTCATTTATTTTTCTCCTTTTGCCGCGGAGGACGGATCGCTTAGGAGATGCCCAAAGACAGAAAAACCCGCCGCTTGTCGCGACGGGTGAAGTTTCTCACTCAAAGTGTCCACATCTGTAAATTGTGGACACATTACTTTTTAGGCAAAAGTTGAGTTTAGCCCTATTTTATAAGGGCGAAATGAATGTAAAAAAAGTTGTATTTTTTAGAATATGTCCCTTGACGCAAAAATTGTGTCCTCAATAACGCTACGGGGTAGTAAGCGAAGCGCAAAGCATTAAATATCCACTGTTCAACTTCAACTTGGACTTCAACTACAACTTATTAGTCGAAGTTGAGAGTCGAAGTCGAACATTGGAATTTGTAAATTTGCGCTTCGCTTAGTTGCGGCACGATAATGCTGTTACTAACAAACTTGACCCTTAATAGAAAATACGAAGTGGAGGTGAAAGGATAGAATTACTGTAGTCTAAGTACTTTTCGTATCATTTCTGATGCGCATCTGCGCGCGTTTTGATGCGCATCTTAGGCGAAAATGATGCGCTTCTTAAGCTGCTGCGAACAGCATCATTCTCTCAAATGCCCCGCAAAAGCAAAACTAGCGACTAACCACTAATCACTAACAACTAAAAAAACCCGAGGTTTCCCCCGGGCCTTTTAGTTTAGCTATTCAACTTTTTACTGATTACTCAGCTACTGGAAAGTCAACATCCGAAACGACTACTTCATAGAACGCGCTGTCGCCAGCAGCCTTCTCAAGCGTAATTACACCAGCAGTGGGCGTAACAGGCGCAATCGCCGCGGTGCTAAGACCGCTAATATCCGCGGCAGAGCGAACGCCATACTTAAGAGCCGAATTGTAGTTCGTAATCTTAATCGTAACTTCCTCTGCCGTAACCTTAAAGGCATCGCCAGCACCTTCTGTAGAATCGCCGATAACCGGCTTATTGAGCTCAAGCGTGACCGTAGTACCATTAATAACAAGGGTATAGTAGTCAGCGAATTCAACATACACCGCGCCATCCTTCATAAGAACATTACCCTCGACCGTCCATGTACTAGTCTCAGGAACAGTCATCTCAGTACCAGCCTTAGCTTCGTCCTTAAGCGCATCAGCATCAGCAACGGGCTGACCATTAATCATGACATCGAATGTGCTAGCAACCTCGGTTGTGACAACAATCGCAACATCCTTTTCAGGCATCGTGAAGGTATATTTACCATTCTCATCAACTGTAAGTGCCGCGCCATCAAGCGTTACACCAGTAACCTTAAAGCCCTCATTAGCCGCAACCGTGAAGGAAGCCTTACCACCGCACGCATAAGCGTCATTAAGGCCTGTAACAGTTACCTTAGCAGCATCAATAGTCTTCGCGACGTTATACGCCTTAGCGACTGTATAATAGCCAGGATTAATGGTTGTATCAGCAAGATAGCCTTCTACCAAACCAAACTTTTCAGGATTAAAATCGTTCTTATTAGATCCCGTTGATTTAAAAAACTTCCCGCCCTTAATTTCAATACTTCCAGCAGTCTTCACAAACAATTTACCATATGATCCAACAAAATCACCTCCGTTAATATACATTTTCGAATCTGCGCCTAGCATCTGAACTGCATAAATATCACCTCCCTTCAAGCCTGCCTGACCAATAAAGGTTCCTCCATTAACCGTCATCTGTGCTCTAGCACCCGCTAAATAAAGAATGTTGACGCCCGCTCCATCTTTAATAAGCGTATAAATTCCACTATTAACGATACATCTTCCATCAGCATTTACTCTAATAATATGACGCAGACTTCCTGTTACATTAACGGCTAATGTAACAACGCTATTAGCGTTAATGATTATGGCATCCTTACTTTCTTGTACAACTATGGAGCCATTTTCAATTGTTGCTACAATCTTTTTAGATTCTTCCCCAGTTGCCTGAACATTACCTGTCAGCGTCTTACCGCCAAGGTCAATCGTACCAGTAAAGCCAGCAGGAACGGTGATATTCTCAGTTGTATCAGCAATAAGCGTAACCTCAACATCAGCTGTTGTAGCTGCAGCCGTAAGAGCATCCTGAAGCGTAGGATACTCAGTATCGCCAATCTTAGCAACATTAGCTAACGCTGTAATTGAGAAAAATGCTCCAATCGCGGCAAAAACCGCCTTTTTAATAAGTGACCGTTTCATTATATATTTTTACCTTTTAGTTGTTTTTTTAGTTTAAAACGAAATTCAACCATATATTTTACCAAAATTTCCCCTTAAGCAACACCTACTATTTTAAAAAAAACAACGAAAAAGGTACGAAAGCGGCAGTTTTTAAAGAGAAAACATCAAAATGTCGCGGTAAGCGAAAGACCGCCGACAATATTCCAGGTCTTATCTTCGCCCGCGCCCCACTCGCCGTTATACGCGGCAGCGGCTTCGCGCATTTTGCCGTCAAAGAGGTAATCGTAATATGCGATATAAGCGCCAAGTGTGAGCCAGTCGTTAATCGCGTATTCGAGATCGACCTTAATCGTCGTATCCATTAAACCGCCATGATTGAAGCCTTCGACTTTTTCAAGCTCGCCGAAGTAGCCCTTAGTTCTAAGAGAATTGCCGAAGCCCTGACCGATCGCTGGGCGAAGTGTAAG
>JAGBTH010000022.1 GCA_017631385.1 Kiritimatiellia bacterium
GGATTTAAAACACCTCCTGTCAAAACCGCAGGGTAATCTCTAAAGCCTCTAACATATTGCAACTCTTTAATATCAGGTATAGGCCCTTGCCGCGGACGACGCCTGAGTTCATCAATCTCCTCATCCTTACCCTTAAGTTCTTCTTCCTCCTCCTCATACCAAGCGTTCTCAGCTCCACACTCCTCGCCGTCTATCACAGTAATAGTATCATCGCTATCACGCCAGTCATTCCATGACGCAATTAACACGTTCCAAAGATTTATACGTCCATCTTCCGGCGTATCGAGCTCTTCGGGAATATTGTGAATTTTAAAAATCATCCACCATCGTTCCATATACTTTGAGTCACCTGAAGATTCCCCTGACCCAGAATATAATTCATTAATATTTATAACTCCAGTATCACCAGAATTAGCAGTATCAATCTCAATAGTAACTAAAGAAGCTTCAGGATTTTCTTCATCTAAAAAAACAGGGCCGATTACGCATTTTGAATTTGTTTTAAGATCTTGCTTTTCTTTAAACCAAACATCATCCTCCAGCATCTTCTCCAAATCCTGATCTTCACTCCACTCCGGAGTATCCTTGTACTTGGTCAACACAACCTCAGCTAGAATCTGCCCGGCATCAATAAGATACGTTACCCTGTTTCTCGCCTGAACATACGCGTTTATACCTAAATGCTGACGCGCCTCATACGCAAAAGCGAGAGCCATTATCGAAAGAACCACAATCGTCCATAGCGCAAATACGAGAGTACTGCCGCGTTTCATCTCGAGCTGCCCCCTCTCCTGCGTGTTCCACCCTTACCCTTACCTTTAGCTTCGTCTTCAGGTAAACTCGCTCCATCCTGAGCCTGTTCGTAAATTGGAATTCTTACAATTCGCATCATAGGAGCAGTATTCGTTCTATAGCTCTTAGCTTCAGGATCCTTAACCCAAAACGTAAGCTCCACCTTATAAGGAACGGAATTAGATTTACTCCACTCGTCTTTGAAAAGCTCTTTATCATTCCTAGCCTCTTTACCTTCTTCAGGGCTTTCCATAACGCGGCAGTTCATCCCAACAATCCCATCAACTACTAAAATAGGCTGATACATGTCACTATTGCCAAATGAATAATCCGTATCCCCACCATCCTTATCAGAACTCGGCTGAAGCGCAGGATCTGGGCAAAGCCTCGCATAAAGCCCAGTAACTTCAATCGGGTCGCGATAATCGTCATTGCCCTCTTCGAGAACCATAACCTGAACCCTGTGAACCGTATCTGCTGTCGCATCTAAACCACCTACAATCGCATGCCCAGTCTTAGCCCATTCAATAACATCTGAATCATCAGGCTCTTCGCCACTGCCATTATCCATCAAAATAAACCCGTACTTAGCGTCTTGCTCCCCATTATGAGGATAATACATACTTTTAAGACCATTTACTACTTGATTAAGCGCATAATCAGAACGCTGATGCTTATCTATATATTCAGTAGCCGAAGTCCACGATTCACTTACAGCGCTAAATGTCATAACAGACAATGTAGTTATAACGGCGGTTATTAAAATCGCCACCATCAATTCTACCATAGTAAAAGCTTTACGTTTCACTCCTTCTTCCTCCAGAATGTAAAGTAACTTTCGCTTTCGCCATGACCACGATATCTATCACCCCAGCGGACCGTTATTTTAACGCGATAAAGCCCCCCTAAGCGCTCAACTTCTTCATCATCGTGCTTATTAAGACACTCTCGCTCCCATGTATAACCATAAAATTTATCTTCTTGCGCGGCAGTTAGACGCTCCTTGGAGATAAGCTCCCATAATTCAGTGGCCTTCATTTCGCTGACATCTAAATCATCTACATCCTTAACATCACTAAGCGGATACGCCATCTCTCCTAAATCCATCACTTCTTGAACTGTTCCAAAATAAGTAGAGTCTAATATCATGTTCTGAGAATTGCTAACCGAAAAAAGTATTGCTCCCAACCCTAAACCTAAGATTAGGGTCGCTAAGACAACTTCTAGAAGTGTGAATCCCTTTTTCACCTTCAATCTTCCTCATCCTCTACGACTTTAACCCCGCCGAATCTGTCAACTCTTATGCTCCACGCCTCGTCTACAGTCCCATCCTCCGGATAAATATAAATAGTATGCGGCTCGCACCTACCATTAATCTGCCACACTACAGACCTTTCTTCATTTACATCCGAGGTATCTACTTCGTCTAACTTAAGAGTCTGAGAATCTTCTTTCTTCTTTTCGGCTTCTTTTTCTTTATGAGATTTAAACTTATCTAACAAAAAGTCAACATTAGAGAATACCGAAATCTTTGATTTTTTAAGGTCGCGCTTCCGATCTAACCCAGCTTCCTCTTCGTCATCATCCATGACAACCTTAAGTATAACCCCGGTTAATACGTCCTCAGATACTGGCGCGAATAAAACTTCTTCAACAGTATGCCCAGAAGATTTCTCTGCTCCACTATTAGTTGGATTCGTTTTTGATGAGGTCTGACGATCTGATTCAGATGAATCTTCGCTCGAACCTAAAATAATCTTAGTTCCTAAAAGTGAACGCGCCTGAACGCCATACTTATTCTCCATCAACTTAGAGGATGTTATCTTTATTGACGAAAGAACCGTATCCCCAGAGCTCTTAGTAGAAAACGTAAGAATACTGGGCTTCTGCGAAACTAGAGCTATAGAACGGGCCTGTCGAATTGTAGCGAATACAGTTCGAACAGACCCCCGCATCCTCGCATATTCTTGACCCTGAACTACCGAAACAACAGCAACAGTGACCATTACTCCAATAATGGAGATAATCACTAATAATTCAATCAGGGTAAACGCACGACGCATTTAACTCTTAAGCTTATTCTTCTTCCTTCTTAGCGCTGAGCCTATCGGAACGAATATCGTCCTCAGTACCTTCTAAAGCGTCAGGGCCAAACGAAAGAATGTAATACTCCTTACCATCAACCTTGAGCTGATATTCATTCCCCCAGGGATCAATAATCGCGCCCTCGCCGCCTTTAATAATAGGATTACGCTTACCCTTCTTTTCGATCAAATCCTTCATCGTTTTAGGTAGCTTACTATGTCTCATCTTGTAGGAGGTAACACCGTCATCCAAACTCTTAAGGCCAGTTTTAGCGGCTGTCTCCTTAGCGCTATCCATGTGGTCGGTAATATACAATGTCGCACCAGTAGCGAGAATACCTAAAATCGCAACTACTACAAGAAGTTCAATAAGAGTAAAACCCTTCTTCACAGCTTGCATTATTGTCTTTTCGCTATTCATTTTTATCTCCTTTCAAAGTTATTTTAAATTATATTATTTTTTCTTCTTTTTCTCAAGTGCCGCACGCTTTTTAATCTCAGCGTCAATAAGCTTTTGGATAGACTTAGGAACCGTAATCTCATAATCACCTTTCTTAAATAAAGCCGTTAAATCTTTAACAAAGGCTTCTAACGAAGGGCTTTCAACATCGCAGTCTATCGAGCCAAGTAACTGGCCATCGGCCTTAAGAAGCGCTATCCCAGGGAATTTAGCAGCTTTCTTATCAACCACTAAATCAATAATTCTCATCTCGCTGGGCTTAACTTCCTCATAATTGGGCTTTGGAACATCCTCTACCTTCTTATTATTCTGAGAGCGCCCGCCGCGCCCCTTCTTAGCTTCAATTCTCGGAATTCTATAACGATAATAAACGCAATTGCTCTTTACAAAATCCTTAAAGAGCCTATGACCTACAGTAGCAGCGCGAACTCTAGAACTTGGTTTAGAGTCTTCAAGATCAATAAACACTATAACTGGCTGCTCCCAAGCTTCAGCTACAGCTGCCGCGTCCTTCCAACGAAAATACTCAGGCTTTTTAGTCGGACCTTTTTTCTTTTTCTTAACGGGAGCTTCGGCTTTCTTTTCGCCATCAGCCTCAGCCGCCACCGACGATAGACTTACGAACGCCAATGCGCCCATTAACGCTACGCCAATTAATTTTAACTTATTCAGCATCATATCTAGAACCCTTTCCTTTAGATGGTTTCTCATTTAAATTCTTTAATCCTTCAGATACTTGAGCTGCGAGATCGCGCTTACCTAACTGATTAAGAATCGCTACATATTCTTCGCCAACTCTTTTATCCTCTGGCCTTATCGCTAACATCATCTCATAACAATAAGCCGCGTCAGAAAACTTACCCAAATCTCTAAAAACCTTCGCATTAACAGCCATACGATAAAGCCGATCAAGAAGCATAGTATCTACGGGATTTCGCTTCATCGCCTCAGCCCACATTTCTATCGCTTGATCAAGCGTCTTCTTATCTTGAGAGACTTCTTCAGCCTTTACTATCACGCGCCGCCAATACTGACGATCATATATCGCCGACGAAATAGACTCCACAATATCAGCATCAACCCCATCTAATGAAATCCAATCAAACGGAGGGATTTTTTCGGAAATAAAAAACTGAGGAGCTATCTTCGTTTTTAAATTAGCCCCAGAAAATACAGGAATTATCTCTTCGCGTTTACCTACATAACTAGCTAAAATATCCTGTATCGATCCACAACCAGCGCGCTCAGCCTCAAGCGAAATCACCTCATCGCGAGAAAGAATATCTAGCATATTAGCCATCTTAACCTTAGATCCGCCTAATCGCCCAGCTAACATCCACTCAGTTTTTGAAAACATCCAAAGTCGAACATCGTCACCAGGGAACGATTCTAAGAATTTTTTAAACTCACCGGCATTAAATTTCGACGCATCAAATACATTCGCTAAAATACCACCTTTAGCAACTTTATTAGCGCCCTTTAGCACATCAAGTTTATCGTCCGCAATAAAGACAATATCATACTTCAGCGAAGTCTCCTCAGTTTCGTTCGTAGAAACTAGCCCTGGCATTATCGTTTTAAATATCGCGCTACACCTATCAGAATCACTAGAAACAAATACTCCTTTAGCATCAGGTTTTATAAGAACTGTGGCATATACTGTCGCTACCCTTAAGAAATCAGGCTTAGGCGAAACTTTTTTATTATTTTTAGGAGTAAGAGCAGTATTAACAGCTTCTTTCTTAACTTCTATCGACTGAGTTTTCTTAAAATAAAATGAGCCGATAAAAATAATAGCCATCACTAAAGCTAAAAGAAATACAGAAAAAAACGAATAAACCAATGTCTTTTTAAGCGAAAAACTAGCGCACTCATCTTGGACGCCCTTTTTAGATATGCTAGATGCAATAGAAGTCACACAGCGCGAAACAACACCTGTGCGACTCTTAACAGCGTTAGCCGCTCTCTCACCTAAACCGTCATCGCCTTGAGCGAACCATTCAACAACAGTCTTTTCGAGCTCTTCGTAATTCTCTACCTGACAAATCCCGCGCTGCTCAAGTAAATCGCTCATTACAGGTCTAAAATTCTCTGTATAAGGTCCCACAACAGTCGGCTTACCACAAAAACACGGCTCAATCATATTTTGACTACCGTGAGCACAAAGCGACTTACCTACAAAAACAACATCAGCTATCGCATAAAACCCCATTAACTCGCCCGTAGTATCAGCGAGAAAAACTGTCCCTCTAGATTCATCAACAGGTTCTTTTTTAACGCCGGTAGAACGACGATAGCAAGAATAACCAGCCTTTAAAATATTCTCCTCGACAACATCAGCCTTTTCGAAATGACGCGGAGCGATAATAAGAGTTACGCCATGTAATTTATCTAAAATCTTTAAAAGCGCCTCATCTTCACCGGGCCAAGTCGATCCGCCTAATAGTATCTTATTGCCTACAGGTAAACATGAAGATCCCTTAAGCCAAGACTTAAGTTCAATTTCTTTAGCTTCATTTCGCCGCGCAACATCAAACTTAAAGCTCCCCGTGACTTCTACCAAATCATCTAAAGCTCCCGCGGCGATAAGACGACTCTTATCCAATTCACTCTGGGCGAAAATGCGCGTAAAACATCTAAAAATATCTTTAAAGAATACTTTACCTAATTTATAACGCGGCGCACTTCTATCGCTGACGCGAGCATTAATTAAAAACGTAGGAATTTTTAACTTAGCAGCGCGCCGAATAAAATTAGGCCATATTTCACTCTCTGTAAGAATAATCGCACGCGGATTTATTGTCGCGAACGCCGCCTTAACGAATGTAGGGAAGTCAAGCGGATTATAAATAAGAATATCGCGCTCAGTCACTTCTTTTTCGGCCATTTTCCAACCAGTCGAGCTCGTGGTCGAAAAACAAAACCTAACGCCATTATCTCGCTTACGCCACTCACGCATAAGTTGACCGGCTACTTGAACTTCACCGACCGAAACAGCGTGAATCCAAACTAAGCCATCCGAATTCTTTAATGAATCCATTATTGACTTAGGATAAAGCGCGAAGCGATCTAGCATGCGCGCGCGATAACCGCCGCGCTTAAGCATCCTGAGTAAAAACCCAGGTAACATAAGCGCGAAAACTGGCGCAAAAAGAATATTATATAAAAGCCACTTCAAAACATCATAGCCTTGCGCCAGCTGGCACATCATCTTTTACACCCGTCCCACAAGTAATCCAAGCGTCCTCACCAATAGTAATACCTGGCATAGTAGAACAGTTAGCAAAAAACGAAACGCCATTGCCAACCTTAACGCCAGCAGCTATTGCAGTACCAGTACCTGTATTGACGAAGTCGCCAACTACTGAGTCATGACCTACGAAACTGCGAGCACCAACAAGAGTAAACTTACCGATTTCAGCGCCAACTTGAACAACAGCTTCTGTAGCTATATATGTACCGTGCTTAAACTCGGTAGTTGGAGAGACTTGCGCGGAAGGATCGATAAGAGCCGGGAAATCGTGACCACGAAGACGCTTATAAATGTCAGCTCGCTTAACATTACTACCAATAGCAATGAAAACTGACGCGCCAGGATAATCACGAGAAACATCTTCGACCGTGCCAAGAATAGGGTAACCTTCGTAATTATCACCCTTCTTCCATTTAGGATCATCATCGGCATAACCGATAATATTCCATTTAGGCTCATTTTCGGCTGCATTTATCCGCTCTGCAGTCCAAATAGCCTCTCGACCGAAGCCACCAGCACCAACGATAAACAAGTCTCTCATTGGAACTCCTCCTAATTTTTCAACTACACGATACTTCGTTCGCCTTAGCGCTATCAAGGGCGATCTCAGACGAGACCGCGCTTGATAAGGTGCTCAGCGATTTCAACAGCGTTGAGAGCTGCACCGCGCAAAAGCTGGTCGCCCGAGACGAACATCTCAAGACCCTTACCATCATCGCGCGAAATATCCTGACGAATACGACCAGCGAGAACATCGTACTTAGCCGTCGCATCAAGAGGCATAGGATAGCCGCCATTAAGCGGATCATCAACAACCTTAACGCCCTCAGCCTTCGAAAGAATTTCGCGAGCTTCTTCAGGAGTGATAGGCTCTTCAAATTCGAGGTTGAGCGATTCGGAGTGTGCGCGAGCAATCGGCACGCGAACACAAGTGCAGCTAAGCTTCAAATCAGGAATATGAAGCATCTTAGAAGCCTCGTTGCGCATCTTAAGCTCTTCGAGCGTATACCAATTCGTCTCATCGAACTTATCGATGTGAGGAATGAGGTTATACATGAGCTGATGCTGGAACGCCTTAACAGTAAGAGGCTTATTAGAAGCATACTCTTCAATCTGCTGCTCGAGCTCAGCGAGGCCCGGAGCGCCCGCGCCAGAAGCAGCCTGATAAGTCGAAGCAATAAGGCGCTTAAGCCCCTTAGCCTTATGAAGAGGAGCGACCGCCTCAAGCATAATCGCAGTCGTGCAGTTAGGATTGGCGATAACACCCTTATTCCAATCGAGGTCCTCGGCATTAACCTGAGGAACTACGAGCGGAACCTCGGGATCCTGACGGAATGCGCGAGAGTTATCAATCATCTTAGCGCCAGCCTTAACAACGGCGTCCTTAAGCTCAATAGCAACATCAGTCTTACCAGCAAAAAGAACAATGTCCATACCCTTAAAGCTATTCTCATCAGCTTTAAGAACGTGATATGTCTCACCGAGAATCTGCTCGTCGCGCTCACGCGAAGCAAAAACTTGAACCTTACCACAAGGGAAGTTACGCTCCTTGAGGACCTTAATCATTTCGGTGCCGACCGCGCCAACACCAACCAAACCAACATTATATGTTTTCATTGATTTATTTACTCCTTGAAAAAACTCCAAATATTATATCATATTTACCTAGCCAAAGTCCTAAATATTCAAATATTCAAAAGAACATCTGCTCCATTCCACCTTTTTCATTAATCTACTTTCTCACTTATAACGATTAAAATGGCATTTCGCGATAAAACTTTAGGTAACGCAACCTCTTCATAAGTATGCTTATCATCAACAATACGACATATACCCTTTTCGCTAATTCCACTAATCTTAAGCTCTTGCTCACGATTCGTCAGATTAACTATCATAACGGCGCTCTTACCGTTATCAGCCGCCGCAGCTACATAAACATCCTGATTGGACGACTTACATTCAACAGCCTTGCCGAGTTTTCTAAGTTCGTTAAACGCCATAAAAGCATAATATGCCTTATGAGGTTTAAGCGTCATCGGATTAAAAAGCGGCGAATATGCGCCTACGCCGCAACGCGCATCGTAAACGCAGGCCATTAAACATGGGCCATTCTGTAAGCCTACGATTTCCGCGGCGATTTCAGCTGATTGTTGAGCTGAACCTAACTTATTTTGAGAAGGTGACGGTAGCCACTCATTGAAAATGCGCTCTGTCCTCTCAGCAGTAAAACCATACTCATTTAAAAGTTCGTCTGCATAATCAACCTGCCTAAGCGCTTCTTTAACAGGTGAATACGAATGAAATGAGAAGAAATCCAAAGGCCAAGACTTATCGCGCGCCATTTTCAAGAACTTATGAGCACATTCAACGAAATGCTCAAGCCGCGGCGAAGAGTTCGCCGCCTTAACCTGCTTAGCGCCGACGCCCGCATAAAACCCGCAACTACCATATCCACCTATTTTTAAGTGAGGGAATTTTTCTTTAAGATACGGAGCTACTACTCCATACATTTTCATGTACTCTTCAAAACTCGCTCCCCATAAAGGATTTATTTTTTCGTTGGGATTATTATCAGGCTCATTCCATATTTCCCAATATTCCATCTTATATTTAAATCCTCGTCCCCACCCTTCGGTATAATGGCGTATAATATATTCACAAATACGCGCCCACTTCGCATAATCTTTAGGCGGCATAGTATAGACACGCGGATAGCCGCGTTCAACAAAATTCTCAATTGTCACTCCTAAACGAAAGAAAGGCTCAACTCCATTATCAACGAGCGCCTTTAAAAGCGAATCTGTATACGCGAAGCGATAATTCTCAATCTTAGTTTCATCAGCATCAAAATTAGGGAAAACATTCGGAATATCTACATAAAGCCCACCTCCAAGCCAACCACCAACATCATGTAATCGAGCGTATGGGATCCCCGCTTCCTTAAGATACTTCATCATACCCCAACGGCCTAGTTGACCAGCCATTGGAGGTTGACCTACTCCATTAACCGGCTTTATTTCGCCTATTACTTTACTAGAATCAACATTAACATAAACAGTAGCTGCATTTAATGATAATCCATTAAACGCGAACCATACGCTCAATAGCCAAACTGCGAATATTTTTAAATTATTCATAAATATTATCTAATATGTAAAAACTTAAACCTAAATAGTAACCGCTCTTACATCACCCCAGGCGCATGGAAGCGCAAATACAACAGTATTCGCCTCGCGTTTTTTATCTCCCGCCATAAGAGGTTTAAGCGATTCAAAATCCATCCCCTCGGGTAATTGTGTCGGCAGATTAGCTTTCTTGAAACGTTCAGCCAGCTCATTAGGCCATGTTTCATCAGCTAAACCCATACGAACCGCCTGCTGCGCTTCTTCAACACAGCCTATCGCAACCGCTTCGCCGTGCGAAATCGCATACTTAGTCGCCTTTTCTATCGCATGCGCTACTGTATGCCCAGCATTAAGCTTAATTCGCTCGCCGATTTTCTCTAAAGGATCGGATTTTACAATACCGATTTTAACAGCGAGATTTTCGGCTAATTCTTTTTCATTCGGTATTGCCGAATAATCAACTTCTTTTAGCCCGCCGATTATCTCATGCTTAATCATCTCGGCCTTACCATCAGCTAAACGGCGCTCAGGTAGAGTCTTAAGAAATCCAACATCAATAATTACTCTACGCGGCGGATGAAACGCGCCCGCCATATTCTTACCGCACTCTAAATCGCACGCCGTCTTACCGCCGTAAGAAGCATCAACCATCGATAAGAGCGTCGTAGGAACATTAACCCAATCTATACCGCGCATCCATGTAGACGCGGCGAATCCTACTAAATCCCCCGTAACTCCACCACCAACAGCAGTAACAGTATCCTTACGCCCTAATCCCGCCTTAGCGAACGCTCCCCAAATCTTAGTTACCGTCTCTATCGTCTTATTCTCTTCGCCCGAAGGAATGATAAATATCGCCTTTTCTCTAATTTTCGGATAGAGTTCAGCAACATTAGAATCTACAACAATATTAGTAAATTTTTCTGAATCAAAAGCCGTATATTCAACCGAGGAACTCTCAACTAAAATCGCATCATAAACTACAAACGCGGCGAGCGCTTCAATGACTGGTCGCGCTCTAAGAGCGATACAAGGATCATGACGACCTCTAACCATCAATTCCGCAGGCTCTAAAGTATTAAGATCAACACTGTCTTGAGATTTGTAAATTGAAGGCGTTGGCTTTAACGCTACGCGAAAGACTACTGGCATCGCGCTCGTCATACCGCCTAAAATACCGCCATGACGATTAGTTTTAGTTACCACCTTACCGTTTTCAACATAAAACGCGTCATTATTTTCGGAGCCCTTAAGTTTAGCGGCCTCAAAACCATTACCAAACTCAATCCCCTTTACGCCTGGAATACCAAATATCGCCTGAGCGAGCGCTCCATCTAGCCCATCGAACATTGACCCGCCTAATCCAACCGGTAAGCCCGTTATCTCGCACTCTATAACCCCGCCGACCGAATCTCCATCAGCTTTAGCCGCTAAGATATCGCCCGTAAACTTAACAGTTGAGCTAACCTTAACGCCGCGTTCAGCGAGAGCTTGAAGCGCGAGAGCGCCCGCGATGCACATAGGCGCTGTCATTCGCCCCGAATTAGAGCCTCCGCCCGCTGGAATTTTACCGTATTTAACAAAATTCGGATAATCAGCATGTCCAGGGCGCGGGATAGACTTTTCATAATCCCCGCTTCGTGTATTGGTATTAATAATTATCGCTTCAATCGTCTCACCGGTTGTAACGCCATTCTTTACGCCAGAAATAAACTTAGGCTCATCAGGTTCGCGCCTAGGCGTTGAAAACTCATCACGCCCAGGAGCGCGGCGCTCCATAAAAGCCGTAAGCGCATCAAAATCAACTTTCAGTCCTTGGGGGAAGCCCTCTAAGCGCATGCCAATTTTAGGAGCATGAGATTCACCATAGACTTCCAGTTTTAAAACTTTACCGATTTTCATTTAAGCTCTTTCTCCTCGTCAATTTTCTTCTTAGCTTCTACGCCTTCTTCTAAATCCGAGTGAAGAATATCTCTTTTATCTAACACGAGCGCATCACGAAAACGAGTAAGGCGATCTATATATCTATCTAAAATAGGTAATAGCGAATCTTTATTTTCAAAAAAGAGTTCCGTCCAAGTATCTGGCTCTGGCGCTCCTACGCGCACCATATCGCGAAAACTGCCGGCCGAATAGCCATTATGACGCGCTGAGAGCTCTTCACGAACATAAGCTGACGAAATAAGGTGGCATAATTGGCTAGTATAGGCGATCATTTTATCATGATCTTCAGTATCTGTAACTACGATTTTGTCAAACCCAAGAGTTCTTAAGAACTCTGATGCCGCCTTAATTATAGACGGATCAGTTGACTTAAAAGGCGTTAGAATCATAGACGCGCCATCAAAGAGATTCGCGCACGAATTTTCGTAGCCGACCTTCTCCTTACCTGCCATAGGATGAGCACCGATAAAAGTCCAACCTTTAACTGATTCAAAATCAGCGAGAGCGCGGCAAATCGAGCCCTTTACACCCGAAATATCCATTACTACCGCCCCTTCGCGCAAATTCCCCGCGTTTGCAATCGCGCGAACCAAGCCCTCAACCGCTAAGGGAGGAACAGCCAAAAAAACATAATTAAAGCGACTTAAATCGGGGATCGGGCCTCGACCTTTAAATATCTCAACATCGTACTTGGCGCGAAGGGCCGCCTTTTCAAGCGACCCTCCTATTAAACCTTTGCCTATTATAGCAACGTTCATTTTTTTATTACCTCACTATTGAGGATTTAGTTGTCACATCTTACGGCTAGTCACCTCAATGACATTAACCTGATTGCGCAACTGACAAATAATCTGATCAATAACTTTATCAGTTCCAAGAATATCGATCTTCATCCTCGAAACAGTACCATCTTCAGTAGGACCTACATTAAGAGTCTGGATATTGTAACCGCGACCTGAAATCAGCCCGACTATACGAGCGAGAACACCAGGACGGTTCTCAACGTAACAATTAAGTCTGTGAATCTGTTCGTTCATTTTAAATATCCTCCCGAAAATCAATCAAAGACCATATCGCTTACAGGTTTACCGGCAGGAATCATCGGATAGACATTCGCGCGCGGTTCAACAATAACTTCGACTAACGTCGTCGCATCAGACTTAACAGCCTTAGCGATTACAGAGTCGAGCTTATCAGGATCAATTACGCGATACGCCTTAGCACCGTGAGCCTCGGCGAGTTTTACAATATCGGGTAGGTAATCGTACTTTAAATCACCCTCAAGATTCTCGTTCTTAGGTCTATCTTTAACCGTGAGAATCGAGCCAGAGTAATTTTTCTTATAAAAGAGCTCCTGCCACTGACGAACCATACCGAGACATCCGTTATTGATAACAACGAAAGTAACGGGGAGTTTATGTTCTACGGCTACAACAACTTCTTCAAACGTCATCTGAGCTCCACCATCACCACAAACCGCTACAGTCTTATGGTCAGGTCGCGCAAACGCCGCGCCAATCGCCGCGGGAATACCGAATCCCATCGTACCCATACCGCCCGACGAAAGGAAGTGACGCGGAATATTATGACGGAAGTATTGCGCCGCCCACATCTGATTTTGGCCAACGTCAGTTACGATAACCGCGCGACCTTCAGACGCCTTATCGATAGCCTCAATAACGGCTTGAGGCATAATGACGCCCTTATGCATAGGCTTATAAGCGACGGGATGGCTCTTCTTCCAGCCGTCAATCGTCTTAAACCATTCAGTATGCTTAGCCTGCTTAATGCGCGAGCCGACGGTCGTAAGAACATCCTTAATATCAGCTACAATACCAAGATCAACCTCAACATTCTTACCGATAGACGCGGGATCGCAGTCTACATGAACAATTTTAGCCTTAGGAGCGTACTTGCTGATCTTACCAGTGACACGATCTGAGAATCTAACGCCAAGAGCAATAATTAAATCAGCCTCATTAATCGCCCAGTTAGCAGCTGGAGCACCGTGCATACCGGCGAGTCTAAGAGCGAGCGGATCACGCTCATCAAATGCACCTAAACCCATAAGCGTAGTAGCGACGGGTATCTCGGCTTTATGAGCGAGAATCGAAACATCCTTCGCCGCGCCAGAAGCGATAACGCCGCCGCCCGCATAAATAACAGGACGCTTAGAATCGTTAATTAACTTAGCGAGCTTATTAAGCTGAGTCGTCGTCGCGGCAGATTCGGGATGGTACGCACGAAGCGAAACTCGCTCAGGATATTGAGCGGATGTAAGAGCCTGCTGACAATTCTTAGGAATGTCGATAACGACGGGACCAGGTTTACCGTGAGTTGCGATATAAAACGCCTGAGCGATAATCTCGGGAATCTCATCGGCGGAATGTACGAGAAAGTTATGCTTCGAAACAGCGCGGGTAATGCCAGTCGTATCGGCTTCCTGAAATGCGTCAGTACCAATAAGAGAAAGCGAAACCTGACCCGTAATAAGAACGAGCGGAATACCGTCAATATTAGCGGTTGCAAGGCCCGTAATCGTATTGGTTGCTCCAGGACCGGAGGTTACGAGACATACGCCCGGCTTACCGGTCGAGCGAGCATAGCCGTCGGCCATATGAATCGAGCCCTGCTCATGACGACCTAATACAAACGGAAACTTAGCATCCGTAAGACAATTAAAAATATCTAATACTGCTCCCCCCGGATAACCAAAGAGAACATCAACACCAGCTTTCTCGAGCGACTCAACTAACGCTCGCGCGCCAGTACGCATTTCATTTTTCTTCATAATTAAGTATTATATCACAATTCAACGGTCTTTTGCATCTTCCCACCCAAATATCATACACATCTCAAACTGAAATTCTTCAACAAAATTCCTAGAGATATCTCATTTCACTATAAAATCTTTAATTCTTTCAAATGTAGACGATGAGCCGACATCAAGAAGCTTTACTGCGACATCTAATCGTTCTGCGGCATTATGATATTCTTGATCTGATTCAAAATATGCTTTTAGAAGCTTAGCAGCGTTTTTAGCAGTAAAATCTTCTTGCAATAATTCTGGCATTGGTGCAACGCCCTCTCCGCCGCACTTCTCCCAAATTATATTCGCTAAACCCACGTGCTTAATCCCTTTAATAACTCGGCGAGCTATCCAGGCTAAAAAAGGACTTACTTTATAAACCAATACTGTTGGACATCTAGCAATAGCCGCTTCTAAAGTTGCAGTTCCAGACGCTACAAGTGCCGCGCGCGCTGATAATAAAAGTTCTCTCGCGCCACCAAGACGCACTTCAACAGACGACTTTACCGTAGATGCTGCAAGTATAGAATCTATTTTCTCTTTCGCCCTTTCATTCGCCGCTGGAATTATAGCCTTACCAACTTTAAGCAATGAGAATGTTTCGAGCATAATTGGCAGATTACGCTCTATCTCACCGAGTCTACTCCCTGGCAAAAGCGCCAGCAACTGACGATCTCGCACAATTTCACCTGTAGAACTTCTAGCAAAATCCTCCAATAGCGGATGCCCCACAAACTCCGCAAAACCCGATTTGTAAAGGCTCGGCTCAAACGGGAAAAAGCAACATAATTTATCGAGTGACGACTCGATCTTAGGTATTCGCCCCGCCTTCCACGCCCACACCTGAGGAGAGACTATGTGTATAGTCCTTACGCCTTTTCTTTTCGCGTAAGCTGCGAGCTTTAAATTCATACCTGGATAATCTATCGTACAAACAACATCAGGCTTCCATTCATCTATCGCCCGCTCCATCGTCTTTTTTACATTAATAAAAAAGCCTAGGCGCGATATAACCGCCATAAATCCCATAACCGCGAGATCTGCAGTTTTAAAACCATAATCGTCATAACCGCGAATTTCGTGATTGGCCAATAGTTCCTTTAGGCGATTAGCGTAAATAAGCCCTGATTCTTCGCCAGCTAAAAGGAGTATCCTCATTTTATACCCCATCTTTTAAGGTCTTAAAGGAGCTGACGGTAAATTCGTCTTAACCCCTTCAATCGCAATACCATACTTATTGGCAAAAGCTATTACCTTAGCTTTATCAAGAAGAACGAGTCGCCCAGCTTGAAATGCGAGCGCTGTCGCACCAGCCGCTTTCATATTCTTTAATGTCTTTAATCCAACGACTGGAATATCAAAGCGCATATCATGCCCTTCGCGAGCTGCTTTAAATACTACACTGCCCTTACCAGCGAGCTTGCCGCCGCGCTTAATAGCTGCATTCGTACCTTCAAACGCCTCAACAGCGAGCACCATACCAGAGCGCACCATAACCGTCTGACCGATATCATGACGCCCTACGTCGCGCGCGACATCGACCGCATGCTTTACATCGCTCTTTTCACCGTCGCTCAAAGTCCGCCGCGTAAGCGCACCTACACCGGGAATGTGTTCATCCATATAAAGGCTTGCGGGAAGAACTGTGACCCCGGCGGCCTCGATCTTTTCTATGAGTTTTCCGAAAATCGAATGGGCGTTTTTAACCGGCAGCTCGGCGAGCCATCTTTTAACCTCGTCGTCGAACTTGCCGCGAAAGAGAGAAAGAGGATTTATCTGTCCGGCGAGTATCGCGCCGCC
>JAGBTH010000023.1 GCA_017631385.1 Kiritimatiellia bacterium
CTTTCAGCCCAAGGCGAGAGAAGCGGCATTAAAAGATATAGACCAACTAGCATCGGCACAAACCAAAGATGGCCCGCAGCCATCGGGAAATTAAAAGCCACCTCCTTAATATTGCCGCTAAAATGCCATACATAAAAGAGCGACCAGATAATAAACGGTATTAAAATACGCGAAAACCTACGGCTGAAAAACCGCCCGGTCTCAACCTTAAGAGGGAATAATAAATAACATGAAGCTATTACGAATAGCGGTACGCACGAGCGCGCAATACCTTCGAAGAGACAGACCCAAATCGCGTCAGATTTAGTCGCGACACTTAAATCACCATTGGAAAAATCAAGATAATATGGCTCGACCGCATGAATTACCATAACCATAAAACAGGCTATAAGGCGAAGATAATCTAGAAAAACAATACGATCTTTAAGTAACTTCATCTTATTTCTCCTACCGTAAAATTAAAATATTAGCCAAAAATATTTTGCAAAGCTAAAACGAGTAAAAAGCCTATTATCAGCGCGAATGTCGCTGGCTTTTCAAATCCATGAGCATGACTCTCAGGGATTATCTCATCACTAATAACATAAAGCATCGCTCCGCCCGCCGCCGCGAGCAAAAATGGCAGCGCGCCAGCAAATACCGAAACTAACGCGTAGCCAGCTAAAACTGAAACTATACTCACGAGCGCTATAACGAGCGAAATTACGATAATACGCGGCGACTTAACGCCTATCGCGAAAAGCGGCGCTACAATTACGAAAGCTTCTGGTATATTCTGCAAAGAAATAGCGAGTGAAATTGTAAGTACATCACCTATATCCCCAGTACCAAAACTAACGCCGACAGCTAAACCTTCAGGGATTTTATGAATCGCTAATGCCGCGACAAATAAAAGTGATTTACTGATAGAACCGTTAGAGCGATGCGACTCAAAATCAATCCCAGCTATTCTATGAAGATGCGGAATAAAGCGATCTAATAAACTAATTAATATCGCACCAAAAATCGCGCCCGAAATAGCGAGCGCGATTGATTCGATCTGGGGACTAAAAGCGCTAGCTAATAATCCCGCGGTAGCTGCTGAGAGCATTACGCCAGCTGAAAACCCCATAACGATGTCGTTCAATCTGTGGGGGAGAGCTCGTATTAAGAGCCCTCCCAAGACGCCAAGCGTAGTTGAGCATCCAACCGACAGAAGAACTATCATTAAGATTTTCATCGTCTTTAATGACAGCAGCTTTTTTAGGATAAAAGCTTATTCAGCCGTAAAGACGTCGTCGAGCCATTCGCGGCGCATATTCTCAACGATGAAGTTGATATTGAGCATCTTCTCGCCGACGGCATCGTAAGTCTCGAGAACCTCGTCCTCGGTCATTGAGGGTTTAATCTTCTTAAGATACGGAGTAATCGAATCTACGAGAGGCTTAACCTTAGCGAGATAGAACTTCTGGTCACCGAGCTCAGGGTCAGACCACTTTTCGATATAACCGTTCTCGCGCGGCGAACA
>JAGBTH010000024.1 GCA_017631385.1 Kiritimatiellia bacterium
CGGAGTATCTCTCTCAGTTTGGCTACGATCCTGGCAATCAGCTTTGTACGGACGACTTCGCCGGTCACTTAGCTCATAATGCAAATTTATCGATTAAGTCGATTGTCGCTCTCGGATGTTACGCTAAACTCGCGGAGATGCGCGGCGAAAAGGATGTAGCTAAGCGCTATCGTACTTTAGCTGAATCCATGGTTCCTAAATGGATTGAGGCGGCTAAAGGTGGCGCTCATGGTGGAACGCGCATTGCGTTCGACCAGCCTAATACTTGGAGCTTAAAGTATAATCTCGTATGGGATCGCGTTCTTAAGCTTAACCTCTTCCCAGAAGAAGTCGCTAAGGGCGAAATGGTTACCTATCGTGCAGAAGCGTTTCCGTATGGTGTCCCGCTTGATTCTCGTAAAACTTACACCAAAGCTGACTGGATCGTTTGGGCTGGATGTCTTACGGGCGAGCGAGCGGATTTAGAGTTTATGTGTTCTGGGCTTTATAACTTCTTGAATACGACGCCTGATCGCGTTCCTTTCTGCGATTTTTATATTGCCGATAGCGCGCTTAGACGTGCGTTTACAGCGCGTAGTGTAGTTGGTGGTGTATTTATGCCGCTTCTTCTTGAACTTCGCTAATACTACAATAAAAACTATTTTAAAAATAGGAGATGAGAATGAAAAAAATATTATTTGGATTTTTAGCTCTTGCTCTACTTGCTGGATGTACATCTTATAAGTACGATAAAAAGACTGCTGAATCGTTTAATATAGCTTCATATAATATTAGAGGTCCGTTTGATAAGGGCGACAATCATTGGAAAGTCCGTATTCCTAGAATGGTTGGTGTCATCGAGAAGTATGATCTTGATATTTTTGGAGTTCAGGAGGCTGTTAAGCATGTAACCGATAAGCTCCAATCAGAGCTTAAAGGCTATCGTCGTATAGGTTGTGGGCGTGAGTTAGCGTGTGATGGCGAGAGTAATTATATATTTTATAAGGAAAATCGTTTTGAGTGCTTAGATTATGGTACGTTCTGGCTTTCTAATACGCCTCTTATTTCGGGTAGTCGTTATAAGGGGGCTGGTTGCCCTAGAACTTGTACTTGGGGTCGCTTTAAAGATTTGAAGACAGGTAAGGTATTTACTTACTATAATACCCACCTTGATCACATTTCATCTCAAGCTCGTCTTGATGGTGCTAAAGTATTGTACAATAATGGTCTTAAGGCTGCTCTTGAAAATAAAGAAACTGTATTTCTTACTGGTGATATGAATGAGACTTTAGCTAAAGTTACCGATGCTAAAAGCATTGCGGCAGTTAACGGACCTCATTTAGCAAAGTCTTCTAAGAAGGGTAATACGCCTGATGTTAATCCGATTGCGTTTTTCGAATCTATTTTAAAGGATTCATACGCGACAACTGAGACTCCTCATAAAGGTACGAGCGAAACATTTCATGGGTTTAAGCCTGTTAATAAATGCCGCTTAGATTATGTTTACACTTCTGATAATGTAAGAGTTTTATCGCATGTAACAGCGAATGATAGACCAGACGGTAAGTATCCTAGCGATCATGACGCTGTAATTGCGGTAGTTGAAATTCGCTAAGATCATGCTAGAAGATATAAGGCGAGAATACTTCGAACTTCTTCGTTTTGAATCGGTTGGCGCTGATCCTGCGAAGTTAAAGGAGTGCGTTTCGTGCGCTCTTTGGCTTAAAAAATGGCTAGAGGCGATAGGTTTTGAAGGTGAACTTTTAATGAACGAAATAAAGAACGGTAAGGCTGAGCCTCCCGTTCTTTATGCTGAGAAGATAGGTAGTGAGGGCGCGCCAACTGTTTTAATTTACGGTCATTACGATGTTCAGCCCTCAGACCCGCTTTCTGAGTGGTTAACGCCTCCATTCGAGCCTACTGAAAAAGATGGTCGCATTTATTGCCGCGGCTCTCAGGATGATAAAGGTCAGTTTTTTGCTTTTTTAAATGGTATTAAAGATTATTTAGCTACTAATCCCTCGATTGTGCCAACTATCAAGATTATTCTTGAAGGTCAGGAAGAATCTGGTAGTGAAGCGCTTATCGCTATGGCTGAGTCGATGCGTAAGCGTATTGCAGCTGATGTTCTTTTAGTTTGTGATACATCCGCGGCATCTGATCTTCGCCCTGCGATTGTCGCCGGGCTTCGCGGCGTAAGTCATTTTACAATTTGTCTTAAAGGGCCTTCGCGCGATCTTCATTCTGGATCTTACGGTGGCATCGCCCCTAATCCAGCTCAGGCTATCGCTGAATTAGTCGCTTCGCTCCATAATCCTGACGGATCAATAGCGGTAGAAGGTTTTTATAATGGTATTGAGCGACCAACGAGCGAAGAAATCGCTGCGGCAGAAGCTGGCGGAGATACTCAAGAAACATACGAAGCTGATATAGGGTGCGAGGCCGTTGGCGGTGAAGAGGGTAAGAGTATTATTGAGCGAAATTCGTTCGAACCTACGATTGAAGTTAACGGTATTCATTCTGGATACTCAGGTCCTGGCTCTAAAACTGTTATTCCGAGCGAAGCGTTCGCCAAAATTTCAATGCGTCTTGTGCCAGGTCAGTCAACACGCGCTGTACGTGACGCTGTTACGAAGCATTTAAAGGCGCATTGTCCGCGCGGCATGACGCTTTTGATTGAGGATTATACTTTAGGTGCGGGTGGCTTTAGGCTACCCTTAGCTTCGCCTTTATTCCGTCTAGCGAGTGATGTTTTATCTGAGATGGATAATCGAGGCGCTGTATATCAATGGGATGGCGCATCGATTCCCGTTATAAGCGTCTTGAAAGAGATTTCAGGCGCCGCGCCCCTAATAGTGGGTTGGGGACAGGCTGAAGATAAAATTCATTCGCCTAACGAGAGTTATTCTTTAGCTCAATTCCAGAAGGCACGCGAATGGGGGCGTAAGATAATCGCGGCGTTTTAGACTTTTCGTTTAAGGAGATTTTAAATGAAGTTAAATCTTGAAACAATCTTAAAAAATCCAGAGTTTTTTACTAATGTTAATGTTGCTTTGCCGCGCTTTGATGTTATTGAGATGCGTAAACTAACTGACGATCAACCAGAATGGGTTCATTTTGGCGCAGGTAATATCTTTCGTGGATTTATTGGTTCAATAGCTCAAAAGCTTCTTGATGAAGGATATTCGAAAACTGGTATTATCGCATGCGAAACTTTCGATTATGATATTATAGATAAGATTTATAATCCTTTTGATAATCTTACGCTTAATGTCTTGATGAATGCCGATGGTACTACTTCGCGTCAGATTTTAGCGAGTATAGCTGAGGCGATAAAGGCTGATTTTTCTTGTGAAAAATCTTTTAATCGCCTTAAAGAGATTTTTACTTCACCGACGCTTAAGATGGTTTCATTTACAATAACGGAGAAGGGGTATCAATTAAAACGAACTGATGGTACGCTTTTACCTGTTGTTGAATGTGATATGAACGAGGGGCCTCACAAAGCCCGTCATGCGATGTCTATTGTAGCGTCGCTTTTATTGGAGCGATTTAATTCGGGCGCTTATCCTATCGCAGTAGTTTCAATGGATAATTGCTCTCATAATGGCGAAAAGCTAAAATCAGCGGTCGTAACAATAGCGAAAGCATGGTTAGAGAAGGGGCTGGTTACTGATGATTTCGTAAATTATATTTCAGATGAAAGCCGCGTCTCCTTCCCATGGACGATGATTGATAAGATTACACCTCGCCCTCATCCAGCTGTTCGTGAGTCGCTCGAAAAAGATGGTTTTGAAGATATGGAGGGCGTAGTAACTTCAAAATCGACTTTTATAGCTCCATTCGTCAATGCCGAGCGACCCGAATATCTTGTAATAGAAGATTCGTTCCCTAATGGCCGACCTAAATTAGAAAAAGCGGGTGTTTATCTTACTGATCGTGAAACAGTTAATAAGACAGAGCGTATGAAGGTTACGACGTGTCTTAATCCACTTCATACAGCTATGTCGGTTTATGGATGCTTATTAGGTTATACTCTTATTTGTAAAGAGATGGAAGACGACGATATTGTTCGTCTTGTGCGTCGTTTAGGATATGTAGAAGGATTACCAGTTGTAACAGATCCTAAAATTCTCTCTCCTAAGGCGTTTATCGACGAAGTTGTCAATGAGCGCTTACCTAATAAGTTCATGCCTGACGATCCGCGTCGAATCGCGACTGATACTTCTCAGAAAGTTGGTATTCGCTTTGGCGAGACGATTAAGAGTTATATTTCTTTAGGTAAAGACCTTAATGATCTTGTTTCAATACCTCTCGCGCTCGCCGGCTGGATGCGTTACTTATTAGCTGTCAATGATATGGGTGAGGCTATTGAAGTAAGCCCCGATCCACTTAAAGAAGAAATGCAGTCTAAGTTGAAGGGGATTATTTGGAACGATCCTACTAGTTATTCTGGTCAGCTTAAGGGTATATTCTCTAATGCCTCGGTATTTGGTTTAGATATTACATCAACTGTGCTCTTTGAAAAGATTGAGAAATATTTTCTTGAGCTTTTAAAAGGTCCTGGCGTTGTTCGTAAGCTACTTAAGTCTCAGCTAGAGGATAAAAAAATATAATCTGTTTTGGTGATTATGACAGAAGGTGAGTTTAAATGGCAACGCCCTAAGCTGATGGGAATGACAGATTTTAAAGAATTTGTCTCAGAAGTTGAATCTCGAGTAGGTGTAGAGAATACTGAGCTACTTAATGATATCAATATAGCTATTAATACCGACGAATCTTATCCTTATTATTTAGAAATGACTAAGGAAGATGTTGATAAACTTCTATTATCGTCTAATCTTCCTAAAGATAAATTTTTATCTTATCTATCATTTCTTTATGAAATCGAATATCGTAAGAAAAATGGACCTGCGCTTTGGGAGCGAAAGAATTCCGTTATTCCTTGCCCTAATTATTTGTTGCCTACTAAGTGGCAAATGCGTTGTAACGATATATCAATTTTCAATAAACTTAATAAGTTGTGGAATATTTCGCTTGTAATTGTGATAACAGGTGCAATTCCTTTTATGGTTGTTCCACTTTCGAAATTCATATATTTAGGAACTTGTGAAGGTCCATTACAAAATAGTGGTAATTCCTTATTTTCAATTATCGTATTTTTTATATGGCTTTCTTCAATAGTTCTTTTTAGTATTGCTTTTTTATGTTCGCGTTACTTACGCAATAAACGATATCTATGAGTAAATTTATGTCAGATACTAGTTTAAAAGATTACGGTGCGGACGTCTTTCACGGTAAGGCGATTCGCAAGCATTTACCTAAAGTTGTTGCCGATAAGCTTATCGCGACGATGCGCGAGGGTAAGCCTCTCGATCCTTCGATTGCTGATGCTGTAGCTGAAGGCATGATGATTTGGGCTTTAGAAAATGGAGCTACCCATTTTACCCATTGGTTTCAGCCTTTAACTGGTGGAACAGCCGAGAAGCATGATGCGTTTTTAGAGCCTACGGGCTTAGCTCAGGCGGTAAATAAATTTTCAGGTAAGAACCTTATTGGTGGTGAAACTGACGCCAGTAGCTTTCCCTCAGGAGGTTTAAGATCAACTTTCGAAGCGCGTGGTTATACGGCGTGGGATCCTACTTCGCCTGCGTTTATTAAGCGTCATGGTAATGGCGCGACATTGTGTATTCCGACGGCGTTCTGCGCTTATACTGGCGCGGCGCTTGATATGAAAACGCCGCTTTTAAGGTCGATTCAAGCGCTTTCGCGCGCGACTGAGCGCTTAATGAAGAAGTTTAATAGGCCCAAGGCTCATGTCAGCGTAACTCTTGGCGCGGAGCAGGAATATTTTCTTATTGATAAGAGCTTTTATCTTAAACGCCCCGATCTTCTTCAGACCGGAAGAACGGTTTTTGGCGCGGCACCCGCTAAACATCAGCAGCTAGACGATCATTACTTTGGTGCGATTCGCCCGAGAATTCTCAACTTTATGACTGAAGTTGAGCAAAGGCTCTGGCGCTTGGGAATTCCCGCTAAGACGCGTCATAACGAGGTCGCGCCCGCTCAGTTTGAGCTTGCGCCGATGTTCGAAGATATGAATCTTGCTGTTGACCATAATATGCTCGTTATGGAGGTTTTACGTCAGACGGCAGATGCGAATAATCTCGTATGCCTTCTTCACGAAAAACCTTTTGAGGGGGTTAATGGCTCTGGTAAGCATTGTAACTGGTCGCTTTCGTATGGAGATAGGAACCTTCTTTCTCCTGGCGATAATCCGCGTGATAACGCTATATTCTTAACAGTTCTCGCTGCGGTTATTCGCGCTGTTAATTTGCATTCCGATATTTTAAGAATGTCAACGGCTGGAGCGGGTAATGATCATCGTCTTGGAGCGAATGAAGCTCCGCCTGCGATTATTTCGATATTCCTCGGTGATGAACTAAGCGAAGTAATGCGCGAAATTGAGACCGGTAAGGCTGGTCGTAAGACAGGGCGCACTACGATGAAAATCGGTGTTGATACTATGCCGCCTTTGCCGCGCGATACGACTGATCGTAATAGAACTTCACCGTTCGCTTTTACGGGTAATAAGTTTGAATTCCGTGCTCCTGGCTCCTCTCAAAATTGCGCCGCGAGCTGCATGGTTATCAATACGATTGTTGCTGAGTCAATTGACGCTATCTGCGATAAACTTGATGCGGCGGGAGGCGACTTTAATACCGAGCTTCAAAAGCTTTTGCAGCGCCTTATTAAAAAGCATAAACGCGTTCTCTTCTCGGGTGATGGCTACGGTAAGGATTGGCCTGAAGAAGCTAAGAAGAGGGGATTACCTAATCTCGTTGATACGAGTGCGGCGGTTGAGCCCTACAATAACCCCGTAAATCGCGTGCTTTTCTCGCGCTATGGTGTTTTAAGCGAGGGCGAAATGGCTAGTCGCTATGAAATCGCTACCGAGGCGTACGAAAGCCGCGTTTTAATCGAAGGGCGCGTAGCTCTAGATATTGCGCGCGCTATGATTCGCCCTGTTATTGCCGATGAGTTTACGCGTTTAGCTACTGCGATTGGTCAGGCTAAGAAGGACGGCCTTAAGGTTGGTATTACGGGCCTTAAAGCGCTTTCACTTAAGTTGGGCGCGGGTCTCGATGACTTGCATGTTAAGTGCGAGCGTCTAGAAAAGGCGTTAATTAAGGAAGTGCCGCGTGAAGTTTTAGCTGAGATGGAAGAGGTTCGCCGGACTGTTGACCGTCTTGAAAGACTCGTTGACGATACTAAGTGGCCGCTCCCTAAATATAGAGAGATGCTCTTCATTTATTAATTTAGAGGTTTTTAGCTATGAGTGAGAAGCTTTCATTCCCTGGCTTTATAGATGTACACGTTCACTTTCGTGACCCTGGTATTCCTGAAGCCGAGACTACGATAAGTGGGCTTAAAGCTGCTGAGCGCGGCGGATTTGGCGCGGTTGTCACGATGCCAAATACATCTCCTGCATGTGATTCAGTAGAGCTTCTTAATTATCAGCGTTCATTTGAGTCTCCCGTATTGCTTTTCCCGTCAGCTTGCATAACGAAAGGGCGCTTAGGCCGTGAACTTACGGAATTAGAGCGCCTCGCTGAAGCGGGTGCCGCGCTTTTTACGGATGACGGCAGTTATGTTGAGAGCGATAAGCTTATGGAAGAGGCGATGGCGCGCGCAGCTAAGCTCAACTTTTGTGTCGCAGATCATGCGCTCGATCATCGTATCGTCGGGCCTGGCGTAATAAGGGATTGCTCTCTCGCTAAAAAGTGTAATTTACCTATAATTCCCGCTTTAGCTGAAATTGAAGCGATTAAGCGTGATATTGCGATTTGCCGCGTTACCGGGTGTAAACTTCATATTCAGCATATATCAACGGCAGAAGGTGTAGATTTAGTTCGTGAGGCCCAAAAAGAGGGTCTGCCCGTTACTGCTGAGGCGACGCCTCATCATTTGCTTTTTGCATGTGATGAGCTTATAGCGGATGACGCTAATTATAAGATGGCTCCGCCTTTAGGTAATAAAGAAGATCGCTTTGAATTACGTAAAGCGGTTAAAGAAGGCGTGCTTATGTTCGCGACAGACCACGCGCCTCATCCAGCTAGTAAAAAGACTATTGGTTTCTTAAAGTCGGCTAATGGAATTACCGGTCTTGAAATCGCGATCGCCTCAACTTATACTGTGATGGTTCTTGAAGAGGGTATGGATATTGACGCTTGGGCTAAAGCATGGTGGGAAATGCCGCGTAAAGTTCTCTCTCAAGCGTCGCTTGAAAGATTAAATAAAGTAAATCAGACTACGAATATAGTTATCGGCGAGCGCCGCGCTTACGATTTAACATTGTCTCAATCGCTTTCGCGAAACTGCCCATACGATAAGATGATATTTGATGGTTGGCCATGTTAAAGCTTTTCTAAATATATAATCATTGCTCTATTGGTTGCAATATCGAAGATTTAAGTTATGTCCAAACGTTTATTACTTTTAACGCCACCTTTATTGCAACCAAATTGTCCATATCCAGCTACGCCGCATTTAGTTGGGTTTCTTTCTTCAAAAGGCTTTGATGTACATCAAAGAGATCTCTCCATTAAGGTAGTACTTGATTTGCTATCTAAATACGGTGGTGATGAAGCTGAAGAGCTAATTGAATTTCTCCAAGGTCCAGCTCCTTTTATTGAAAAACGCAAGGCCAGTGCAATTATTGACGAGTTAGCAGTTTGGATCCGAGATAATGTTGATGAAAGTTTTGGATTTTCGCGTTATGCTGAACATCTTTGTACTGCGATTGATGATTTTGGAGAATTTGAAAAATTAATTCGTCGTAGAAGCATTATTGACGCGCCTCTAAAAACGCATCTAAAAAGCGTAATGGACGAAATAAAGCCAGATGTAGTAGGCTTTACATGTCCATTCCCAGGAACGCTCCTAGCAGCGTTTAAGGCTGCGCGTTATATAAAGCAGCATTACCCGAAAGTACGTCTCGTTTTAGGCGGAGGCTATGTCTCTAGTGAACTTCGTTCAATGAATGACACTCGACCTAAAAAATACTTTGATGATTTTATATTAGACGAGGGTTATATTCCATTAGCGAAAATCCTTTCTCCTCGTACACGACTTACCGAAAAGGATGTTCCAGTTTTTGTAAAGCCCTCATATCGCGGTTTGGATATGAGTGAATATTTTGATGTTGTTGAGACAGATAATTTTGTAACAACGCTCTGGAGCGCTGGTAAGTGGCGAAAGCTTATCATGGCTCGCGGTTGTTATTGGCATAAATGTGCATTTTGCGATGTAAAGTTACCGTACATTGGATGTTTTAAAATGCCTAAAGCTACTGACATAGTTGATGCTATGCAAGAGCTAGGAACTCAATTTCATTTTGTTGACGAGGCTATGCCTCCAGCGCTCATTAAAGGCGTTTGCGAAGAAATACTTAAGCGTAAATTTAAATGTGAATGGTGGGGTAATATTCGCTTTGATAAAGCTTTTGCTCCATCATTAGTACGCCTTATGGCTAAGGCTGGTTGTATAGCTGTTACCGGAGGCTTAGAGTGCGCTAATGATAGGCTTTTAAAGTTAATGAATAAGGGGATAACCTTAGAATCGTCAAAGCGTGTTTTAAAGGCGTTTAAAGCATCTGGAATTGCTGTTCATGCGTATTTAATGTATGCATTCCCAACTCAAACTAAAGAAGAAGCTTTAGGTGCGCTTGATTATGTGCGTAGTCTTTTTGTAGAAGGGCTCATAGATAGCGCATTTTGGCATCGCTTCGCGCTTACAGTTCACTCTCCTGTTGCCGCTAACCCAGAGGCGTTTGGTATTACTATAGAAGATTCACAACTCAATAAGCGTAAAATATTCGCTCATAATGAGATTTTTTATACCGAAAAAAGATCCCCCGATTGGCTTTCTATTGGCAATGCTCTTACATTAGCTGTCGCCAATTATTGTGAAGGTCGAGGGCTTAAAAAAAATGTAAAATTTTGGTTTATTCGAAAATAAGTTCACCACCAGCTAGAATATCAGTGTGGCTTATTTTCATCTCTTTTAGTTCCTTGCCGTTTAGATAGACTTTGTCATTTAAACTTACTTTTTCGCCAGGCTTTTTAGCGATAATGGTGAATATTTTACCGTTAGGTAGTCTAAGCGTAGTTTTAGGTACTTGAGGCGCTCCTAAAATATATTCTCCTCCACAAGGATTAACGGGATAAAATCCCATCATTGAGAAAATATACCATGCGCTCATTTGGCCACCGTCTTCATTGCCGCAAATTCCTTCAGGTGTAGCTTTATAAAGAGTTTCGCAGATTTCTTTAGCGAGCTTAGCGGTTTTGTCGCGGCGGCCTGCAATTGTATAAAGGTAGATTATGTGGTGGCTCGGCTCATTACCGTGAGCATATTGACCGATTAAGCCCGTTACGTCGAGAACTTCACCCATTTCTTCGGCTGTTGCCTTAAGAGTAAAGAGTTTATCTAATTTTTCAACGAATTTTTCGCGCCCACCAGCCATTTTAATTAGAGCTGGAATATCTTGCATTACATGAAAAGTATACTGCCAAGAATTACCTTCACAAAAATCCCCCGCTAATTTTACAGGGCTAAAGTTCTGCCGCCATTCGCCTTTTGTATTTTTGCCGCGCGCGAAACCGCAGCTGAAATCTACGACATTACGCCAACGTTCAGCGCGTTTTGAAAAAAGCTCTGCATCGTCTTTTCGCCCTAGCGCTTTAGCCATTTCTGCTGCGCACCAATCATCATACGCGGCTTCCATAGTTCTTGATACGCTAGAATGCTTGATTTTATCGTATGGATAATATCCAAAATTATCGTAAAGATCCCAATTTTCGCGACGACGACCTTTATGCTTAACCGTTAAAGTTTCTTTAATTTGATCAAAAGTCGAATTCCAGTAAATAAGGTCCTTGTCTGTAAGTTTATCTTTATTTTTTAAGAACCAGTCTACGATAATCGGTACTGAGTGAGTTCCGATCATACACTGAGTTTCATATCCCCAAAGTGAAAATTGCGGTAAATACCCAGTAATTCGACCTTGTTCACGCATCGATTCAATAAAGTCATCGAATCTTTCGCCGTCAATAATCGTCATTAGTGGCGCTGCTGCTCGGAATGTATCCCATGTACCGAAAGTCGTGTAGAACTTTTTAGCATTAACATCCGAAACTAAATGAGGTTGAAGGTGATGGTGATAAAGAGCTGTATACCAGATTTTCTTTTGCTCTTCAGTTCCTTCAATTTCAGCGCGGCGAAATACATTTTCCCAGGCGTTTTTAGCTTTAGCATAAACTCCCTCAAAATCCCAGTTTGGAATCTCGCTTTTAAGATTATTCTCCGCGTCGGCTATAGTATTGCGCGAAAGGGCGAGTTTTATAAGAAGTTCTTTGTTATTCTCTAAATCGAAAGTAAAGACGAGTCGCTTACCTTTTTCAGACTCGTGGCGCTTAGGGAGCTCCTTTAATGAAGTATAAGCGCGATTGAACATAACCGCGAATGCCACGTCGCGCTCAGTCCAGCTTTTAGTGCTTCTAGTAGCCGTAAAGCCTAACTTATCCTTACGCGGCGTGTAATCCATTTTAAGGACATATTCCTCAGGTTTATAATATTTAGGGTGAGCTATAACTCCCCATTGCATATCAACTAATAGATTTATTACCCCGCCAGTTGGCGCGGTAATTCTGTAAATCGCGCTACGTCCTTGAACAGTAGTTTCGACGCGGATTTTAGACTCTGCTAGAGTTGTTGCGTAATATCCAGGTTTAGCGACTTCGACTGATTTATCGACGGCTACAGGACCATTAGGCGTTTCACCAATAAATGGCAATAAAAGCATATCGCCTAAATCAGTACATCCGCCCCCGCTAAAGTGAGTTTGAGAAAAACCATAAACTACCTTATCTTCATAGCGATAGCCACCACAATAATCCCAACTGTAATTACCAGAATCGGGTGAAGCTTGAATCATCCCGAATGGTGTGCAAGCGCCAGGGTAATTATGCCCATTAGCTGATGTTCCTATAAACGGATTAGCATAATCAGTTAGACATTCGGCATTCGCAGTTAAAAGCGAAAATGACGTAACTATCGCTATAAGATTAGGTAGAAGGTGATTATTCATATTCTTATTTTACTGACGCAGAAAGATCACGTACGCTAAGGCGCTTTTCGATAGGTTCATCCGTTGTTAATTTAGGCGTATAAATAAATACCTTTTCGCCTTTTTCCATATCAACGAGATTATCATCGAATCTAGCGTTCGGATCAATCGCATCCTCAAGCCATACGAAATACGCCTTGTCATCAGCCTTGACCGTTACCGAATACGAGCCATTGTCATTTTTCTTTATCGAAGTTATACGTACATTCGCCTTAGGAAGTGGAGCGGACTTATAATCAATATTACGCAATTCCTCAGCGCGCTTCTTAGAATCATAGTTAGGCGCGAAGAAGCGCTTCATAGCATAGTGGAGCGGCTTCCAGCGACCATCATATTCGATAGAGCTCCAGCTCGCGACTGGCCACCAATCGTTTAACTGCCATACGATTGCTCCGCGGCAACGAGGCCAAAGCGAACGCCAATACGCTACAGCGGTCTCAATGGCGAGGGCCTGCTGAACCTGCGAAAGATAAAGCCGAGAAGCGAAATCCTTAGGCTCGGGGAAGTAGCGAGCGAGCATTTTATTCATCTTGTCGTTACCGCCATTATTTTTCTGATGGGCGAGCATTACACGGGAGTTTACATCAAAATCCCCGCGTTTTTCATCAGCGAATGTTTTAACTACAGGTAGCGACGGGAAGCTTTGGAATCCAAATTCACTGCAAAAACGCGGCTGAAGCTGGTAGTACCCCGAAAGATCTCTCGCGCCATGCCAAACGCCCCAATAATGCGAGTCGCCACTTTCTCCAGTAAGTTCATTATATGTAAAGTCCCCTGGTCCCGCGCAAGGTGAACTCGGCCACCAAATTGTATTAGGCGCGTTTTCTTTAACAGCGTTAGCTAAAACCGCATTCCAAGCGATCCAATCATCGCGGTATTTGCAAGGCTCTCTAACTGCCGCGATACACTCATTATCACCGCACCAAAGGAAAATAGACGTATACTTTTTAAGTCTTAAGACCTGATGTTTAGCTTCTGCCGCGATTTCGTCGAGAAAATCCTTTCGAGCGGGATAGCGAGCGCATGCGAACATAAAGTCTTGCCAAATAAGAAGCCCGAGCTCATCGCACGCTTCATAAAAAGCATCATTCTCGTATTCGCCGCCTCCCCAAACACGAATCGTATTCATGTTAGCATCTGCCGCGCTTTTTAGAAGAGAGCGAATTCTTTCAGGCGTGCGACGCGAAGGGAATGCATCACATGGTATCCAATCAGCACCTAAAGAGAAGATGTCCTTACCATTTACGCGAAAGCCGAATGATTCGCCCTTACCATCCTTTTCACGAACGAGTTCAAATTTTCTAATGCCAACGCGCCCTGAGATTTTAACTCCCCCAAAATCAACGCTCCAAGGATAGAGCCTTTGATTACCCATACCATTAGGCCACCAAAGTTCAGGGTTTTCTACCTTAAAGATAGCGGGCTTAGAAGGTGAAATTTCTTTCTTTTCGCCATTAAATTCGCAAACACCAATATTGTTTTTCGCCTTTTTACCATTAGTAAGCGCATATACGCGAATCTCAGCGGATTTATCATCTTTAATCTCGGCTTCAGCCCAAGCGTATTTCAAAAGCGGTGCCCCATTTTCGGGCGCAACAAGGCGGACATTGCCGTAGATGCCAGAGACTGGAAGTGAAACTCCCCAATCCCAGCCAAAGCAGCATTGAGTCTTTCTAAGAGCATTAATAGCGCGGCAAGTAGTAACAGCCCAGCTACGCACATCATAATCGGGAGTGCGAAGCCAAAGCTCGCTAGCTATGCGGCGCGGCGCTTTTACGCGAACTTCGATAGCGTTTTTACCTTTATTTAGCTTTTTAGTTACAGGGATAGACCACTTACGAAATTGGTTAGTAACAGAAGCGATCTTTACCTTATTTAAGTAAATATCAGCGGCCGTATCGATTGAATCGAATTCGAGGTAAGTCTTTTTAGAACTAAAGGTTTCGGGTAAATTAAACTCTCGCGAGAAAGTCCAATCTACATCACCGATCCATTGAACAGTATCTTCGATATTGCGATAAAAAGGGTCGGGTATAAATTTAGCTTCTAAAAGGGCACTCGCATTATCACCAGGGATATTACATGGCCATGTCTTAGAAATCGCCGGCGTAGAAAGCTGCCAAAGGCCAGCGAGATTAAGTTCGGCTGAGTAGCCGTTAAGAACAGTGAAAAGCGATAACGCGGCAAAAGCCGTCTTAAGAGTTTTAAAGTTATTATTCATGTGGATAATTATACCAAATTATTTCGTCATAGTATCTAATAATTTTGGTATAATATTAAGAATTATGCTATTATCATCAATAAATTCAGTAGATTCGAGCAACTGGCTTCAAGTTGCTACAAAGATTGTCGACAAGGTTGATTCTGAGGTATGGGGATTGCCATTAATAAGTGCAATTCTTTTTACGGGAATTTTATTAACTTGTATTTTAAGATTTTCTCACATTTTTAATTTAAAGCATGCTTTCGCATGTATGTTTAAATATGAGGAGAATGCCGGTGGAGAGGTAAGTCAATTTGGTGCGCTTTGTACAGCGCTTTCGGCTACAATAGGAACTGGTAATATCGTTGGTGTCGCTACAGCTATTGGTATAGGCGGTCCTGGCGCTCTTTTTTGGATGGAGGTCGCGGCGTTTTTTGGTATGGCGACTAAGTATGCAGAGGGACTTTTAGCTGTTAAGTATCGAGAAGTGGCGCCTGACGGGAGTGTTTTAGGAGGTCCTTTTTATTATATTGAAAGGGGACTTTCGGGTAAATTCGGTATTAAAAATTGGAAGTGGCTGGCGGTAATATTCGCTCTTTTTGGTATTTTAGCTGGCATAATGGGTATAGGTACGATTACTCAAATTCATGGTATAACATCTGCAGTGCAACACTTTTTTAATCCAGCGTTTAATCCCTCAGATGCTGCAAGTGGGGTTACTCTTTTTGGAACGGTGTATCCTGTAAGTGTAATTGTAGCTGGTGTAATTGTTACATGTTTAGTAGGTTTAGTAATCATTGGTGGTCTTAAGCGCATTGCTTCAGTTTCGACGGTTGTTGTTCCTTTTATGGCTGTATCGTATGTTTTAATTATTTTCTTGTTGCTCGTATGCAATATAACTAAAATACCTAATGCTATAGAAATTATTGTTCGCGCGGCGTTTGATCCTTCGGCGATTACTGGAGGTGCAGTAGGGTCAATGTTTGTTGCGATGCAAATGGGTGTCGCGAGAGGTATTTTTTCGAATGAGGCAGGCCTCGGCTCAGCTCCAATTGCTGCAGCGGCGGCTAAAACTAACGAGCCGGCTAGACAGGGCTTAGTGTGTATGACGGGAACGTTTATTGATACTATTGTTATCTGTACAATGACCGGTTTAGCGATAGTAGTAACAGGCGCGTGGGAGCCGTCGTTAAATCTTAAGGGAGTTAATATTACCATTGAGGCTTTTAACCGTGGTTTTTCATTTATGGGGTCATTTTCAAAAGATTTCTCGGGTCTATTTTTAATGACAGCGCTTTCGTTTTTTGCATTTACAACGATTCTCGGGTGGAATTATTATTCAGAAAAGTGCTTAGAGTATCTAGTTGGATCTAAAAGGCCTATTATATTTAAGATATACCGTATTATTTATGTAGCCATCGTCTTTGTTGGACCATATCTCACTGTTTCAATGGTCTGGGGGTTAGCTGATGTGTTTAACGGGCTGATGGCATTCCCTAACTTAATAGCCCTAGTCCTTCTTTCGCCAGTAGTCTGGTGCGTTACGAAAGATTATTATAAAAAGAAATCTGTCGATAGGCCCGAGATGTAAGTCTCAAAAGAGAAGTAAAAATGAAAGTTTTAATAGCGATAGATTCTATGAAAGGTAGCCTTAGCTCTATAGAGGGCGGTAGGGCTATTGCTGATGGTATTCATCGCGTTTTTACCAATGCAGATTGCGAAGTTAGGCCTTTAGCTGATGGAGGAGAGGGTACTTTAGAAGCTTTAGTTTCGGGTCTTGGAGGCGAGATAAAAGAAATTACTGTATCAGGACCTAACAGTAAGCCTATCAAAGCGGTTTATGGGCTTATTGGCAATACTGCCGTTATTGAAATGGCGCGTGCTGCTGGAATTACGCTCGTTACAGGAGAAGAAAAGAATCCTTTAGTAACGACTACTTATGGCGTAGGAGAGATGATAGCTGATGCCATTAAAAAGGGGGCTCGTAATTTTATTGTCGGCATTGGTGGTAGCGCTACGAACGACGGTGGAGTAGGTATGCTCCAAGCGCTTGGCTTTAGCTTTTTAGATGGTAATGGCTGTGAGCTAGTTCGCGGTGGCGCAGCTATTAAGAATCTTAAAACTATAGATCGTTCTAAGGCGTTAACAGAATTAAATGAATGTGTTTTTAAGATTGCCTGTGATGTAACGAATCCGCTTTTAGGTCAGAATGGTGCGAGCGCTATATATGGTCCTCAAAAGGGTGCGACGCTTGAGATGGTTAAAGAATTAGACTTAGCTCTCGGAGTTTTAGCGGATGTTTCAAAAGGAGAGGCGGATTATCCAGGCGCTGGCGCAGCTGGCGGTTTAGGGTTCGCTTTCAGAACGTTTTTAAATGGCGAGCTTAAAAGCGGCGTTCAATTAGTGCTAGAAGAAACTCATTTTGAAGAGCGTGTCAAAAACGCTGATATTGTTGTTACAGGCGAAGGGCGACTCGATGATCAGACAATTATGGGTAAGGCTCCAATTGGTGTAGCTCGATTAGCTAAAAAGTATGGTAAAAAGGTTATCGCATTTTCAGGGTGTGTAACAGATGGTGCTAAGAAGGTTAATGAGCATGGGATTGATGCGTTTTTCCCGATTTTACGTTCAGTAGTAACTCTTGAGGAGGCGTTAGATAAAAATAACGCGGCTAAAAACTTAACTGATACAACGGAGCAGGTATTTAGATGTTTACAACTTATGGCGCATTAATCGCTCTAGTAATCGCGATTGTTTTAATTATACGAAAAGTAGTCCCTGCTTACGCGTTAATAATAGGTGCTTTAATTGGTGGGATTATTGGAGGCGGTGGACTTTCTGGGACTGTGAGCGCGATGATATCAGGCACTCAGTCAATGATGCCTAGCGTTCTTCGTATTCTCGCCTCTGGCGTATTGGTGGGAGCTCTCGTTAAGACTGGTAGCGCGGCGAAAATTGCTGATGCGATAGTTTCTGCCCTAGGCGTTCGCTTTGCGCTTATAGCAGTAGCTTTTGCTACAACAGTAGTTTGTTCTGTTGGTGTTTTTATTGATATTGCGGTAATTACTGTAGCTCCTATTGCGCTTGCTATTGGCGCTAAGGCTAAATTACCTGTTCCTGCGTTATTGCTCGCTATGATAGGCGGTGGTAAGGCAGGTAATATTATTTCTCCTAATCCTAATACAATCGCCGCGGCAGATGCTTTTAAGATTGAACTCACAGATTTAATGACGGCTAATATTATCCCTGCGATATTCGCTTTTGGCGTTGCAGTTTTACTCTCGTTTTTTTTAGCCTCTCGTATGCGCAAATTGGGTGAAGTAGAATCTGCCGCGACTTTAGATAATAATGATATGGGTGAAAATGTTTCGCTTTTCAGAGCGCTTTTAGGTCCAATAACTGTTGTTGTGCTTTTATCCTTAAGACCTTTATTAGGAGTTGCTATTGATCCTCTTATTGCGCTACCAGCTGGTGGTATAGTATCAATGATATCATGTGGTAAATGGCGCGAAATGATTGAGTTTTCGCAATTTGGATTAGGTAAGGTAAGTGGAGTTGCTATTTTACTTATCGGTACTGGTACTATAGCTGGTATTATTAAGGCCTCTAACCTTAATTCTGATATGATAGCCCTATTAGAGGTCCTTAAGTTACCTATGGTCGCATTAGCACCGATTTCTGGTATTTTAATGGCTGGCGCTACTGCATCAACAACAGCAGGTGCGACAATTGCTTCTCAGACATTTTCATCAGCTCTCGTTCAATCGGGGGTTGCGCCAGTATCAGCAGCTGCGATGATACATGCTGGCGCAACTGTAGTTGATTCGCTTCCTCATGGTAGCTTTTTCCATGCAACTGGCGGGAGCGTGTTTATGGGTGTTAAGGAGCGTCTAAAACTCATTCCTTATGAAGCGGCCGTCGGTCTTACAGCTACGATAATCTCTTGTATTTGTACAATAGGATAAATTATGAAAAAGATAATAATATTTGCATTTAAAATTACTAGTGTAATATCGTCTTTAATCGCGGCGCCTGTGGCGTGCGGACCATTGGAGCTTTCATGGGATTATCCGGGCGGTAATCTTAAGTTTCGCGGGTTTAAGGATGGCGTAGCTCAAATTGCGCCTGATTTGCGCGACACGAACTTCGCGTGGTTTTATTGGAATTTCGAGGCTGTTGCTACTAAGGCGGGTAAGGTTAAGTTCGCTTTTCCTGTGGGCGCTTCGCGTCTTTCGGCGCAAGGTCCCGCTGTAAGTACGGACGGCGGAAAGTCGTGGAAATGGCTCGGCAAGGCTAAGACTCATTTTAGAAAGGGCGCGAAAGATTGCGATTCGTTCGAGTGGGAGTTTAAGAAGGTGGGCGAGAAGGTTCGCTTTGCTCAGGGCTTTCCGTATCAGCGCTCTAACTTCGAGGCGTTTTATTCTGAGTACGCGTCGTCGCCATACATGAAGCGCGGCGTTTTAACGAAGACGCGCAAAGGCGTTGATGTTCCGATGGTTGTTATCGGTAAGGGCTCTAAGAATGTTCTTATTACGGCGCGTCACCACAGCTGCGAGGCGAGCGCGAGTTATGTGGTTGAGGGCTTTATGCGCGAGGCTTTAAGCGATTCTCCCGCAGGTAAGGAGTTTCGCGATAAATATACTCTTTATGTAATTCCGTTCGTGGATCTTGACGGTGTTGAGGCGGGCGACCAGGGCAAGAACCGCGCTCCTCACGATCATAACCGCGATTACGGCCTCGGCGAAAAGGCTCTATATCCTGAGGTGAAAGCGATAATCAATCTCGATAAGGAGAAAAAGTTCTTTGTCGTTATGGATATGCATGCGCCTGCGGTCCGCGGCGATATTCATGAGGCGATTTATTTCGCAGGCCATAAGAGCCCGAGTAATGCCGCTAATTCTCATGAGTTTAAGGCGTGGTTGGATGAAGAACGTCCTAACGCCACTGGGCGTATCAAGGTGCTCGGTAAGCCTAAGGCCGCAAAAGTTTCGGGCGATACCGGGATTCCTTGCGGTCATTATTTCTCGGTTCACGGTACTCAAGTAGCGTATAGCGCGACATTTGAATTTGCGTATGCAAACAGCAATTACAATTATGACGATAAGGCGCTTTTGAAATATGGCGAGGGGATGTGCCGCGCATTCGTAAGGCTTGATATCTCTAAGAGCGCCGAGCCGCGCAAGGGATATGCGGAATTCGCGGCGTTTACGAAGAAGCTTTCTGCGGGTTTGTCTAAAGATATTGTTAAAAAGACTACAGACGCGATTACTAAAGGCGGCATCGCCGGGCATTACCTTATGGCGGCACATTTAGCGAGAGCAGGCGCGTATTATAAGATGAAGAACTTTAATGAAGCGCTAGCTGATAATGAGGTGGTTATTAATTCGCCTTACGCTACTCAGACTCAGCGCAACAAGGCGGCTTTTGGGATTATGCAGTCTCTTATCAATAATCCTAAAACAAAAGGTGAGACGGTTGATAAATGGCGCGAAAAGCTTTTAGGAGAGGGATATCATCTTTATGAAGTCTATGAGTGTTTGTATGCGTATTATTCTTCCGCTAAGCGTGATGACGATGCGGTCGCTATGGCCAAGATGCAGTTGCCGCTCGCTACGCAATTTAATACAGGTAGGGTAAGAAACCGCATAATGCGCTATGAGCTTAAACACGGCGATAAGGCTAAGGCGATAGAATATGCGCGAGAGACTGTAGCGGTTTTGAAGCCTAAAATCTATCCTGTTGTTCCGCCAGGAGTGTTCGGGCCTGATATGGTGATTGACTGTGTTACCGCGATGGCGCTTCTACCTGAAACGACGGTTGAGGAGATTGAGAAAATCGCCAAGCTCGGCCTTAATCACAAAATCTGTTATGATTATAAGCGTAAAAAGCTTGAAAAGCTCGTCGACGATTTTAAGACTAAATGTGCTCAACAGAAATAACGTCTCTCTAACAATATCATAGATCAGCTTGAAATATTAGCTTTGTATGTAGAACTTTGCGATTTTTGCAATAATTTGGTATAATAATTGAAATTCTAGTTAAATATATAATTTTATGCAGACAGTAACTAATTATTTTGTAGAAGCCGCACAAAAGGGTGGCTTTATTCGTAAAATGTTCGAAAAGGGTCTTGAACTTAAAGCCCTTTATGGTGAAGACGCCGTATGTGATTTTTCGTTGGGTAATCCTGATGTGCCGCCACCAGAAGTAGCTCGGGATATTTTACATAAAATCGCTGATGATGCGATTCGTCCGCTAGGTTTAGGTTATTGCCCTAATGCTGGTATTCCAGCTGTTAGAGAGTCTATCGCTCAATATCTTTCTAAACAGCAAGAACTTGAGCTTAAAGCTAAAGATGTTGTTATGACTGTTGGTGCAGCGAGTGCACTCGTCGACTTTTTTAGGGCAACTGTAGAGCCTGGTGATGAGATTATTGTTCCTAGTCCATATTTTGTTGAGTATGGTAATTACTGTGGACATTTTGGCGGAGTACTAAAACCCGTTGAAACCAACGAGGATTTTTCGCTTAATATTAAAGCTATCGAAGAAGCCATCACATCTAAAACACGGGCAATTATTGTTAATTCTCCTAATAATCCTACTGGAGCTATTTATTCCGAAAATGAGCTTCGAGCTCTAGCTGCACTAATCGATAAGATTAATTTGGAGCGTGAGAAAGTTACTGGCGCTAGAGCGCTATTTCTCCTTTCTGATGAGCCTTATCGTGTCTTTGCATACGATGGCGTTGAAGTTCCACCTGTTCTCCCGATGACGAAGTACGCTATTGTATTAGGTAGCTTCTCAAAGACTTTATCAATGGCTGGTGAGCGCGTCGGATATCTCGCGATTAATCCTAAGCTTTCTGAAGAGGATGGCGGGACGCTTTTGACTACATTAATTCTCGTTAACAGAACTCTCGGCTATGTTAATGCTCCTGTAATAGGCCAAAAACTCGCCGCGGCGATTTGTAATGAGACAGTAGATCTCGAAATTTATGCTCGCCGTAGAGCTCTTATGGCTAAGGTTTTAACTGACGCGGGAGTTGAGTTTACAATGCCTAAGGGTGCATTCTACTTCTTCCCGAAGGCTCCAGGCGGTGATGATACTAAATTTGTTGATGCGCTTTTAAAAGAGCGTATTCTCGCTGTTCCAGGTAGGGGATTCGGCAGGGCCGGGTACATTCGTCTTAGTTGCTCAGTTGACGAAAAGATTATCGCTCGAAGCGCTGAAGGCTTTAAGAGAGCCGTGGAGGCGTGTAAGTGAGATATATAGGAGTAGGACTCAGCGCATTACTTTTGGTGACATCTTTAGCTGTTGCCAAAAGTAATGACGTATCTTACGATCAAGAAAATCATACAGTTAGTTTTACAGCTGTTTCTACAGACTGTGGTGTTGATACAGATTTAGAATTTCTTTTTGTAGGTCCTAACTCTGATCATGACTACGAGTCTATGTTTACAACATTAGCTCCGATAAGTGAAATTGTAAATGCTTTTACTAAAGCTGGATTTCCTCTTGGTGAGCCAATGTCACTTAGCGATTGTAAATTCTGGGCGACAGGGGACGAGATCGTCATGATGCCACCGGTTACCAATTTCGTTAAGGATCTTCGCTCTAATATACAACCAAGATTGATTTATACCGGTGGAACGCGAAATAAGAAGGGTGAAGCTGATGCCGCGGTAACTATGCCAGCAGCGCTTTTTGCTCTTTATAATAGCCCTCAGTCTTTAATTCTTTATGATGACTTTTTAGATCAATCATCAACTTACGGACGTTTTAAACCAGCTGTAAAAATCCCGAAGGGTGAAAAGCGTCGTATAACTTTTAAATTAAAGAAGAGGACTTCTCACTTAAAAGAGACTGTTAAAATCAATGAGACTAATCTACAAGAGGTTGTTAAATTTTTAAAAACAAAATCTGAGAAGTCGTATCTAGATATCTTATGCGATTTTTCGCCTATGATGACGCTTAAAAAGGCTCGCGACGCAGCAGAGCTTTTACAGATTATTGACTCTAATAAAATTAAAATAAATGGTGTAAAAGAGGGTCAACTTTATTACAAGGCTTATCTACCTCTTGAGAAGTGGCGCGATCGAAAGGAGCGTTTAGCTCAACCGCCAGAAGTTCGTTTTAGGTTAGATGGCTCAGTTAGCGTAACAGAGGTTAAAGAAGATTGGAGCGATGAGAAGACTCTTGATCCTAAACTAACTCCTGTTGAAACAATTTATACTGATTTAAACAAAGCCGCTGACGCAGTTGATACAATAGCGAATAAGGTTTTAACGGTTTTCCTTTATGCGAATGAAAGCACTCAGTTAAATACTCTTTTTGAATTTAGAAAAAAATTAAAAACGTCTAATTTAAATATTTACGTATTTATAGAATGAGCGAATTCTCTTCTGAACCATTAGCTGCGCGTATGCGTCCAACGACAATTAATGAAGTTGTCGGGCAACAGCATATCCTCGGCGAAGGTAAATTATTAAGAAGGGTAATCGAAGCTGATAGACTTACGAATGTTATTTTTTACGGTCCTCCAGGCTGCGGTAAAACTACTTTAGCTGAGGTAATAGCTAAAACGACTAGGCGTAATTTCGTAAGACTTTCTGGGGTTTTATCTGGCGTAGCTGATATTCGTTCCATTTGCGATAGAGCGCGCAATGAGCTAGGAGGAAAGGGGACTATACTTTTTATTGACGAAATTCATCGCTTTAATAAATCCCAACAGGACGTACTTTTACCTTTTGTGGAGGATGGTACAGTAGTTCTTATTGGAGCGACGACGCATAATCCTAACTTTTTTATCAATACACCGTTAACATCGCGGTCGCTAGTCTTTGAACTTAAACCGCTAACATCTGATGAAATATCGTTAGTTTTAAAAAGGGCACTTAGCGATAAAGAGAAGGGGTGCGGGATTATCCCTTCTAAGATAGATGATGATGCCCTTTCATTTTTATCGACAATTTCTGAAGGGGATGCGCGCCATGCGCTTACGGCGCTTGAAATTGCGATGCGCTCTACACCGCCTGATAATGATGATGTTGTGCATCTTACGCTTGAGGTAATCCAAGAGTGCGTTCAGCGCCGTCAGGTTAAGTACGATAAAAAAGAAGACGGTCATTATGATACGATTTCAGCATTCATTAAATCGATTCGTGGTAGCGATCCTGACGCGGCGGTTTATTGGTTAGGTAAAATGTTAGTGGCTGGTGAAGATCCTCGGTTTATCGCACGGCGCTTAGTAATTAGCGCTAGCGAAGATATCGGTAACGCCGATCCTCGCGGATTATCTATTGCAGTTGCAGCAATGCAGGCGTGCGAGTTCGTGGGAATGCCAGAGTGCGCGATTAATCTTTCTCAGGCGACTACATACCTAGCGACAGCCCCTAAATCTAACGCTAGCTGTATGGCAATATCTGAAGCGATGGCTGATATTGAATCTGGAGCTGTACAGCCAGTTCCTGAACATTTAAAAAATAAACATGTTAAAGCCATTGGTAGCGAAAAAGTAACTGAATATAAATATCCACATAATTTCGCTAATCATTACGTAAAGCAAGAATATTTAGGAGTGCCTAAAAGTTATTACAGACCAACTCAAGAAGGTTATGAGGCAACAATAGCTAAAAGGCAAAGCGCACTCAAAGCGTAGTTTACATAACACATATTATAAGGAAAAATTAAGGAGAACGGAAAATGATTGAAAATGAAGAAATTCCAGAAGCTAAGGCTATTCCGATCACCCCCAATCCAGCTGCTGTAACTCTTTACGGCAATCAAGATGCGATGGATGATTTTCCTGTTCTTAAAGCTTTTCAACAATATGTTGATTCTGAACAGGCTAAAGCTCATAAGCGCTTGATGTCGGTTTGCTTTTTCTTTACAATGCTAATTGTAGTTATTATTGGCGTATTTTTATTCGTTGTAATGAATATGCGCAATAACGCTATGACAGATGGCTCAGCTGAAATCCAAAAGCACATCTTGGAGCAAACGGCCAAAATGAATGATAGGCTTATACAGCAGCTTTTAGCTAATAATAATACACCTACGTCTACACCGGCTTCGGTCGTTGTAGTTGGCGATAACAATGAAAAACCGATAAGTAAGAGCTTAGAAGCTAAAGAGCGCGAATTAGCTCAAAGAGAAGCTGAACTTAAGAAACGTGAGTTAGAAGAAGCTCAAAAAGAACTTTTAGCTCGCGAAAAAGCTTTAAAAGATCGCGAATCTAAGATGGCTGCCGAATTAGCCGAAAAAGAAAAGAAAAATTCTGAATTTAAGGCTAATGAGCAAAGACAGAAAGAAATTCTTGAACATCGTCGTAGGCTTTATCCTGAATATTTCGACGAAAATGGTAATGAATTGAAAAATCCTATTAAAAAGAATAACAATACTAATACTTTTGAATCGCGCGAAGCTGAAATTCAACGATTAAGGCAAGAAGCTGAAATTGCTAAATTACGCGCTGAAATGGAACTCTTAAAAGAGGCTTCTAAAAAACCATCAAGACAAACTATCTCAAAAACAGATGATGATGATTTACTTGAATTAGAAGCTATTCTTAATGATTCTGGCGTATATGGATCTAAGAAAACATCAAAATCCGAAAAAAAAGAGGACACCCTTTCTGATGTCCTCAATATAGATATTAGTGGTGATGGTTCTAATTGGACTATTCCAATGGAATAAATTAGTACCCTCCCCTTTTTTATTATACATCTGATCTTTGTTTATAGCCGGTGAAAACCTTGCCACCGGCTAAGACTTCGCGCTTTGATTCATCAAAGGTAGCTTTACAGCCAGTACGAGCGGCAGCGTTCGACATAACGAGAGCGACCGTATGGCTATATCCAGCTTCAATTGGCGCGTTAGGATCTTTACGCGCACGTACGCATTCCATCCAGTTGCGCATGTGCGCAGATGTAAGCGGATCCCCTCCTGTATTAGCGCTTGTAACAACAGTTTCTTTAGGAGCTGGTAATGCTCTAGAAGTAAGCTTTTTACCTTCGACACCTTCGTTAGTTACAACGCCTGAGCCCATATCAACACATCCGTTAGGACCAAAATACTTTTCAACAGGAGACTCGCGATTAGAGGATGAACCACCACCGCAATTGTGTTGATGAGCTTGGAACATTACCTGAAAGCCCTTCCCTTTTACTCCCGATTCACCGTATTCCATAATCGTAGTAAAGGTATCGAAACTTTGACGCCCATCTATCCACTGATAAAGACCACCTGACGAAACGGCGCTCTTAGGATAAGGCATTCCTGTAAACCACGCAACTGTATCAATTTGATGGCACATCCATTGACCTGTCACACCCGAAGAGAATGGCCAGAAAAGACGAAACTCGAGATACTTACGAGGATCGAATTTGTATTCGGCACTATCGCGATCTAGGAGCCAAAGATTCCAATCAACATCAGATTCCTTTAGGCTCTTAATCAGCGATTCGGGACGGCGCCAACGACGCGGTTGATTAACATTCCACGTTAGATGCACATAAGAGATATCGCCAAATTCGCCAGTAGCCAAATAGTCTTTAGCCGCCATATATTTACGCCCGCTGCGACGCTGAGAGCCAATCTGAAGAACAGCACCAGGCGCGAATCCAGCTTTACGCTTAGCGTTAACAGCATCTAAAAGCATATTAGCCGAATACATATCTTCGGCTAGAGGCTTTTCGCAATACGAATCCATACCGGCTCGTACAGCGTTGGTAGCGTGCTGAGCATGTTGGAAGTCGGCCGTAGAAATGATTACCGCGTCAATATCTTTAGCTTTTTCGTAAAGCTCAACATCAGATATGTAAGTATCGACCTTATGACCTATCTTCTTCTCTATTTCAGGCTTAGCATTCTCATAAAGACGCTTCTTCCAAAGATCTGCTACAGCTACAAGATCGAAATTAAGCTCTTTATTATGATGCATAAAGCATGGTAACAGCGACTGACGAAAACGATCCGAATAGCCTACACAAGCTATGCGAATTCGTTCATTTGCGCCGGCGGCATAAAGTGACGGAGCTACTCCAGCAGCAAGAATTCCTGTGATTCCAGCTGCTGTAGTTTTACAGAAATCTCTACGCGAAATATCATTCATTATATTTCTCCTTATTTTGAATTAGATTCAATAAATTTAAGTAAATAGCGCTCCATCTCCTCAAGACTTGAAATAGACTTGTATTCATATACAGCATGCGCTCCACCGCCTGCCGCGCCTATTAAAGCGATTGGGATTTTGCGACTGACGAACCAGCGAGCGTCAGTCGCCGCGACCATACGGCTAAATGATATGGGAGTTTTAGCCTCGTCTTCAATCGCTTTACGTAATGATTCCATCAATGGGTGATTAGGATCGGTATTAACTGGCGGCGAATAGCGCATAAGTTCGACATCACATCCTACGGCTACTTCTTTAGCTAATTTTACGAGTTCATCCGTTGCCCCAGGGTTTACGCTACGTAAATTAAGAATAAGTTCCATCGTACTAGGAATAAGATTTAAAGCTCCACTGTCAGCCTTTATAAAGGTAGGAACCATAACATCAGACCACTTATCTTCAGGTAGCGGATGACGCTGATCCCAGATTTCGCGGATTTTAGCATAAGCTAAAGTAACCTTCGTTATCGAATCATCACATGTCCAAGGACGCGATGAGTGACCGCTACGCCCTTTCGCGCTTATCTTAACATAAGTCTGGCCCTTATGAGCGTAGCCTACGGATCTAGCGCGAGCGTCAACTACAATTGCCATTTTATTAGGTTTATAGCCCATCTCGTCTACCATCCATTTAGTTCCAGCGCCTCCAATTTCTTCGTCTGGTCCAAATATGCAGCCAACCGAATAGTTTTTACCAGCGAGTTTACATAAAATTTCTACAACTGACGCGGCATTACCCTTACAATCGCTAGTACCGCGCCCTTCTACGCGATCACCATTGCGAATAAGCTTAAAATGATCCGGCTTACCCGCAGGAACTACATCGAGGTGTACGGAAAAAACAAAGTCATGACATTTACCAGGCGTTGTCGCGGCATAAAGAATTTCACGACCATCCGGAGCTGTTTCGATAGTGCAATAAACCCCACGTTTAGCGAGATAATCGCGAGTAAACTGCATTGAACGATTCACTTCCTTTGTATCGGCAGAAACGCTCGGTATAGCAATGAGATCAGATAAATAATCGAGATCTAAAGCATTAACCATTAATGAAAGTGATGCTATGGCTGACAATAATAGCGTTTTTGTATTCATAGTATTTTTTTGTTTTAGTAATTAAATCTTTATGCGTCTAATTCGATTAAAAAACAACGTGCTTGTTAGATAAATTAGAGTTGTGATTGTGAGCATTAACGAGAGAATGGCCGAATAAAAAGATAGTCCAGTTATCTCATTTACAGTATCTCGTTTAGATGGACGAGGACGAGTAGATTTTTGCTCAATAATAAGAACATCCAAATTCTTTATAGAACCATCGCGCATACGAAACGGCGAGCTCATTGTAGCAATTGGCTTAAGACCATATTTACGAACTTCTTTTAGGAACGCTTCGCGCTCAGATTTAGAAACTGGCATAGGCTGAGGTAACGGCGCTACATTAGTATTAGCTGTATGTGGGGCACAATACTTTTTCGCGTCACTGGCTAGATCATAAGCCCCATAAATAACCAACATTATGAGCGCCATGCGCGCATAAACACCATAACGAGAAACGAATGACCATATAAAATTAAGTCCAAACGCAGCTAAAATAACAATCGAAAACTCTGTTAAATGATGCCATTTTACCGGCGCTCTAAGATAATCGCCAAATGGGAGGGCAAAAACAATTCTATAGACCCCTTCTACATAACGTCCCATCGAGAAAATCCAAAATATGATAGCCGCACTTAAAAAGAAAATGATAGTAGCTCTTTTAGCGAAAATCTTCTTATCATCGTTGTTATTCTTAAAAAATGCTGATACTATACCTAAAAGCGCGAAAAGGCATGTTACCCAACCAACATATAAAGAATGCTGACGATAATTACCGCTAGGCGCTTCTTCGCCGTTAGGCATTAATGGTCTACCTAGTCGCCCTTCATAAGATTTTACATTAAGTCCGCGCGCGTTTCCTATAGCTAAAGTCATAGGACAACTCGTATCTCCATGAATTCCAGAGATAAAAAACTCTTTAGTATCTTCTATTGGCATTGACCAATTAGTCACAAATCGCCAACGTTTTTCACCGTCACTAAGAGAATTATCTGTTAATGTTTGCCCTTCACTAATTTGCTTATCGCGTCCTGCTAAATCCGAAAATAGAGCGACACGAAAACTAGGTAATCCTATGCCAATAAAAACGACTAAGGCTATAAGTGAGCGAACTAACCACACCTTCCAACCTGGTCTAACTAAAATAGATTGAAATATAAAATAAACAGCTGTAAATGCTGTAAAAATCAGCCAAAGATCAGCCTGATAAAAGCTCCCCCATGCTACAACTGCGCCTAACATTATTGAATGACGAAGCTTACCCTTTTTAAGCATTCGATCTATAAGGCCAAATGCAAATACTCCGTATGTCATCCACTGAAACCAGCCTAAGTGCCCCGCCGAAAATAATGTGCACCAATAACCGCAAAACGCGAGAAATAATCCAGCCGAATAAGCCGCGAAACGACTAAACCCTCGCCCGATAAGAAAGTACGAAAGCGCAAATGCCGCGAAATAAAGCGCGATAACATAACGCAGCTCAACCCAAAAATAAGGTTCTCCGATAAAAGCGATTATATCACCAGGGATGAACTTACCGTCTAATAGCCATTTGCGACAAAAGTCACCAGCATAATCAACAGAAAACGATGTTGGGCAATCGGGCATGATTGGCACAACACTCAATCCCCATGTTCCCCAAAAAACGAAACTCGCCAACACCGCGAAAATAGCAGTGAAGGCGAGTAACGAGACGAGTTTCTCGCGACGCATTACCTAAATCTTACTTAATAGCGCCAAGAGCGATAAGCGCGAAGACCATCGCGAAAATAGCGACCGTCTCTACGATACCGAGAGCTGCGAGGTAGTTAGTAAAGCCCTGATTAGTCTCAGCCTGAGCATCACAAGCTGCCGCGCCAGCACGACCCTGGAAGAGCGCCGAAAGACCAATCGCGAGACCTGCGAAGATACCTGCTACAAGAACAGGAACACCAGCGCCGGGAGCTACACTATCGACCTTACCAAGCATAATGAACATAAGAATCATTCCGTAAAGCGTCTGAGTAATGGGAGCACCTACGAACGAGAGAAGAAGAAACGGAGCTGGCTTATTAGCCGCATAACACTTCTTCCACGCGCCTACAGCCGCGGCCGCGGCATAACCAGTACCTAGCGCACTGCCAGCGCCCGAGAGACCTAAACAGGCAATCGCGCCTGCTACAATCATTGCTGCATCACTCATTTCTTATCTCCTTCTTTTTTTTGTAGAGTTAATTAAACTTTTTTACGCTTAAATGGATTATAGGCGACTCCAGACCATGATACGCCCTTATGATTCGAAAATTCTAACGTATTAAGACGCACCGCGTGCACTAGAATCGACAGCCCCGCCATCGCGAGATTAAGCGCATGACCGACAACAAGAATAGCGACCATCGCTATAGCCATTAAAGCCTTTATCCAAATTTCATCAGCTCCAGCGACTAATCCTGTAGCCATAGAGTTAAAATTCTCTGCTACCTTAACCGAGGCTAAGCCAACAGCGAAAAGACGCACATACGAAATAATATCTCCGAGCGCGCTCATAATATTTAGCGGCAACATTCCTAATTCCGCACCACGCGTTTTAAGCTCAGAAGGTTTTACGGAGAATAAAAATACACTAGCGAGCGAAGCGTAGAACACATAAAATCCCCATTGAGGAATAGCGGAGAAGATACCGACAATGGAGTTCGTTACTAAATACATGAAAAGTAAAATACCCGCCCAACCAAACTCAGCAACAGCTGTCGAATCAGGTAAACGGCATACACCGTTCCAAAGTCTCGCGAGCATTAGATGCGATACGCCTATAGTAAAGCATAAAAGCATCATATTATGATAACTGGGATCTGCGAGCCACGTAACTGTCGGGAGCGAAGCGAGCGCTGGAATCTGGGCCCCGAACCATGTATTCGAAAGAACGCCCCAAACTACAGTCGACGCTGAAAATACAGTTAAAAGAATAAACCAGCTGCGCGGCAACTTCTTACGCATCGCGAGCGTACCGAGTAAGAATATCGATCCATACGCACCATCTCCTACGAGCATCGCGAAGAAAAGCGAAAAGTAACACATAAACGGCACCGATACATCACTCTCAGTATACGCAGGAGCAATACCAAGACCATCAAAAAGCGCTTTCATTGGCTTAAAGAATTTAGGCGGCTCAACCAAAGTCGGAGGAGTTTCACCTTCAATAGCCTCACGAGTTAAAAGCCCCCAGCCTTCGTTAGAAGCAGTATTTTTAAGCTCATTTAAATTGCGCTCAGGAATCCAACCAGAAATTACTGAAATCGCGCCGTTTTGAAGCATAAGCTCCTTAGCAGCCGCGAATGCAATGCGCTCAGACAACTCTGGAAAGAGCGATATAATAGCCTTCTCATCGCTTTCGGCAAGTTTAGCGATATCATTATCAATCGCTAACTTAAGATTAAGAGCATCACTCTTCATCTCGCTAAGTCGCTTAGGCGGTAATACTTCCGGAAGTTCAGCGACTGACGCTAAATCAATACCGCGCTCTATAAGCTTTTTAGCGAGCTTAGGGTCAAAATCGCCATAAGGCTCATACTTCGCAATCTCTCGATTTAAATCTTCTAACGAATCATTCTTTTCTTCGAGAGACTTCTGAATAGCGAGAACATCGGCTACTGAGCGCTGGATAGCGCCATTTTCGCCCTTCGCTCGCGCTTTTAAAATAAATCTAACGGCTTTCTCGGCGTCAGCAGCATCACCCTTAGCTAAAGAGACTTCAGAACCCTGGGCTGATGATAAATCCAAATGAACAGCTCCGAGCGAACGCAAAGCTTCTAGCGTTGAATTAGATTCACTCGCTACGCAAAGAAGATCGAGGTGAAGCATTTTAACTATCATTCTGCCGCCTCCCCTGAATTAGCTGCGGGCGTCCTAGATTTAGCGATTTTACCGCGCGTAACGGCGGCAGTCTGTTCATCGCCAAGAGCGATTTTAATAACTCGAATAGCTTCCTTACAATCTGGAATCTTAACCTTCTCGAATAAATTGACGCGCTGAGAAGTCTGATGAAGCTCAATCGTAACGAGGCGACGCTGTTCTTCAAAAATAGCGCGCTCGCATTGCAACGTTAAAATCTTAGTCGTCGCGTCAACCGCGTCGTCAATCCAAGCTGGAGTATCCCAAAGGTCAACTTCTTTAACATCTGTCTCAATAGAGTCAAAAGTAGGAATAGCTACGCCCGCGATATTAGCTTCGCCCGTATTGACGGACTTAACTTTAACGAGCCCAGATAACAACTCTTCATCAGTTGCGAAAAGCCCAACCCACTTATCCAGCTCTGCACGTGTCGCGCGCTCCTTAGCGCTAACCTCATCAGCCTTAGCCGAAATCATCGCGATTTCACCCTGAAGCTGCTGCTTTTTAAGTTGCAACATAGGAAGAAAGCGCTGAAAACGCTTGAGAGCGTCAGTCTGCGCTTTTAATTCCGTTTTTGTCAACTTTACACGTGCCATATTAAGTAATAGTTTACCTTATTAGACCGAAATTTTCAATCATAATTTTATTCATTATTTTGAAGCTAAAATATCTTGCATGATAGGTGCTTTAGCAACTTGTTTTTGATATAATATATAGAAATTAATTTCTTATTTGAGGTTTCATAAAATGTCTTATCCTAAATTGCCGCACGACGTCAATTCACCGGTCCATCCAGTTTCTGCGATGGATTATATGCCTGTTGAGCAGCTTCGCGCTCTTCAGTTGCATCGTCTTCAATGGACTACTAAATACGCTTACGAAAGAGTTCCGCTTTTCCGCAAACGCTGTGACGAAAAAGGCGTTCGCCCTGAACACATTAAGACTCTCGCCGATATCAAGCTACTTCCCTTTTCTAAGAAAACCGATCTTCGCGATGAATATCCTATGGGTCTTCGCGGCGCTGATATGGATGAGATCGTTCGTTTTCACTGCTCTAGCGGCACGACCGGTAAACCGATTTGCATTCCTAATACGCTCGACGACATTCATGTTTGGCAAAATGGTGCGATGCGCTGTTTAGCGATGTATGGTATTCGCGCGAGCGATGTTCTTCAAGTAAGTTACGGCTACGGACTTTTTACGGGCGGCTTAGGTCTTCACTATGGCGGCGAGGGTATGGGCTGCGCGGTTCTACCTACTTCTGGCGGTAATACCGAGCGTCAAGTTATGCTTATGCGCGACTTAGGCGTAACTGCAATTGCTTGTACGCCTAGCTACTTCTTACGCATTATCGATGAGGCTAAACGCCAAGGCGTTGACTTCCGCCGCGATACTAAGCTTAAGCATGGTATCTTCGGCGCGGAGCCTTGGACTAAAGAGATGCGCGATGCTATTGAGCGCGAAACTGGTATTATCGCTCATGATATTTACGGCCTAACCGAAATCGCGGGTCCCGGCGTAGCTGGCGACTGCGATGAACATAATGGCCTTCATATTTGGGAAGATCACTTCTATCCCGAAATTATCGATCCTGATACCCTCGAGCCACTACCTGACGGCGAAGTCGGCGAACTCGTTTTCACTACGATTTCACGTTGCGGTACTCCCATGATGCGCTACCGCACACGCGACTTAACGCGTCTTCGCACGGAGAAGTGTCCTTGCGGCCGCACAATGCGCGTAATGGAGAGAATTTCAGCGCGCTCTGACGATATGCTTATCATTCACGGCGTTAACGTATTCCCGGGCCAGATTGAAGCGGGCCTCCTGCGCATACCTGAGGTCGCTCCTCACTACCAGATCGTTCTCAGCTCTTCTGATACGCTCGATATTTTTGAAATTAAAGTAGAAGTTTCCCAAGAAGCTTTTTCTGATAATATCGCTCATCTTGAGAATCTTAAGCGCCGCGTTCTTGAAGCTGTTAAGTCCATTATAGGTCTTACGCCCAAGATTATTCTCGTAGGCCCTGGTACGCTCCCTCGTAGCGAAGGTAAAATTAGACGTGTAATCGACAACAGGAGGAAATAATATGACGGTTAAACAGATTAGTATTTTTCTCGAAAATAAGCCCGGTCAGCTCGCGCAAATTTGCAAAACTCTCGCCGAGGCTGATATCAACATCGCTACTCTCTCGCTCGCCGACACAACTGATTTCGGTATCGTTCGTATGATCGTCGACGATCACGTTCGCGGTTGCGAAATTCTTCGTAACGCGGGCTTCGCCGTCAGCGAAACTGATGTCGTAATGGTAACAGTTCCCGATAGCCCAGGCGGAATGGCCGCGCTAACCGAGAAGCTCGATCGCGCTGGAGCTGATATTGAATACTCTTACGCGTATGCTCTTGGCCAAGGCGAAAAAGCCATACTCGTATTCCGCTTTAAGGATAATGATAAGGCTATCGCCGCTTTAAAACAAGATTAAGGTAAAAATGAAAGACTTTTTCAACGGCGTTAGGCGTCATATCGGTAAGCTCGATGCTAAACTCTTGCGCGAGCAGTACGAACGTCTTTCCGACGAGCTCGTGGCGCTTGATACGCTGTTCGAAACGATCTCCATTGGCATAATCTTTCTAAATGAGCAAGGCGGGATTGTAAAAAGTAATCCCGCCGCGCGCGAACTCCTAGGCATTGACATTAAAGATGCGATGGAGTCATTGGCTATACCGTTAGGTAAGTCTACAAAACGAGATATTGATATATCTTATCCGATTGAGCGCACTTTAGAAATAAAGAGCGTTCCCGTTGATTCCGGAACGATAGTATATATTGACGATGTTACCGCCGAGCGCGCTCGAACCGAAGAAGAACTGCGCGTCGGCGCGACACGCGCCGTAAGAGATTTAGCGGCAGGCGTGGCGCACGAAATCGGCAATCCCCTTAACGCGCTTTCTCTTAATTTACAACTCCTTAAGCGCTCAACTAAAGATAGCTCCGAAATTGACGAATGTCTTAATCAGGTAGAGCGTCTTTCCGGGATTATTCAGGGATTTTTACAAGCCTTACGCCCTTCTAAACCTAATCTATCGCGCGGCACAATTGCAGACCCCATTAAAAGCTGCTTAGCTACGATGAAGAACCTATTCGAAGAGCGCGGCATTTTAGTCTCTCTCGATTTAGTAGGCGCGATTCCATCAGTCGCGTTAGATAAGTCCCAGATGGAGCAGGTCTTTTTTAATTTACTAAAAAATGCTCTCGAAGCTGTTAAAGATGGCGGCTCAATTGATATTGATATTTCGAGCGATGATAATGATGTAATTACGACTATTCGTGATAATGGCTTAGGAATGAACGCAGAACAGGTAACTCACCTTTTTGAGCCATATAAAACATCTAAAGAACACGGCACTGGCCTCGGGCTTATGATTACAGCGCGTATAATACGCGATCATGGCGGCTCAATCGCAGTCGAATCCCAACTAGGCGAGGGAACTACCTTTACAGTTCGCCTACCGCGAATCGAGCGCAGAATTAGAGCACTCAAAGGCTAAGTA
>JAGBTH010000025.1 GCA_017631385.1 Kiritimatiellia bacterium
CTCCCGCGACTACACCGTGACCAGCGTCGCCACTACCACCAAAAGCTGTTACATAATCAACACCATTGACCTTAAGAGAAGAATTGGATCCAGCAGCGCCTGCGCCCTTACCATTAGTGCCTGTAGAATATGAAGTAGACTTTTTACCGCCATCGCCGCCAGCACCAACATTAAATGAGACTACATCGCCGGCTTTTAGACTGAAAATCGAACCCGCGACAACACCGCCGCCGCCGCCGCCAGCGCCACCTTCGTATTCACTCGTAGCGTATGCCGCGCGACCACCGCCGCCGCCGCCACCACCAACGACGAGATATTTTACATATTTTAAATCCTTAGGAGCCTTCCACGTATAAGAGGCAAAGAAGTTAGTAATAACAACAGCTACCTCATCACTATTCTTACCAAGCCCGGTTACAGTATAACCCGCGTCAGAAATCGCATTCTTAGATATTCCTGCGCTAGCTACTACCTCTGTAATTGACCACGAAATCTGAGCATTAGCGGTAGTACCATCTTCCCAAGTATACCCTGACTTAAGAGCGAGAGTAGCAGTATAAGAGCCAATATCAGTCGCTTTCGAAACACCTGAAATTGTATAGCGAGCATCCTCAGGAACACCAACAAGTTCGCCGCCTGTATAAGTAAACGAATTACCAGTAGGCTTAGTAACTTTAGCTGCTACAGACTTCGTCTCGATATCTTCGAGCATGATAGACTGGAAGTCGGCAATAACGGCGGCTGAATCGCTCGAACCGCTATACTTACCACTGGCAACAGCCTTAGCGCAACACTCCTTAAGATATGCTACACAGGCTTCTTTAAAATTCGATCCATACGTATTAAGTAATGTGTTTTTAATATTAGTAAGACCGAGGTAACCCATTACATCGCTCTGACCAGAGGCGTTCATAAATACGTCACTCTTCGCGTCAGAATACCAGGTAAAGCCGAAGTCACGACGGCAATCAGTTTCAGAAACACCGAGAGAGCCTAAGATAATATACGCGAGCGCACCAGTACGATCCTTACCATGGGAGCAATGGAAGAGAGCCGGTTCACCCTTCTTAATTGACTTATAAAGTTCATAAAAGCCCATCCAAAATGATGCTTTATATTTATCCTGGCTAAATAATGCGCTATAAGACGGGAACTGACCGGGAGCATAAAAGTCAACGCAATAACGCCTTACTTTAGGGCCAATACTAGACTCGTCAATCGTTAAATATCCGTAATTATTCCACTCACATCGCCAACCAGTCCATGCACCCTGCCAACCATTCGTAGCCGTAAACCCGTACTTAACCAAATGATCTACACCTTGGCGAAGATCTACATCCAAGCGAATCTTTAAATTGTCCTGAAGATGGGTAATTGGAGAATAAATCTCTTCACCGTCTCTAGCACTACAGAATTCCAACTGCGCAGAACGATAGAGTAAACCCTGCTGTACTCGTTTAGTACCATCTGATGTAAGCCAGCCGCCGATATCACGCCCAACACTAGCCTCGCCACCAGAAGCAAAAGGATTCTGATCGGCATAAATAACGCGAGGAGTACGCTGCATGGTATAGAAGTGACCCGTTACGCTCGCGCCGGTAGAGTCAGTAACTGTCCAAGTATAATTTCGGCCCACTTCAGGATCGAAATACGTAATAGCATTACCCTCAGTCTGAGCAGTATATAAAGGCTCTGCCGACGCGTTCTTCTCTAAGTCACGCGTACGATAAAGCTTAACCGTACTCACACCCTTAGAGCCAACCCACTGTAATTTAATCGGTATTGAGTTAGTCGAAACATCAACCATCGCATTCGCACGGAACGAACTCGTATGCGTACCTTCATAATAGGTCGACTGTTCAAGGTAGGTATCTGAATTAATATCCTCCCAAATGCGATCACTGACCGTTTTAATTTCAGAGTAATCAGCCGGACTTACAATTACTGGCGCCGCGAAAGCACCAAATGCGAACGCTAATATAGTAGTAGCAATCGCTACACCATAACGCACTAAACGAATCATACTTAACTCCTTAATATTCGTAGGAATACAATTCTAAGGGCAAGCGTCTCCCGCTCGCTATTACCTTAAAAATACACAATAAACACTCACGGCTAACGGTTCCCAGTCGTTATGCCTAAAGTAATCTAAAATGCTTATACTCCAACAAGATACCAAAATTTTATTATTTTTTTTACAAAGGCGCAAGCACGCCCAACATCAATAAACGAGCAAAATGTAATTAAATTAAGTAAAAGAGGTGTTTTTATGAATATATAAAAATTACATATAATTGAATACAGCTTTTATAAAACACCTAGCGATTTATTTTTAAGCCTTGCGCGATTTAGAGGAAAAAATTAAAAATAAAAAACGAGCCTAAGAATTGGTGCACCCGGAGGGACTCGAACCCCCACGCCGAAGCAGTGGAACCTAAATCCACCGTGTCTGCCATTTCACCACGGGTGCAGTAAAATTACTTACTCAACTTCTCCTTATGAGAGAAGAATATGCGCATCTTATTCGCAAAAGACTGACTTTGAGGATAAGTCTTTTCAGAAGAAACTTTAAGAAACTCTTCCAAAAGCTCTTTCTGTTTACGATCAAGATTAGCAGGAACTTCAAAAACTATACGAGCGTCTAAATCGCCTGGATAACCGCCGCGAAGCGAAGGTACGCCCTTACCCTTTAAGCGGAATACCTTACCGTTGGGCGTACCAGCCGGGATCTTAAGCTGCGCCGCGCCCTGAGGAGTCGGAACATCGACAGTACCGCCTAATGCCGCGACTATAGGCGAAACAGGTACTTCAACACCAAGATCTAACCCATCACGCTCAAAAAGATCGCTCGGACGGATTGAAATAAGAACATATAAATCGCCATTCTCGCCGCCGCGCAAGCCACCCGCGCCTTTACCAGCGAGTCTTAAGCGCGAACCGTCATCTACTCCAGCTGGGATTCTAAGAGAAATCTCACGCGGAGCTGAAATATGACCTGTACCGCGGCACTTACGGCATGGCTTTTCGATAACAGTACCCTCGCCACCGCAAGTAGGGCACGTCTGACGAACTTGGAAGAATCCACCGCCGCCAATCACAACACCGCGACCACCGCAAGTCTTACAGGTAGTACGCTTAGAGCCAGCAGCCGCGCCCGTGCCGCCACATTCATCGCACTGAGATGGGAGAGTTAACTCAATATTACGAACGCTACCAAAAATCGCCTCGTCAAAATCAATATCAAGGCGGAAGTTCATATCATCGCCGCGACGCGGAGCATTAGGATCAACCTCGCGTTGCTGACGAGCGCCCCCACCAAAGAAACTCTCAAAGCCACCGCCACCGCCACGACCACCAAAAAGATCACCGAACATGGAGAAAATATCATCCATGCTCATACCGCCGCCGCCAAAACCACCAAAGCCCTGACCGCCTACGCCCTGATGACCAAACTGATCATAACGCTGACGCTTCTCGGCATCATGGAGAACATCATACGCCTCGGCCGCCTCTTTAAACTTCTCCTCGGCTTCTTTATCGCCAGGATTGCGGTCGGGATGGTATTTCATCGCCAATTTACGGTAAGCCGACTTAATTTCGTCGGCTGTCGCGCTCTTGGAGACGCCTAATACCTCGTAATAATCTCTCTTTTCGGCCATCTTATAAAAACCTTATCAAGAAGCCTTTCCAGAGCTTACGACAACTTGAGCCGCGCGTAAGACCTTACCCTTAAGCATCCAGCCGCGCTTAGCCTCGTTAGAAACCTTACCCTCTTCTACCGTGTCGCTAGGAAGCTGAGCAATAGCATCCATCTTCTCGGTATCAAGTTCAAGCCCAACAGAATCGAACGGCTCAGCGCCATGATCCTTAAGAGCATTAAGAAAGGTATCATAAACGAGCTGAACACCCTTAACAAAAGGATCTTCTTTATTAGCAGTCGTAGAAAGAGCTAACGAAAGATTATCTACAACAGGTAAGAAATCCTTTAAAATATCGCTCTCGGCATAACGAAAGATATCTTCGCGATCACGTTGGGTACGCTTTTTAAAGTTGTCGAAATCAGCGAGAAGTCGAGCATAATGATCCTTCCAGTCGGGCTCGACTGGCTTTTCGGCTTTTTCTGCAGCCTTAGGCTCTTTTTCTGCAGATTCCGCAGCACCATCAGCCGCAGCCTCTTCAGGAACAGCCTGAGCTTCGCCTTCAGCAGCTTTAGGCTCCTTAACCTCAGCCGTCGCTTCAGACGCTACTTCATCTTTCTTGTCAATTTCGCTATTCAACTTCCTATACCTTTTAGCTTGTCGTGATCTACCGAACTGCATAGCTTAATTAAGCCTTAATCTGGCCGGATTTAGCGAGCATCTTAGCCTCGACAGACTGAATCTCGGCGAAGCCCTGGGAGCTATGGGGGTTAAGACCGTCCGAAGCTTCCATGGAGCTGTCGGCCTCATTATAAATCGTAGCCTTAAGACCCTTTAAGGATTCAAAGAAGATATTACCCTTATAAAGCCCAAGCGTAACCTCAGCCGTAGCCTTATCAGCCCAAACCTGAATAGCATTACGGGCAGCACGCGTAGCAGGATCGAACCAACGGCCATCATAAATCTGGTCCGAAACGAACTTCGAAAGCTGCATGAAGAGTAAGTAGCTGCGACGATCCATTACACCTTCGTAGATGTACTTAAGACCCCATGAGAGAACTTCCATACCAGGAGCCTCATATACGCCGCGGCTCTTAGTACCGATAATACGGTTCTCAAGAGCGTGCTTCATACCAATACCATTACGCCCGCCGATCTTATTGACTTCGAGCATAACTTCATAAGGAGTCATCTTCTTACCATTAATGGCTACGCAGCGACCCTTCTCGAACTTAAGAACAATCTTCTCGACCTTATTAGGAGCCTTCTCGGGCCATACGCCCATCGTAGGCTTAACGATACGCATCGAAGTTTCCATCGACTCGAGATCCTCAGCCTCATGAGAGAGACCAGCGAGATTAGCGTCGGTCGAATACTTCTTCTTAGTGCCGACGAACGCTTCAATACCGCGCTTCTTAAGAAACGCTACCATCTCGGTACGACCGGGGAACTCCTTAAGGAGGTCGCTGTCGCGCCAAGGCGCATAAACACCAAAGTTCGGATCAAGAACATTGGTATAACGCTCAAAGCGCATCTGATCATTGCCGCGGCCCGTAGCGCCGTGGACGAGAACCTGGCAACCAGCCTTCTTCATCGCGGGAAGAAGCTTCTGAACCGTTACAGCGCGAGCGATGCCCGTCGAATTCCAATATCCGCCATCATACATAGCCTGACACTTAACAGTCTCAAAGCAGATATCGGCCATCTCTTTAGTAACATCAACGATGGTCGTATCGACGCCAGTAGGAGCCATACGCTTAGCAATATCGTTAATATCCTTCTCGTCAGCCTGGCCTACATTAGCAGAAAACGCCTTAACCTTAACGCCAGCATCAAGAAGAACACAGCAAATCGTCTTAGAATCAAGACCGCCAGAAACGCATACACCTACGGTCTTACCTTTGAGATCTTCTAGTTTCATATCGATATTCCTTTCAATTCAAATTGAGCACATATTATATCACATTTCTCAATAAATTGTGTCACTATTTTTTAAAAAGTCTATATTTCAAGGCAAAACAACCTTCTTTTACTAGGTTTTTATTAAAAACTCAAAAAAATATGCACAGCACACCAAAGCTTTTATAGCGCTTTCGTGCGTTCTGACGCGCCTGGGATTCCTAAAATAGTTCTATACTTAGCAACAGTACGACGAGCTACTGAATAGCCTTTCGCTTTTAAAATTGAAGAAATTTTATCATCAGAGAGCGGTTTTGAATGATCTTCAGAATCAACAATAGCCTTAAGTTCATTAAAAACTGCATCTTTAGACACTACCCCACCATCACTCGTCGCGCAACCTGATACAAAAAACCGTCGCAATTCTACCGTTCCACGTGGGGTTGAAACATACTTATCATTAACAGTGCGAGAAACTGTCGCTGCATGAACACCAACCGTTTTCGCTATTTCCTGCATCGTAAGAGGCTTTAAACCCTTAAGCCCCTTTTCAAAAAACTTTTTTTGGGCGTCAAAAATAGCTTGGGCAATATTCGTCACAGTCTCCTCACGCTTTTTTATTGCCTCAATAAGCTCCTTAACAGAAGCAATTTTAACGCGAATATATTCCCTCGTTTCAGCATCAATAGAGGGATCATTGAGCATTTTAAGATAGCGCGGCGAAATTCTAATTTCAGGTAAGCTCCTAGCATCAACACGAGCCTCCCAGCCATCAACAGTCTTAACGGCGTGAACTTCGGGATTAACATAATTAACGCCCTTACCAGAGCGCGAATATGCACGCGCTGGACGAGGATCTAAAGTTCTAAGAGCCGAAAGAACATCAGCGTAACGCTCATGACTCATGCCAAGAGACTTTTCAACGTTAGCTATTCGACCTTCAGCAACATCTTTTAAGAGCTTTTTCTCCAATAACTCGCGAACCTCATCTTTATATGGTGATGAATCTAGTTTATCTATTTGAGCTAAAAGACATTCTTCTAACGTTATCGAGCCACATCCAGGCGGATCAAAGGTCTTAATTATACTTAATACTTCACAAATCTTCTCTTTACTCTCACCTGTAACCATCATTAAATCAGGTATTGAGCCAGAAAAATATCCATCATCATTCAACTCTCCAATGAGAATCTCAGCTAGTTGAAAATCATCCTCCTCAAGTTCAGATGTTTTAATCTGAGATAAAAGATGCTCTTCTAAAGTCTCTTCACTCGTCCTTGACTCTAAAAAACTCTGTCGACGATCCATAGCCTCGGCATCGGCTTCATAAAAGGAATCGGGAGCTGAATCGTCTTCGGGATAATCGTCTTCGCGAGACTTTTCTTCTTGAACGGATTCTCGTTCTTTTTGAGAAACAGTATCTTTTTCTAATGTTCGCTCAACATCATCAATAATCGGATTAGTTTCAAGTTCACGATTAAGCTCAGCTCGCAATTCAGGTAGGCTCATCGCCAACATATCCAACCCGCGCAGAAGTCGCGGCATAAGGACCATCGACTGAGACTGAGACCCATGCTGTGAACCTGATAATATTTGAGGCATTACTGATCCTCTGTAACGCGCATAATTTCCTTAACACTCGTAACACCACGAAACGCCTTAGCCCAACCGTCTTCACGAAGGGTTTTCATACCCTTCGCTAAAGAGCGGTTTCTAATTTCAGTAGCGTTCTCGCGACGAACAATCGCGCCTTCAATCTCCTCATCGACTTCCAGAACTTCAAAGAGAGCGCGTCGTCCTTTATAACCAGTACGCGAACAAGCGTCACACCCATTAGGCTCAAAGACTGTATTCTTTTCAGGAGCGTAATTAAGAGTATAATACTTCATATCCAAAGGTACTTCCTTCATGCACTTCGGACATAGGCGACGGCAGAGACGCTGACCCATAACGCCAGCAACAGCCGAGGCGATCAAGAACGGCTCTACACCCATATCAATAAGACGAGGGAATGTGCCAGCAGCATCATTCGTATGCAAGGTCGAAAATACCATGTGGCCTGTAAGAGAAGCGTTAATCGCGATTTCAGCAGTCTCACGGTCACGAATTTCACCGACCATGATAATATCGGGATCTTGACGCAAGAACGCTCGTAAGGCTAGCGCGAAGGTCATACCTATATCAGGATGCATCTGAACCTGATTGATGCCAGCCATGTGATATTCAATCGGGTCTTCGGCAGTCATTATTCGAACATCTATCTTATTGACCTCATGAAGGAACGAATAAAGCGATGTCGACTTACCGGAACCTGTAGGACCTGTAACAAGAAAGATACCATTAGGGCGGTGAATAATCTTATCTACAACAGCGAAATCGCGCTCATTAAAGCCCAGATCAGCCATTTTAACGAAGCTACCGCTCTTAGCGAGAAGACGCAATGAAATAGACTCACCATACGCCGCGGGCATAGTCGAAACACGAATATCAATATCTTGACCCGCGATTCTAATACCGATACGACCGTCCATAGGTAAGCGCTTCTCGGCGATATCAAGATTAGCCATAACCTTAATACGTGAAATAATAGCAGCTTTAAGCCTATTAAGTTGAGGGGGTACATCAACCTTATGGAGCATGCCATCAATACGATAGCGGATTCTAAGCTCTGTTTCTTGAGGCTCAATGTGGATATCAGTCGCACCTTGGCGATCAGCTTCAACAATAATCTGGTTTACAAAGCGAACGATCGACGCCTCTTCGCCCATTTCGTTGACATCAATTTTGGTCATCGCTCCAAATTCATCGTCAACGGAATAGCGATCGTCCTCAATCATTTTTTCGATCGCATCGGCACCAACACCATAATATTTCTTTACAGCCTTTTCGACTTCTTCCTTAGTCGCTAAAGCCATCTTAATAGGACAATTAGCGATAAGGCGTAAAGAATCAATAGGAGTCGTATCGAATGGATCAGAAGCAACAATCGTCATTGACTGACCATCACAACGATACGGCAATACATTATATTGGTAAACTGCACTAGCAGGAATTTTAGTTAAAGCTTCAGCAGTCGGCTGATTATGCTCTAAATCAATAATCTCAAGCCCCAACGCTGAGCCTACCCCCGCTAAAACCTCAATCTCACGATGACCACCAAATTTGATAGCCGCCTCACAAAGACTCATACCTGGATTTTCAGCGCGAGCAGAAATAATGCGAGAAATCTGCTCGCTTGAAAAAACACCAGCAGTCTTTAAGACAATATTCGTTAGTGATGCATTTTCAGTCATAACGATACTATTTTACCAAAAGAAGTACGGTAAGCTCAACATCAGACCTTAAGGAATATTTTCTTACGATAGAAGAAATATAAAATTACCCAAAGAACAACAATACTAATGGCTCTATCAGCTACAGGAGCCCAAAGCGCACTAGCCTCACCGATCTCTTTAATTATTCCACCGAAGAAATATTTAGTTATTCCACCAAACCAAATAAATCTTACCATCAAATAGATTGTAATCGAATTCATACCGATAACCATAAAAGGAAACGCCCACTTCTTAAGCCCCCAAACATCGATTATATGGTAGAAGATGGCCAACATCGCAGTCGAATAAGCCGCAGCGGCAAGAACGAATGAAGGCGACCAAAGACTCTTAACAATCTTATCTCCCATAACGAAAATGAACAATGCATCTAAAGCTAAAAGACCGACAAATCCAGAAAGAAGAACTAAAGTCTTCTTAACAGGCTTAAAGTTATCGGATTTTAGGAGGGAACCCGCCGTCATACCGAGGAGCGCCATCGCTACGCCACCAGCAAATGCAAAGAGTGACTCAGGATCGTAAAGCGGACGAAAGATGTGCTTAGCCATAAGAGTACGATCAAGCCACGAAACGATATTATATTCTACCGCGTATGTATCACACCCTTGAGGCGCGCCAGGAGCCGTAACAAAGCGCAAAACGCCCCAATATCCAAAGAGAAGCGCTAAGGTTATAACGCCACGAAGCCAGGACTTTTTAACATGATAAAATATAACCGCACCTATCGCCCAGCTAAGACCAATAAAGCCTAAAACACTGGGAATGCGAAATTCCGGCTTAAATTCCCTAAAAACGCCATTATAAAGCATACCTAATACAAAAAGTATCACAGCTCTCTGGAGTATCTTTAAGTGAATCTGAAGAGATGTGCGACCATTAGCCTCTTGTGAAGAAAGCGAGAAAGGCCACGATACACCCGCTAAAAAGAGAAAGAGCGGGAATATCGTATCGTGATGACGTAAGCCCTCCCACGGAACATGGCTCATCTGCTTAACTATTTCGCAGTCACCACATCCAAAGGCCTTACAAATCATTGTAATTAGCCCAGCGCCACCAATGATGAAAAACATATCGAAGCCGCGAAGAGCGTCTATCGACATAAGTCTAACTTTATTTTCTTTCTTTTCCATTTTTATCTACCTTTTTATGCTTTAAGTTTCTTTAAGGTTAAAAGTAATTTATACATCTCATCAAGCGTACCAATCGTTATACGCAATCTATCACCGGTAAGAGGTCCTGGGAAATATCGCACAAATATATTGCGCTTACGTAAAGCGTCGAATAAATCCGCCGCCGCCATTCCTTTAGGACGCGCAAAAACGAAGTTAGCTTCACTAGGTAAAACATCCCAACCTAACTTTTTAAGCTCAGTTACAAACGCTTCACGTGTTTGAACAACCTTTTTAACGGTTTTAGCGTGATACGCGCGATCCTTAATAGCAGCTAGCGCTACGGCCTGCGCTATAGCATCGACATTATACGAGTCTTTAATTTTATAAAGAGCTTCGATTAAATCTTTAGGCCCGACACAATACCCAACGCGCAATCCCGCTAGAGAATAACTCTTAGAGAATGTACGCATTACGATAATATTATTATTTTTAGGCGCGATCGCTAATTTCATGCAATTTTCTTTAGCGAAATCGCCATACGCCTCATCAACAATAACAACGCCTTTAAACTTTTTGGCGAAAGCAGATATCTTTTTAGGCGATGTAAATCCACCAGTCGGTGCATTAGGATTAGTCCATAGAAAAAGCGACGCGTTATCGGGAATATCAATTTTAGCTGATTCTACTGAAGAGCCCACCCATTTTACATCGCGAATCGCCGCGAGTGTTTTGTATAGAGAATAACTAGGGTCTAACGAAGCTATCATCTCATCATTTTCAACAAACGCCCGCGCCGCAAGAGTAAGAATCTCATCAGAGCCATTACCTACAAAAACGTTCTCTACCTTTGCTCCATTAATTGATGCAATAGCTTCGCGCAGAGCCATAAATACAGGATCAGGATAACGCCTTAACTTATCAAGATCAAAATCCTTTAAAACCTTAGCGCACTTAGGCGAAGGCGGATAGGGATTCTCGTTAGTATTAAGCTTTATAACCGACTTTGACTTCGGCTGTTCGCCCGGCGTATACGCTTCAAGATTTGCTGTCGCTTTTGTTATTCTCATCACTTTTACTTTCTTTAGCAGCCTCATCTAGCACTAATTCTGCGCTAGTATGAATAACGTGGCGCTTCATAAAAAGTATAAAAACGCTCTCGTCATCCCAAAAGCTTTGTAAAGATTTTACAGTCTTAACACCGTATTTTTCGGAAATCTGATCTAGGATTTTCAAATTATTTTCAATTGTCGCAGTCTCACAAAAGAATTTTGTCGATACTTGATTGACTTTTTCTGGATTACCCGAAGCTATCGGTATTAAATTTAAAAAATACCATGAAGAATTAGATACGACTACCATTGTATGATCACCAGCTTGACTATACTCAATAGTTGCACACCCTGAGAAAACAAGTCCCATCAATACAGCAAGTATTTTTTTCATTTCACCTCCTTTTTCGAGGCTAAAACACCACTTAACTGAATTTCTTTATAAGTAAAAATATATGGTAAAGGTATTGGAATATTCGTTCCTGGAAATTCAAACAATACTGTCTCATGAGTACGATATGAAACACTTACAGGCTTAACATCTTTTTGACCAGCTACATAAGAGAAAAAGCGACTTTGAATCTTATCCATAGTTACATCATTACGAAAAATGACCCATGGCGTATACCGCTCTTCACAAGCATTACCACTCGCTAGAGGTAGAAAATGAAAAAGATACCAACCATAATTAGAAACCAGCACATGCTCTTCACCAGTCGTTTGTAAACGCCCTTTTTCAATAGAAAAGCACCCAGTTACTATTATAGTTAAGAGAACTAAAAAACTAAACTTTATATAACACCACATACAATTTCATTCTTTATTAATATTATATCTTTTACATTCCTCGCACGCAAGAGGGAAAAAATATAATTATATCATTCTACTAGAGCGTTCCAAGTTGCACCAAGTGACTCTTTAATAAATGTATTTCTTTTAGCGTCATTAGCGCCATAAGGTACGATTTTAGTCCAAACTGTATCATCGTTAAGATTACGCCCGTATTTGCATTCGCGGGTAAGATTACCATTCTTATCGAGATATTTCTTATCTAAATTTGGCGAAGGAACCGAAATATAAGCTTTAAGGTTCATATTCCCGTTTTTTGAAAGCATTTTCTTTTTAAGAAGATTTAAGTAACATGTTTCCGCCGTCGCCAAAGCTGGGTCGACGAAATCCATATTGGGTGATTCCTTTTTTAAATGCGAAAGAACAAATGGATAATGGGTACATCCTAAAATTATAGCTTCTAAAGCTCCCGCATCTTTAAGCACGGCATACTTAGCTAAAAGCTCTCGAAAATTCTTTACAGCAATTTTCCCCGCCTTAGGATCGCCCGCTTCAACAGCATCAGCGAGCCCCGCGCACCCCTGAGAGATAACATTAATCTTAGCTTTTATGCCTAATCTCTTCGCTTCCGCTGCAATCGTGCGCTCATACGCGCCGGAGGCGATTGTTCCAGGCGTTGCCATAACACCAATAGAAATCGCATCCTCTGCATTGCGGATTTCGTTTAGAGAAAGCGCGCTTAAGACTCCTGCGCCAATTACACCTACAGTATCAACATCTACTTTAGATGACCTTTCACTTACACCTTCTAAACCCCACGCTGTAGCTGTATTACACGCGATTACTAAAGCTTTCGCATTATTTTTAAGTAAAAATTCCGCATCTGCTAAAATAAGACTTTTTAAATAATCGCTTTTACCAGCTGCCGCATAATCACCATAAGGCATATTGGCCTGATCGCCAAAATAAATGAAACTTTCATTTTCAAAATCGGGTCTACCATCGCTATTACGCTCATAAGTGGAATTATTATATAAATCCATCGTAAGCATCTTCTCTAAAACCGTCATTCCGCCAATACCAGAATCGAATACACCGATAGGATCATCGGCTTTTACCTTAGTTAAAAAGTCTCGCGCCATTTTAAGCGCCGCGTCAGCGCTATTGGCACATTCAACTTTAAGTCCATGATATTTAGCAGTTTCAATTGATCTCCCCCAAGCTATTACGCGCCCGCCTCGCGCCATGAATTTCTCAGCTAAAAGTATATTGTCGCCATAAAGACCTTTTTTCGCCATATCAGGCGCGACATTATGTGGAGCGAGTACGACATCTACTTTATCTAAGCCGCCCTTAGCTACAATATGCCCTACTAAAGGAACTATATTAAATTCATTATCTTGTAAAAGTTTTTGAACAAACTTAGTTGTTTTAACGCCCAATGAAAAATCACATACTAAACCAATAGTTTTTAGCTCTTTATTAAGAGTAGGCGTTTCCCATTTAACATCACGCCCTGTTACATACTTAATCGCGCTTTTAATAACGCCATGGTCATTAAAGTCCATCTCTGGATGCACTGTAATCGCAAAAATCTTACCCTTACCATAAGTACAAGCAAAAGCAGCAGGATGACCAGGAAACTGAATCCAAGGTTCTTCACCCATAGATTTAATACTTTTAGCGTAACTAGCTACAACAACAGTATTTAAGTCTTTTTCTTTAGTTGTTGTTTTAACGGGTACTGGACCTTGGCTATAACGAATTGGCCAAGGGCCGTTAGCAATTCCAACAATTTCGGTCGCCTTGTCATTAAAGTCAATATCGACATCAGCTTTACCTCCACATACTCCAAACGTATATGGGATAATATCCATCATATTCTTATGCTTTTTATCGTCAGATTGCATTAAAACGCAGCATCCAGCGCAAGTTCCTATATATCCACCGCCAGAGCGGATGAACGATTTAACCTTTTCGTGACCAACTTCGCCGAGCGATTTAGAAATGCGCTGAGAGCTCCCGCCTGGCATAATTAAAAGATCAATATCATCTAGAACGCCTGAACGCACCGCCTCGCCATCAATAAATGTAGATGTAATATTTTCCGCAATTGTCGCTATTTGAACCCATCTAAACGCGCCTTCACCGCGTGCACCATTATCAACATAAACGGCAACCTTTAGAGGTTTAACACATTCGCTAGATTGAGCTAATACACTTCCTGTATAAGCAGTTATAATAACACACACTAACAATTTTAATATTTTTGCCATATTATCTTTCCTTGTTTTCATTTTTCATTAATTCATTATCCTCAACAAAAAACTAATTAAACCCAAGCGCCTTAAAACCATCAATGTCGAAAAACGCCTCGTGCATTCCTGTTATCCATCGAATGACAGGAACTCCTGGCAGACTCCGAATCCTATTATTTTCGATCCTTAATGATTTGCGCCAATCATTTTCCATTCTTACAGTCCAATTTCGGGCATTTATAAAAGTATTATTACGGACAACGAAGTTTTCAGTTATAGCCTTATTTTCATAAAATAAAAGATGTGCGCCGTTTATATCTGGGCGCTGATCATACCCCCAACCAAAACCTGCATCGCGACATACATCACCGTTAATCGAATCTACATAATACTCTACTGATAGCGAGACTGAAGAAATTAATACTATTACACCAGCTAAAATAAATCTAAAACTATTCAACATATAATTATCACTTCCCTATATCGCTTTCAACATCATTAGCTTCATTTTCTTTAGAACGATTAAACACAAAAAACGCACACTCTAAACCAATAAGCGATAAGGCCGTCGCCGCTAGAGCTAAAATGTACATACCCGCAGCTACAGTCATCCCTATACCCGCCGAAACCCATATACCAGCGGCTGTCGTTAATCCATGAACAGCATGACGGCGATCCATCATAATAGCGCCAGCACCGATAAAACCTATACCACTGACAATCTGCGCGGCAATACGAGCTGGATCACCCTGACCGCCAAAACCATATTGCGATAATAACATAAAAAGAGCCGAACCAATCGCAACGAGCAGATGCGTTCTTAAACCGGCGACCTTAGACCGATACTCTCGTTCTATACCTATTAAAGCGCCTAATAATGCAGCTACCAATAAACGAATTACCATTTCTCCATTACCAATCATATCAATCTCCTATTTTAGTTGAAGCATTATTATAACATTAAATTATGCTCGCGGATGATATTTACTATGAACTTCGTCGAACTTACTAGCGTCAACGTGAGTATAGATTTGAGTAGTACCAATATCAGCGTGGCCTAGCATTTCTTGAATAGCGCGTATGTCAGCGCCGCGTTGCAACATGTGAGATGCGAAACAATGGCGTAAAACATGGGGCGAAATTCTATTAGCTGCTATTCCTACAGCTGCTGATCTTTCACGGATAATTTTAAAAATCCCCTGACGCGTAAAAGGCTTACCTAGCCTAGTAAGAAATACATAACCTAAAGCCATCGCTGACTTTGCAAATGTACCCCTCGCAAAAGAAAGATAATTTTGAAGCGCTTTCGCGGCTAAACCTCCTAATGGAACAAGACGCTCTTTAGAGCCTTTACCTAAAATGCGCAACAACTCACCATCCGAAACAATATCCTCAATCTTTAATTCACAGGTCTCGGTTACACGTAACCCCGAACCATACATTACTTCTAAAATAGCTCTATCTCTTAAATCGCGCGGTGAATCTCCCTTAACGGAATCAATAAGCGCGAAAGTCTCTTCTTCAGATAAAACTCGCGGCAAAACTCTACCTTTTTTAGGCCTATCAACCAAATCCATAGGATCTGACGAAATAAGACGCTGCTCTAAAAGATGGCGATAAAACATTTTTAGCGCTACGAGTCGGCGCGCACGAGTTGTAGACGCCATAGCCCTTTTACGCTCGGCCATAAAATACTCGTCTATATCATGCCGCGTAACCTCTCCGGCTGAAGCATAACCCAGCGACTTCATTACACCCGCGAAATGGACAATATCACGCCCATACGCCTCACATGTATTAGCCGCCATTTCACGCTCAAAGCGTATGGAACTGATAAACAACTCTATTTCGTCATCAAAATTCACAATCGTAAAATAAAATCCTCAAAAAAGGCTTTCATTTTAGTTTTAGCCTCGTTAGCAGCGTCAACGACTTCTTGATGATTCAATTCGCGTCGAGAAATACCCGCGGCAAAATTAGTCACTAAAGAAAGCCCCGCTATTTTAAAACCGCATGCCTTAGCGAAAACAGCCTCTGGAACTGTCGACATTCCTACTACATCCGCACCCTGAGCCTTATAAGAGAGAATCTCAGCAGGAGTCTCATAACATGGACCTAAAGTATATGCATAAACACCATCCATCGCTCTTAAATCTAGCTTATTAGCTGTAGCGTGCATGAGCTCACTAAGATGCTTATTATACACCTCGGTCATATCTGGGAAACGCTCTCCCCACTCAGGATGATGCGCGCCAATAAGAGGATTTAGCCCAACAGTATTAATGTGATCTCGAATAATCACAAAATCCCCTGGCCTTAAAGCAGGATTAATGCCACCGGCAGCATTGGTAACAATTAACGTCTGACACCCCATCCTTCGAAGAATCTCAACTGGGAGAACAACGCTCTCCCAGCCTACACCTTCGTAAAAGTGCCTTCGCCCACACCATGCAGCAATACGCTTATTACCGTAGCGATATAAGATGAATTCACCCGCGTGCCCTTTAACCGTCGAAGCGCCTAAATTAGGAATATCGGAATATGAAATTCTTGCATAAACCTCATCCATAGTCAGAGCGTCGCTCCAGCCGCTTCCTAGCATTATGCCAAGATCGACTGGACGCGAAAAGCACTCATCGGGCAAACAACCCGCCGCCTTATCAAATAATAAGGTATTCATTTAGAATAACGATTAACGGTTCGTCGCGTATAAGGGACCGAAGTTCTTACAAGCGCGGTAATCAGCGCCCGTCGGATCGTCGCTCGAACCAAAAAGACCCCAGCAATGAGGCTGGAACACCTTCTCTTCGTCAACGTTATGCATCGCAACTGGAATGCGAAGCATCGACGCGAGCGTAATAAGATCAGCACCGATATGACCATAAGCGATTGCGCCATGGTTAGCCGCCCAAGCGTTCATTACCGAGTAGACATCCTTAAAGAAGCCCTTACCGGTAAGACGCGGCGTAAACCATGTGCAAGGCCATTCAGGATTCGTGCGGAGCATGAGAGTCTCTTGCTGCTTATCATCAAGCGTAGTCGACCAGCCCTCAGCAATCTGAAGAACAGGTCCCTGACCCTTCACAAGAGCGAGACGAATCATCGTAAGGGGCATACCCTTAGGAGTTAAGAACGACGAGCTAAAGCCACCGCCGCGGAAGTATTCAACGCCAGCTGGGACCCACTTAGTAGCCTTAAGCGTAGCGTTAATATCCTTCTCGGTAACATCCCACCAATTCTTAAATACGCTCTTACCCTTCTCCTTCATCTCACCGGCAGCATCTAAGCAGCAGCTACCCGAGTTAATGAGGTGAATAATACCAGCCTTAGCGTCCTTAGGTAAGCCCTTACCCGTAGCGCGCTTAACAGCAGCGTCCGACCAATAAGTACGGACATCCGCGAACATCGAAGCCTTGTTCGTAAGAAGCCACTGAAAGAGCATACAAACGCCATTAAGCGCATCATTCTCAGTCGCGAGAATCTGGGGCATCTTCTTACCGTTCCAGTCGAAGGAACTGTTGCACATAACCTCAGCAACGTCACCGTTCGGCCAATGATCAGTCCACTGACGCTGACCTTGGAATCCACCCGCGATCGCATTACGCCCAACAGCCTCCTCACCAAAGCCCATCTCAGCGAGCTTAGGATTACCAGCCATCATATCGCGAATAATAATCGACATCTTGGCAATAAATTCCCAATCGGCATCCTTTTGCTCACGCGTCTTCTGAATGGCCTTAGGATTATAGTCCTTACCTTCCTTAAGATTCTTACGCATCCACTTAAGAGCCTTTTCGTACTCTTCTTTATCGTAGATACCCTCTTCCATACGACGAAGAATCTCGCACTCATCCATATTCTCAGTAGCAAGACCAAGATAATCCTGCATAAAGTCAACATCGACGAAGCTACCGGCGATACCCATCGAAGAAGTACCAATCGAAAGATAGCTCTTACCCTTCATCATCGCAACAGCGAGACCCGCCTTAGCGAAACGAAGAATCTTCTCGGCTACGTCAGATGGAATCTTATCAGATTCATCGCGATTTTGAACCTCATGACCATAAATACCATAAGCGGGCATACCGCGCTGAGCGTAACCGGCGAGCATACAGGCGAGATAAACAGCGCCGGGACGCTCAGTACCGTTAAAGCCCCAAACAGCCTTAGGAATCTGAGGATCAAGATCCATCGTCTCAGTACCATAGCACCAGCAAGGAGTTACCGAGAGCGAAACGCCTACATTATTGTCGCGGAACTTATTAGCGCACATCGCCGCTTCAAAGCGACCGCCAATCGTGGTATCGGCGATTACGCACTCAACTTTAGAGCCATCGGGATAAGTAAGATTATCAGAGATGAGCTTAGCAGCAGCTTTAGCCATATCCATCGTCTGAACTTCAAGAGATTCACGAACGCCGCGCCTGCGACCATCAATAATAGGACGAATTCCAATTTTAGGAAAACCATTATGTGTCCAAACTGTCTGAGCCATTTTATAACTCCTTAATATGTTTAATTTGATTTTTACATTATATCAGAATGCCTAAATCTTAACAATCAGAAAATCAGTTGATAGCTATAGAAACAGCTTCTACTAATGTTCGGGCTACGGGCGCTAAACTAATTAAGCGAGAGGGATCGTGACTGCCGCCACCGTAGAAAACACAACGCGCACCTATAGCATCGGCGACCTCTTTATCATGTAACGAGTCGCCAATAACAACATATTCATCACTTTTGCCGACTAATGCAACATAATCCTTTATTCGAGAAAGTTTAGAGCATCCATCTAAATTATTCGTCCCTAAAACCGCCTCAAAAAACGAGCGTATGCCAAATTTATCCATATCGGATTTTAAATAGTCTTCACGCATTGCCGATACGACAGCTTGAGGGACGTTATTCTCTTTAACTAAACTAAGCGCCTCTAAAGCATCACCTGTTAAACGTAACTGCGCCTCATGATATGCGTCATGATATTCTTGGGCTAACTTATCCCAATCTTCGCATTCTATTTTTACTCCTAGCGACTCATAAAAATACCTAACCGGGAAAGCAAAATTCTTACGGTAATAATCAAGATCGACAGTTTTTAGACCCCTTCTAGACAATATAGCATTTAGCGCCGAAAGTGACGCGTGATTATCATCTAAAAGCGTACCGTTCCAATCCCAGATTATGCGCACTTATAAGGCTCCCTGACTCTTATCGCTTCAATCGAAGAAGCCTTTTTAGAAATCGGATCAAACTCAATAACGGCGCCTTCTAAAACTGATGGTCCTTCAGCGACATCAAACCTAGCGGGCATTCCAGTAATAAAGCGCTTGGTAACTGGCTTTAAATCACGACCGATAGAACTTATGTAAGGTCCTGTCATGCCTAAATCCGTAATATACGCGGTTTCTTTAGGTAAAATAATCGCGTCAGAAGTCTGCACATGAGTATGAGTTCCAACTACAGCTGTTACTCGGCCATCCAGATAATGACCTAAAGTTATCTTCTCGCTCGTAGCCTCAGCATGAAAATCGACGAATACCGGTATATCTTTAGGTATCTCTAAAAGCGCGCGATCTATCGCCTTAAATGGACAATCTACGGGATTCATAAAGACTCTTCCGAGCGCGTTTATTACCGCAAAGCGAAAAGTTGGCATAGTAATAATGCGCCAACCTTTACCGGGGCATTCAGCTGGAAAATTTACAGGTCTAACTAATTTATCTACAGAATCTATTTGACCCGCGAACTCCTTCTGACCCCAGACATGATCGCCTAATGTTATCGCGTCCGCCCCCGCCTCAAAGATTTCTTTAGCCAACGCCGCCGTAATCCCAGAGCCAGCTGCGCAATTCTCGGCGTTAACAATTACTGCGCCTAGCGAAAGCTCTCGTCTAAGACGCGGCAATTCTCGCTTAAGAATCTTACGCCCTGGAGAGCCGACAACATCACCGACCATTAAAATCTTCATAACTCCTCCTTATTAGCCATTAACCAATCTTTAGCGCTTTTATCACCACGCGCCGCACGAGCGCGAATACGCCAAAGCATTGTTTTATAAGAATCTTTTTTTATTCCGCCGATTCCTTTAGAATAACACTCAGCTAGTAAATCCATAGTCTCAACACAACCTTTAATAGATTCTTTTTCTAATATTTCAATTGCTAACGCTTCATTCTTTTTACAACCTAACCCCATTAATAATGACGTAGCTCTATTTATCGTACCCCATACATTACCTAACGACGAACTTATTTCAAAGCATTTTAACGCGCGTTCAGGATCTTTTTGTACTCCAATACCTTCGAGATAAAAGCGCCCCAGATTATTAACCGCTTCAGGATGACGCTTCTCAGACGCTTTATAGAAACATTTAAAAGCTATTTTATCATTCTTTTCGCACCCGTAACCATTTTGATAACAAAGCCCAAGACTATTTAAAGCATTTACATCACCCTGTTCAGCAGCCCTCTTATACGCTGAATAACATTCCTTCATTACCATATCATATTTCTCAGGGAACGTATCTTTTAATTCCATCACCTCTGACATCTTTATTGTCGCGTACGTATTAAGAGCTTGAACGTTACCAAGATCGGCGGCGTGCTTTAAAATCGCCATGTTGTTGTTTTCTAAAGACATAAGAAACCACGCCATTGAATTATTCTTGGTTTTAGCCAAATCAAAAATAATATCTCGCGACGACTCTAAATATCTCGATCTTTCTTCTTCGGATATTCTAGCTACGCTAGGCGCGTCCTTCTCGCGCGAAATAAGCGCGATTAGAAACTGCTGAAGAGGCTTACCTGACTTAGCGTCTTTTACTAAGGTCTCTACGGCTTTTTCGTAAGACTCTATACTGCCGGCATTTTTTTTATTAAGAACTCTAATTATAGCTTCACTGCTATTAGATGCTGCTCCAAGCGAAAACAGGCTGAGCAGAACCGAAAAAAACAGAATTAGAGTCTTCATTTGAGACTATGCGATTCTATCCAAATTCTGGCGTTACGAACGCCGCGCTCTGCATCGGCTCGAGTTTTCCACCAATTGGCGTTATAGTGACTTTTTTCTAAATCACCTACACCTTCCTCGTGACACTTGGCTAAACTTATCATCGCTGGAATACAACCTAAATCAGCAGCCCTCTTGAACCATAAAACCGCCGCGACCTCATTCTTATCAACTCCGCGCCCATCTAAGAAGCATTGCCCTAAATAATGCATGGCCGGAGGATACTCTAATTTATTAGCGCAGTGATACCACCACGAAACCGCTTGATGATCACGCTGAGCCTTAGCCTTAGCTAAAGTCTCACACGCCTTATCAAGCTCAGCACCGCGCAACTTGTTGGTAAATGAAGAATTTATGCCAATATCATCATAAAGACATCTCGCGTATTCTACCATAGCATTGAGATTTCTCTGACGAGCGGCGCCTTTTAGTAATTCAACCGCCTTTACATCATTAGTGCCAGTATCTCCGTCAATTTTAAAGAGCTCCATCGCGTAATTATACTGCCCTAATGCATTTCCTGACGCGGCGCACTCCGCAAAATACTCTAAAGCCTTACCGACATTTATCTCAACACCATCCCCACCGTCACGATATATCTCGCCTAACGCATTCATAGCTTTAGGATAATTCATTACCGCCGCTCTTTCAAAATGCTCTATAGCGCTTGCCAAATTTTGCTCACATCCATAGCCTTTTTGATAACAAACTCCAAGATTATATATCGCGGCAGCATTGTGCTTCTCAGCAGCCCTGCTAAAATAATTGAAGCTATCTCTCAACATTCTCTCATTTTTAAATTTTGATTGATTCATCAACCAAACACCATATTCATTCAACGCATATTCATTATTGCGTTTGACAGCCTCGCGAATTCTTGAAACATAATTGGTCTCAAGGGCTAAGATATATAGAGCCGAAGAATTCTTTTCGGCTAAAGCTCTTATTTTTATTCTGTTCTTTATTAAATAATCTTCTCTATCGGTATCGCTTATAACCACTTCGCGCGGGAAATCCGCCTCACGCGATGTCGCTGCCAAAACAAACTGATGTACAGGATGACCTTCGGCCGCTAAGCGAGCTAATTCTTTCGCAGCTCTAGCATACCGAATAGGACTTTCAGCAGCTCTAGCATCTAAAAACTCCTCTAATACCTCAAGAGCTATATTATTAGCATTCATCGATATACTAACGAACGCTAAACTTATAAAAAACAGAACCTTCTTCATGATCTACTCCTAAAAGGCGTAAATGGTAATGACCCCTCACGGATGAATCCTTTATGCTCGCGCCACGCCTTCTTGCGCGCACATATAGTCATAGTCTTACCATCACGCCCGAACTTCCACCACTTAGGTCTCTTAAGCTCGACGATGTCAAAGCCATCTCTAATTATCTTATAAAGTTCAGGCGCTGTATATCCATCGTCATCGCCAGAACGCTCCTTTACAGTAAAAAAGAGACAACCCTCAGGCTTTAGAATACGATTCGCTTCGCGAACCCGCTCACGGGTAACCCCTGAACCATGCATCACGACAACCTCGAACTGACTATCCTCAAATGGAAATTCTTCCATAAGAGGTAAATCCATCCAAACACCTTCACGCTGAGTCTTCAGTATTGACATCGTCTCATCATTATATCCAACGACGAGCCCAGCGCGTACACGCTGAAAACGAGCCAATACCGAAGATACCTCAGGAGTTAGATGCATAATTCACTTTCTTCGCGCGTTTCAAGATTCTTAATCTTTACAACACCCTTCTCAACATCATCGGGCCCTACAAAGATCGCCTTCGCCGCCTCGATCGAATCAGCGCGGGAGAAGAACTTTTTAGGCTTAAGAGGCTTTAAAGCGAGATCGACGCGCTCACCTGAAGCGCGCAACATCGCGGCTAGTTTAACGGCTACATCACGCTCGCCGGGGAACATAAAGCCTACCGCTACACCCTTACGCTCTTTAGCGCTATCGCCAAGGCGGGCTTTAAGAAGTTCGCTGACAACAACATCGCCAAAGCCTAAGCCAACGGCCGAAGTAGGCTCGCCGCCGATCGTAGTTAAAAGATTATCATAGCGCCCGCCGCCAAAAATAGCGCGGAACTCGCCCGCAGTATCAAAACACTCGAAGACTACGCCTGTATAATAGCTTAAGCCGCGGATAACCGCAATATCGAATACGAGACAATCAGCGAAGCCAGCCTCGCCCGCAATAGCGAAAAGCTCCACAAGCTCAGGACACTCCTCATACGATTTCGTATCCATAATCTTAAATGTAGCCTCAACATCAGCGTCGGTTAATCCGCCGTCGCGAAGCATCGCGGCGATTTCGCTATCGGGCATCTTGCCTCGCTTATCAAGCGCTAAAAACACCTGAGCGTGCTTCTCGGGCGCAATGCCGCTCTTAGCTAAAAGCTCACCTAAAAACTTACGCGACGAAACATGAACCTTAAAATCATTCGAGGTTAAGCCCATGCGCTTAAGAGCATCACACGCCGCGCCGATTACCTCAGCCTCGGCTAAAGTAGAATCCTCGCCGATAATATCGAGATTCCACTGATAGTGCTCGCGCTTGCGCCCTTTGGTCATGCGTTCATAGCGAAAGCACTGCGCAATCGTCGTCCACTTAAGCGGAAACGCGAGCTCTTTTTGACGCTGCGCGACCATGCGCGCCAATGTCGGAGTCATTTCGGCGCGTAGCGCGAGATGGCGCTCTGACTTATCTAAGAAATGATAGATCTGCTCGCCGACCTCTTCGCCCGCCTTACGCGCCAAAAGCTCATAGCTCTCGACTACACACGCGTCATAAGGCTCGAATCCGTACGATTCGGCAGACGCGCGAAACGCGTCAAATATCTTATTGCGCCAAACCATATCCTCGGGATAAAAATCTCTCATCCCGCGAGGTGGTTCAAAACTGATTTTCTCGGCCATTTTTATTAACTCCGATTATTAAATCAACCCTTAATTAACTCTTCAATCACTGCCGCGGCATCTTCAGGCTTAACAACGCGCGTCTTGGATTTATCTTCGCTTCTCAGCTTAACCTCAACTCCGCCATTGGTAAGACCCTTAGCGCCAACAACAACGCGAACGGTAAAGCCGATTAAGTCGGCATCTTTAAACTTTACGCCGGGGCGTTCAGCTCGATCATCAACAATAACATCAATACCCTTAGCTTCGAGCGCCGCTTCAAGTTCGTCAGAAACCTTAACGACTTCAGCCTGATCGGGATCTAGAAGGCAAATACAAACCTGATAGGGCGACACTGACGCGGGCCAAATAATACCATCCTTATCGTGGCTGTACTCTATAACCGCCTGGAGAGTACGGCTTACACCGACACCGTAACAGCCCATGACGATTGTCTTATCTTCGAGCTTATCATTTTTGTAGACAGCCTTAAAAGCTTCGGTGTATTTAGTTCCAAGCTTAAATACCTGACCAACTTCAATACCGCGCTTGATGACAATCGTCTTACCACAAACGGGACAAACATCACCCGCAGCAACAACGATAAGATCGGCGAAATCAGCGTCGCTAAGAGACGTATCGCGCTTAAGGTCGACATTCTTAAGATGGTAACCATCCTTATTCGCACCGACAATACGATTGACCGCACCCTTAAGGGAAATATCAGCAACGATTCTAAGCGTTTTATCAGAGGGATTAACGGGACCAACAAAACCCGCATTCGCGCCAGTAACATCGAGAACCGAGCCAAAGTCCGCGAGCTCCAAGCTCTTAGCGCCGAGAAAACGCTTAAGCTTCACGTCATTAACATCGCGATCGCCAGGAACGCATACCATAACGCACTTGCCGTCGGCCTTATAAACGAGAGATTTTACAAACTTCGAACTCTCAAGCCCCATAAACGACGAAACCTCTTCAATCGTTCTAGCGTTAGGAGTTTCGACTTCTTCGATTTCTCCCGCCGACTCTTCCGCCGCGGCAGGAGAAGCAGCGCGAGTAGCCTTTTCGAGATTCGCCGCATAGCCGCACGCTTCGCAAAACGCGATTCCATCTTCACCAGCGTCAGCGAGAACATGGAACTCATGAGTCTGGCTGTCACCCATATCACCACCATCAGCTTCTACAGGAACAGCCTTAAGCCCGCAACGCGCGAAAATGCGCTCGTAGGCGTGATACATCGTCCAGTACGTCTTATCGGCGGCTTCGGCATCAACATCAAAGGAATATCCATCCTTCATTAAAAATTCCTTCGAGCGCATAAGCCCAAAACGCGGACGCGTCTCATCGCGGAATTTCCACTGAATCTGATACAACGTAACAGGAAGCTGACGATAAGATCCGACAACGCTCTTAACAAGATCGGTAACCTCTTCTTCAGCCGTAGGCCCGAGAGCCGCCTCGCGTTCGCCGCGATCCTTAAGCTTGAACATATTAGCGCCCATCGTATCCCAACGACCGGTAGTACGCCAAAGTTCCGCAGGTTGGAGAATCGGCATAACAATTTCGAGCGCGCCCGCCTTATCCATCTCATCGCGAACGATGGCCTGAACCTTCTTCAGCGAGCGCATACCAAGAGGTAAATACGTATAAAGCCCACCCGCGAGCTTCTTAACGATGCCAGCGCGAACGAGCAGCTTGTGAGAGTCAATTTCGGCATCCTGCGGATTATCACGCAGGGTTTGAATTAAAGTCTTTGTCCATTTCATAACATTTAAATTATATCATTTTGAACGAATAAGTTTAAGCCTTATTAATTTTAATCTTGGTGGCGTGGGAGTTAAGAGATACTTCAGGCGCATCGCAAGAAGCGAACTCTAACGAAAGAGCGAGCGTCTCACCCTTTACGTACTGGGCGTGAACTTCAAGCGCAGAGCGCATCTCCTCGTCAGTTTCGACCGTAAGAGCAATTCTCTGAGTAACCTCAAAGTCAGCCTCCTTGCGCATCGACTGGACATGGCTTACAAACTCGCGGGCAAGACCCTCGGCGACGAGCTCAGGCGTAAGAGCCGTCTCAAGACCGACGACCACCGCACCCTCGGACGCAACAACGAGACCTTCTTTGGGCGAGCGCGTCACGAGCACATCATCTGCTGTAATCGCAACTCCTTCGATCTCTTTCGTCCAACCCTCTTCCCTCATCCCTCTTCCCTCTTCCCTCATACTCGCTATCGCCGCAGCGACCGCCTTCATCTTAGGTCCGCACTTCTTGCCGAGCGTCTTGAAGTTAGCCTTATAGGAAACATTGCAAAGTTCAGTCTCATCGGCTACGAACTCAACCTTCTTAACATTAAGTTCATCTTCAATAAGCGACTCAAGCCCCGCAACATCGCCACCCGCCAACTTAAGCGCGGAAAGCGGCTGACGGACCTTAAGATCGTTATCAGCTCTCAAACGGCGACCAAGCTCGACAGCGGCCTGAACATCAGCCATGCGGCGCTCAAGATCAAGATCGCGCGCAGCGGCGTTAGCCGTCGGGAAATCGCAGAGGTGTACTGAATCAGGATCGCTCTTACCCTTCAAGTTGCGGTAAATCTCTTCGGCGATGAACGGCGTAAAGGGAGCCGCGACCTTAGAAAGCTGAACGAGAACATAGCGCAATGTTCTATAAGCGGAGAGCTTATCCCCATCATTCGTCGACTTCCAGAAGCGGCGACGGCTCCGGCGGATGTACCAGTTGGTCAAGTCCTCGACAAACTTGACGAACGGACGGACGGACTTCTGGAGATCGTAGTTATCCATCGCGTCAGTAACTTCGGCGATAAGCGTCTCCATCGAGGAGACGATCCATCTGTAGAGAACGTTCTCCGATTCGGGGAAAGCGACTTCTTCGTCATGGAAACCGTCGACATTCGCGTAAGTGACAAAGAACGAATAGGCGTTCCACCACGGAATGAGCAAATCGCGCATCAACTGCTTAACGCCATTCTCAGAGAACTTGAGCGACTCCGCCTTGACGACGGGCGAATAGATCATGTAAAGACGGATTGCATCAGCACCGTACGTATTGAGCATCAAATTAGGATCGGGATAGTTCTTAAGACGCTTCGACATCTTCTTGCCGTCTTCAGCGAGAATAAGCCCGTTAACAATGACATTCTTATAAGGCGACTTGTCGAAAAGGCAGGTTCCGAGAACCATGAGCGTATAGAACCAACCGCGCGTCTGATCAAGACCCTCGGCGATGAAGTCGGCCGGGAAGAACTCATCAATACTCTTCCCGTTCTCCGTTCCCTGTTCCCCCATATAATGCTGCTGAGCGTAGGGCATTGAACCAGACTCAAACCAGCAGTCGAGAACTTCGGGCGTACGGTGATAAGTCTTACCATCCTTCTTAATGACGATCTTATCGACGAAATGCTTGTGAAGATCAGTAACCTTCTCGCCTGAAAGCTCCTCAAGCTCCTTGATGGAGCCAACGCAGATCATGTCTTCGGGATCCTCGTCGTTGATCCACACGGGGATGCAGCTACCCCAGAAGCGGTTACGCGAAATATTCCAATCGCGGGCCTCTTCGAGCCAGTTACCGAAACGCTTCTCGCCGACATAATCAGGCGTCCAGTGTACGGGCGCATTATTCTTAGCGAGGCGCTCATGGAGATCTTCGACGCGTACGTACCAAGCGTCAATCGCGCGGTAGATAAGCGGCGTATCGGTACGATCGCAGAAAGGATACGAGTGGACGATAGTCGCCTGATGAACGAGCTTACCCTCGGCCTTAAGCCACTTGATAAGATCCTTATCACAATCCTTGCAGAAGCGCCCTTTAAGTTCAGGAATCGCATCGGTGAATGCGCACGCGTCATCAAGAGGATCGACGAACGCCGTCATACCCGCTTCCTTACATACGCGGAAGTCGTCTTCACCGTAAGCGGGCGCAATATGAACGAGACCTACACCATCATCAGTCGTTACATAATCATCGTTCGTTACGCGGAACGCGCCCTCAGCCTTCTTATCGGCGAAATACGGGAAAATCGGCTCGTACTCAACACCCTTAAGCTCAGAGCCCTTAAACTCAGCGACAATCTCGCGATCGCCTTCCTTTTTAAAGATGTGCTCAAGTCTCGCCTTAGCCATAATATAAACGCTCTTCGCCTCATCCATCAAATCCCTGACTGCAACGTAATCGATTGACGCGCCAGCGCAGATCATAAGGTTCTCGGGAAGCGTCCAAGGAGTCGTTGTCCATACGAGCAGATAAACCGTCTTCTCAGCGGAGAGAAGCGATTTCATCGTTTCACTCGTAGCGGCGAGCGCCTTAGTGCGAACCGTCACCGTAGGATCTTGAACATCCTTATAGTTATTACCAGCCTCAAAGTTAGAAAGCGGAGTTGAAAGCTTCCAGCTATAAGGCATAATGCGATGAGACTTATAAACGCGACCCTGATTCCAAAGCTGCTTGAAAACCCACCAGATCGTCTCCATGAACTCGGGGTTCATTGTCTTGTAGTCGTTCTTAAAGTCGACCCAACGACCCATGCGCGTAACAGTCTTCTCCCACTCATTGACGTACTTAAGAACCATCGAGCGGCACTGCTCATTGAACTTATCTACGCCGAGAGCCTTAATCTCGGGCGCACCCGCTACGCCAAGGGCTTCCTGAGCGAGAGCTTCGATCGGAAGACCATGGGTATCCCAGCCGAAGCGACGCTCGACATATTTACCACGCATCGTCTGGTAGCGCGGCACAATATCCTTAATGATACCCGCTAAAAGGTGACCATAATGAGGTAATCCCGTAGCAAAGGGAGGACCGTCATAGAATCTATACTGGCTCTTACCTTCGTTCTTGGCGAGAGACTTTTTAAAAGTACCATCCTTCTCCCAATAGGCGAGAATTTCTTCTTCCATCTTGGGGAACGCAATCTTATTCGAAACACTCTTAAACATTTCTTTAACTCCCTTTAAATCAACCATGGCGGCGCATCTGACGCGTCGGAGATGGAGGGTCAATAACTTCAGGCTCTAAAACCTTCGCCTTACGGGCGGTCTCACGACGCATCATCCACATCTGGATAATGCTGAGAACCTGAGAAACCGTCCAATAAAGCGAGAGAGCTGATGCGAAATTATAGAACATAAAGAGCATCATAATCGGCATAAATACCATCATCATCTTCTGCTGATTCTGATCCCCAGCCGAAGGCGTAAGCTTACTCTGGAGGAACATCGTTGCCGCCATTAAAATTGGTAGGATATTAAGCCCGCCAAATGGGAAATACGCCGCGAAGAGATGCTCCGGCGCCGAGAGATCGTCAATCCAGAGAAAGCCCGCATAACGAAGCTCGACCATCGAGCGCAAAACATTAAATAGCGCGATGAAAATTGGAATCTGAATAAGCATCGGTAAGCAGGAGCTTAATGGATTAACCTTCTTCTCGCGATATAACGCCCATGTCTCCTGCTGAAGACGCTGAGGATTATCCTTAAATTTAGCCTGAAGTTCCTTAAGAAGAGGCTGAATCTCCTGCATCTTCTTCATACCCTCTGTCGATTTACGCGTAAGAGGCCAAAATACGAGGCGAACTAGAATCGTAAGTAAGATAATTCCAATACCATAATTAGGAATCAACTTATTGAACATATTAAGAATCCAAACCATCGGATAGCAAAGAAAACTCCAAAAGCCGAATTCCATTACTTCCTTCATATTATTCTCGGCTAAAAGCGACTGCTCCTTAGGCCCGATAAAGAACTCAGTCGTACGCGCTTCAGCGCCCGCGCCAAAAAGAACTTTAACCGCGGCATCATCTGGACGATATTCAGCAGTATCGAGCTTACGACGCACAGTCGTAGCGAACCCCTTATTCTCCTGAGTTGAGCGCGTCAAAGCCGTTACAAAGAAGCGATTCTTAAGAGCAATCCACTCCTTAGGATTAGCGATAGTCCTAGTCTCCTCCTGAGGATCGTCAGGGCGAACCTTACGAGAATCATTACATCCGCAGCCCCCCGCGATTCCACCAGCTAAAAGCGGATAAAGAGCCGTATCATCATCAGTACCATAATATACAACTTCGCCCTTATCACCTAAGCTCTTAGCATCGATCGAAAGAATATCGTCAGCTGCCGAACCCATAGCCATTACACCGAGCGAAATGGAGCTACCATTCTCGCAAAGTGAAGGATCTAAGAACTTATCTTCAAACGTAACCTTATAATTATCGCCAAGTGTAACCTTACGCTCAATCTTAGCCGCGGCATTCACAAAAACAACGCTTGTAGCAGTTTTTTCTTTTATCTCATAAGCTGCATTAGCGTAAATACCCTTTAAGCCGTCCATCGCTCCTAAAGGTGCGCGCGAATAATCTAAAACTACCGAAGGATTATCTTCATTAATATCGCCAGCTTTAAGAGCGTACTTCTTAAGTGTCGCCGATTTTACACCAGCTCCCCATGTCGTAAGCTCAAGTTTAAGATCATCATTCTCAAGAACTATAATCTCCTCAGCTACAGATGGCTTTTGAATTATGGGAGCGGGGAGCTCCTTTTCTACAGCCTTCGCAACCTCATTCGTCACCTGAACAGTAACATTACTAACAGCATTAGTCGCCGACTCAGCAGCTACTACTTCATTCGCTGCGGCAGTATCCTTAACCGGCTCAGCATTCCTATTAGACAAAAAGCACCACACAAGCGCCATGCCCAAGAATAAACAAATTAACTTTTCTGTCTTATTCATTTATCGTTTTCCTTTAATAAAAAATCGTTTTTCCACCTCCCCTTTGGAGGAACAGGATCATACCCGCTCGATCCAAACGGACGGCATCTTAAAAGTCTCAATACTCCTAACAAGAACCCCTTCGCTGCTCCATGAACTTTTATCGCTTCTATCATATAATTAGAACAGCTCGGCTCAAACCTGCAACATCCTCTAAACAACGGACTTAAAGTCACCTGATAAGCCCGCACAAAGAAAATCAACGCTGACGAGATGTATTTCGAGAAAACACCCATTTCATTTCATCCATCACATCTGCGCAATGCTTATCGATAATCGCTCGGCGGGCAATAAAAACCCACTCAGTTTCCAGAGGAGCTAAGCCCTCTTTAACTAAAAGCCGATAGGCCTCGCGCATTAAACGCTTAGCCCTATTCCTATCGACAGCATCATGAAACGTTTTCTTAGAAACAACAACGCCGGCCATCTGGTCGGCGTCAGAATGCGAAAGACGCCACGCGACGAGGAGACGCCCCTTAATGGAACGCCCCCGGTCGAAGACTTGCTTGTACTTCGCGCCGGGGAGCCGCGTGGACATTGTCGAACGACCTTAGACCTGCGTCAAACGCTTACGGCCCTTGGCGCGACGAGCTGCGAGAACCTTGCGCCCACCCTTTGTCGCCTTACGCGCACGATATCCGATTTTCCTTTTACGCTTGATCTTTGACGGCTGCCATGTCATCTTCATAATTTATGTTCCTTTCGACTAAAAATTGAAATTTAAGATATAGTTTATCATATCCAGCGCCGAACTTCAAGCAGATATTGACCTGGAAAGTGTCAACCGATTTTTGCCCTCAGCGTTCCAGCGCCGAGCTTCCGTCCTTTTAGTCCTTTTAATCCTTTCTTCCCACTTACCTCTTCCCTTTTCCCAATTCCCTCTTCCCTCTACGACTCCTTTGCGCTCTTTGCGTTCTTTGCGGATAAAACATCCCCCTACACCATCATCATCAACGCATCTTTCAACAGCTTAATACGCTCCTTCTCACTCCCATCCCTAAATCCCCTCAAATAGATCAACCGCTCACCTACATCTTCCCTCTTCCCTTTTCCCACTTCCCTCTTCCCAATCTCCCCCCACGCTGGCGCGCCATCCGTCGTAATAACGCGCTTGCCGCGCTCAAGCGCCTCGGCAACAACTAGCCCAAAATTCTCGCTCAACGTCGGTAACACCAGCACATCACACCACTCCCAAACCTTCTCCAATTCCTCACCCTTCGCATCACTTACAATTCTCAGTTCAATATTTAACCGTGTAGAACGTGTAGAGCGTGTAGAAATTTCACGTACCGCCCGCTCCAAATACTCCACGCCCTTAAGCGGATGCCTCCGACCCAAATAAAGAACATTCAGCTTCTTGTTATTAGAATCTACTTCCCCACACTCTCTTCTCTTTTCCCATTTCCCACTTCCCTTTTCCCACTTCAAATTGTAAAACCTCTTCACGTCCTCCACCACAATCTCCGGACACTTCTGACCTAAATACGCCTCAATCCACGCCTTCTCCGCATCGCACGTCGCGACGATCCGATCCGCCTTCCTAAGCCAATACCGCTCAATCGGCCCGACGAGCCACTTCTTCCAACGTCCTTGCTGCTTCAAATAGATGGGGCTTAAACTCCCGTGCGTCATCCTCATCAAGCGCTTACCCGCCTTAATTACGCGCCTGCAAATCGCCCACTCCTTCGGGAGCCACATCCCATGCACCCAAACCTCCTCCAAACTCTCAACTCCAAACTCTTCCCCCTTCCCACTGCCCATTCCCACCCCTGCTAGGGCATCGCCTTCGGCGACTCCTCCCTTCGGTCGTCGGAGGATACCTTCCCCTCTTCCCAATTCCCTCTTCCCTCTTCCCAATTCCCTCTTCCCATTATTCAAATCCACCACCTCCGCGTCGCCCTGCTCCTTCGCCAAAAGCCGCGCGACTCTCGCCATACCATTGGCGACATCATCCGCCCCGGGAACTATATGCAGATAC
>JAGBTH010000005.1 GCA_017631385.1 Kiritimatiellia bacterium
ACTGATAATTATAATGCGATTTCTGCTGGCGAACTTACCAAGAGCATTGCATTTACGATAACCGCTAATCCGTCTGATTTAATGGCGTACGCAGGATACGTTACATATCCGGAGCCTATCTTCTTCATTAATGGCTTTATGAAGCTTGGCGAGGGTACAACAACAGCTAAGATTAAGTATTCTATTAACTCTACAGCTTGCGATCAATTAATTGAAGCTCAGGTTGATGAAACGGGTAATTTTAGAGTTAATATTCCTTATCTAAATGCAGAGGATACTTTAACATGGGAAGTAGAAGTAGTAAATTCTGCATCTTCAGCTGTACTTACTTTCGATAGATCGACCTTTAAGCGTGCTGGCGACCCATCACGAGTTACATATAAGTGGAGAGGTAAGGGCGCTAATAATAAGTGGCGCAGCCTCGCTAACTGGGAGGGCTTCTCGGGAACAGTAGGTAATAATAATCCATGCTGTTGGGGTTATCCTGGTGGTTCTACTACGCATGTACATTTTGACCAATCTACTGGGCCTGAAGGTATTGATCTAGAGGGTAAAACTTGGTCATCTATTGATAACGGATTCTTCGTTTTTGAAGAAAATGTATTCGTTAAAATGAAAAACGGTACGCTTAATATTACATATGGGAAAACAACATTTGAGAATTCTACTGTAGGCTTGATTGGTGCTAACGGATCTACACTTGTTTTGAACGGTGCAAAGTTTAGTGGCATGTCCGGAGTCAATCTTATTCCCGCATCTGGCTTTACGCTTGTATACGAGGGTAATAATACGGTTAATTGGAACTACAATCCAGTATATAGTAATTCTAAGTTTATTGTTCGTGACGGAACTCTCTCTGGTAATGGCTTTGGTTCGGGAACAATAGCCAGCACTCACGTTGTTGAAATTTCTAACGGTGTTTGGAGCGTATCGAAAAATATTACTAACACTAAGGGTATTGGCGCTAAGGTAATCTTTCGCGATGGTGCTGATCGTGAGGCTCAATTTATAACGACAGGTTCTCTTAAGATGTACGGTACGTACGATATTAAGATTCCTGCTGATGGCAGGACGAATCCTGCAGTTCAGGCGAAGACTCTTTCGAGCTGCAGTAGTTCTAAGATTGTTCTTGATGTAACTGATTATAAGAGCTCGGCCAAGGTTCCTCTCGTTAAGTTTACGAGCACAACTGCTCAAACAGCTCCAACATCGACTCTCGAGGCTTATGTTGATGGCGTAAATGTAACTTCGGAGCGCGGGGCCAAGTTAACATTTGAAGGTAATATTCTTTATTACTCTCAGAACGAAGTTAAAGATCCTGTAGTTCTTGAGAAAATCGAAAAGCCTGAATTAGCTACTACATCATTTACTTATGATGGAACTGAGAAGGTAGTTGTTGTAGAAGGTGAGAATTACACGGTAACCGGTACTGCTAAGGCGACTAATGCGGGCTCATATACGGCGACCGTTACACCTAACGATGGTTACGCTTGGGCGGATGAGACGACCGACGCGATTACGATTAATTGGTCTATCGCTAAGGCGACTAATGTTTGGACAACTGAGACTTCGATTACATTAACAGAGTGGACTCAGGGCGAAACTGCGGGCGTTTTAACTGCGGGCGTAGCTATGTTCGGCGATGTTGCAGTTACGATTAATGGCGAAGCGTTTACTCAAATGCCCACGGCCGTAGGTACGTATGAAATTACGTACTCTGTAGCTGATTCTACGAATTATACTGCTCTTAGTAAGACAATTTCATTTACGATTAAAGCGGTTGTCGTTGAACCTGATCCCGAACCCGATCCGGAACCTGATCCTGAGCCTGACCCTGAACCTGATCCCGAAGAGCCTAAACTCGAGATTGATCCTGCGGTAGGGTATATTGTTACTGAACTTGGTGAACTTAAAGATCAGGTAGCGGTTGTCTTTACGAACGCTAACAATTACGCGTGGACGATGCCCAAGAGCGTGAAGAATGTTGAATTTCTCGTCGTCGGCGGTGGCGGCGGAGGTGCAGGTGCGGTTAATGGCGGGTCGAACGACAAGCAGCAAGGAGGCGCCGGTGGTGGCGGCGGTGCTGTTGTAACAGGTTTTGTAAAATCACTCAATATCTCTGATATTCTTACTATTACTGTTGGTGAGGGTGGTGATAATGGTACTGGTGGCTCTAGCACAGCATCAGGTACTGGTAGTGCTATTTCTGGAGGAACGAGTTCCTTCGCTGTTGGTGGAATTTCCTATATCACTGCTTATGGTGGTGGCGGCGGTGGCGGTTATAATACGGCTGCTGTTGCTGTTGGAGGTTCTAATTCGGGAGGAACTAAGAGTAGCGCTGATACAGCTCTTGCAACAGTTACATATATTAGCGCTGATGCAGCGGCGAATATTTATGGCGCTCAGTTATTGCGTAATAAGGGCGGTGTGAGCTATACATCAAGCTCAGGATACTCATGCGGCGGCGGTGGCGGCGGTGCTGCAACGGTAGGATTACCATCTACAGGCTCTAATATTGGCGGTAAAGGGGGGGCTGGTTTTCTCTCTGCTATTACTGGCGAAAGCCTTACATACGGGGCTGGCGGCGGCGGTGGTATCGGTAAGAATGGAGGAGATTATTCTGATGCCGATGATAGCGCTGGTCACGGAATAGCGTTAAAAGATGGTACGTCTGCTAAGGCTAACCAAGGTGGTGGCGGTGGTGGCGGTAGCTACGGTAAGAATGGTGGTGAAGGCGGCTCTGGTATCGTCGTTTTACGCTTCGCATATTCTGATAAAGATATTGTCGTAGATGTTGAAGCTAATGTTAAGTCCAAGATTTCATCTAAGGCGTATACAGGCTCTGAATTATCGTCCGGTATCGTTGATACTTATGCTTATAGTGTAGAAGAGCTTACTCAGGATCGTGTTACTGTCGGTAAGAAGACTGTTCGTGTAACACTTAACGATGGCTATGTTTGGAGTGACGAGGATGCTAATAAATCTAAGGATTTCGATTGGTATATTGCTGAAGTAGAGTCTATGGATAACGGCTATAAAGTCATTGGTCTTGGTGAAAAGGGTAATGAAGTAGCTCTCGTATTCACGAATCACACCGCGACAATTAACTGGACAGCTCCCTCTAACCTTAAGAATGTCCAATTCCTCGTCGTAGGCGGCGGCGGTGGCGGCGGCGCTGATAATACAACATACTCTGAAAACTACCAAGCTGGCGGTGGCGGCGGCGGTGGCGGTGTCGTTACAGGTCTTATGAATCTTAACAAAGACGACGCTGTTTCAATTAAGGTTGGTGCAGGCGGTAAAGGCGGCGTACGCGCTGATAACAAGAAAAATTATGGTGCTGTTAAGGCGCAAGCTCAGAATTCTTCCTTTACTGTAGGTACAACAGTTGTTACTGCTAATGCTGGTGGTGGCGACCCTGGTTCAACTAAAGCTGATTCTACATCTAGCGGTGCGCAAACTGGTGGTGCAGGTGGTTCAAGTTCGGGTTCTCGTTCTGGAGCTACTGGTAGGGGTGATGCTACGCGTGGTAGCGTTAATGATTCTAACGGCATAGTTGTTTCTTACACCACATTCGGCAATAAGGGTGGTGCGGGTAATACGTCTTATCAGGCTGGCGGCGGCGGCGGTGCTGCTACCGAGGGTGAAGCTGGTACTTCTAATTGCGGCGGTAATGGCGGCGAAGGTATTGCACTTGATATTACGGGTACGATGGCTGTTTACGGTTCTGGCGGTGGCGGTGGTGCTGTTCATAGTGCGGCGACTGGCGCGGGCGTGGGCGGTACTGGCGCTGGTAATGGCGGCTTTACTACAGCGGCAGCTTCTGCGCTCGCTAATCAGGGCGGCGGCGGTGGCGGCGGCGGCCGCACCGGCAACGGCGGTAACGGCGGCTCGGGTATCGTAGTCCTACGTTATACGCTCGAACCCGAATGGACGCCTCCTATGCCCGAAAAGGATGGCGAGACCGACTTTAAGGTTGAGTACAATCCTGAGGTGCTCGCAGCGCTTGAGGCTAAGGCTGCTACGAGTGTTGCCGTTACGGTCAACGGCGTAAAATTGAAGGGCGATAAAGCTGTCGAGGCTCTTAATACTGCTGTTAAGAACTTTGATGATGCGCTTACCTTCAATGAAACTGCAGCAAGCTTGGACATTGTAATAGAGGTTACCGAGGTCAACGTCGAGAATCCCGCAGCCTCGAAATATGTCGTTAAGCGCGGAGACACCGTCCTTAACATCAAAGAGGGTGCTACTATCAAAACTTCGATTAACAAGATTGATCTTAACTCTGATGCAGTAATCTTTAAGCTCATTATTGAGTAATCAGTAAAAGCTTAAATGCTAAACTAAAAAGCTCGGGAGAACCCGGGCTTTTTAGTTGTTAGTCGTAAGTGAACCTTCTTTTGTTAGTAAAAGTATTGAGTTTTTAAAAGTTGATTTTAATTTTTTTAGGCTGTTTTGAAAATATTTTTTTGGGGTATAAAATTAGGTGAAAAATTGTGGTGTTTTTTGACGAAAAAATAGATTGTGTCATTTTACCCCCTCACGAGCTCGACAACGAGAAGTGCGCACCTCTTGGTCGAGAGGTGCG
>JAGBTH010000026.1 GCA_017631385.1 Kiritimatiellia bacterium
CTGTCGCTCCCCGCTATCGTCAAACAGCAAGGCCAAACTCTTCTCTTTTCTCTCATATCTCTTTACCCATTAGAGTCGAAGTCGAAGTTAAAGTCGAACAGTGGAATCTCTCTTCCCTCTTCCCTTTTCCCTATTCCCACTTCTCTTTCCCCTCACAACTCTAAACTTAATTCGCGAATACGACGCGATGTTCTGACGGCGCAAAACTGCTTACCGCACATAGAGCAGTGATCGTCATCATGCTTTTCATCCACGAACGAGCGCGTTTTAAGCCAACGCTCTTTAGCACGAATTGGATCGAGCGCGCATTTAAACTGCCTATCCCAATCAAATTGAGCTCTCGCATCCGACATCGCGTCATCTAGCGCACGTGCACCAGGTAGCCCTCGTGCTACATCACCAGCGTGTGCAGCGATTCTGTACGCTATGCAACCTTGATGAACCTCATCCTCATCAGGCAGTCCAAGATGTTCAGCGGGCGTTACATAACAAAGAAGCGAAGCTCCGTATGTCGCAGCCGCAGTCGCGCCGATTGCCGAGGTGATATGATCATAGCCGGGCGCGATATCCGTAACGACGGGACCCAAAACATAAAACGGTGCTTTTTTACAGACTTCTTGCTGCCTTTCCATATTCATTTTGATTTGATCGAACGGAACGTGCCCCGGGCCTTCAACCATAACCTGCACGCCCTTAGCGCGGCATCGCTCAACCAATTCACCTAGAACGTCAAGTTCGCCGAACTGCGCATCGTCCGAAGCATCAGCGAGACAGCCGGGCCTCAAGCCGTCGCCTAAAGAAACGGTTACATCATGTTCAACTAAAATATCCAATACTTCATCCCAATGGGTATAAAGCGGATTTTCGCATTTATTCTCCATCATCCATTCGGCCATAATCGCACCGCCGCGCGAAACAATCCCCATCTTGCGCTTCATTGCCATCGGAATATGCTTTCGAAGAAGCCCCGCGTGAAGAGTCATAAAATCAACACCCTGCTCCGCCTGGGCACGGATGACTTCGATAAGAAATTCGGGATTCATCTTCGGGATGTCACCCTCAAGGCGCGAAACAGTCTCATAAACGGGGACTGTCCCCAAAGGACGATCGCTCTTCTCCAACATCCCCTGTCGAATCGATTTTAAATCATCTGATCCGACCGAGAGATCCATCACAAAATCAGCTCCGGCCTTAAGAGCGACCTCCAACTTATCGAGCTCGTCGCCTTTCCCAGAATGCGTAACGCTTCGCCCTAAATTGGCGTTTATCTTCGTTTTAAACATGCGCCCAACACCGATGGGCTTAGCGTTCTTATGATGAATATTAAGAGGGATTACCGCTTCACCAGTGGCGATTTTAGCGCGAACAACTTCAACATCAACTCCCTCATCCTCAGCGACGACTTTCATCGCGTCAGTAACAACGCCCATACGGGCAGACTGCAATTGAGTCATATACTTCCTCCGCAGGTATTATCCTGATCAGGTTAACGGGTATTTTCTCAGCACCCAAGCCCCATGCTTGGCAGCACCCCGATATGCATAACCTATTCTATCAAAATGTTATTACTTAACGCAAATGCGAATTCTCTTATCAACCATCATATTTCTGTAATTTTTGCTAAGCGCCTTAATAGACGACGATTCTTATCTTAGAAAAATCAATGCAACATGAATTATTAAATAAACACAAAAACACAGCTTCAATAATGTTCCTGCAAGAAAACCTAAAAACGCGCCTATTCCACCGCGAAATGCCGTAGACACATCTTTTCTTGCTATCAGCTCGCCCAAAAAAGCCCCAAGAAATGGTCCTAATATAATTCCAATAGGAAAAAAGAATGCCCCGACAATTGTTCCAAGCGTACATCCCCTGACTCCATAGGACGAACAATTAAATTTCTTAGCACCCAAAGATGGAATGATAAAATCAGCAACAGTAACAACTATCGTCAAAACGCCAAAGAATACCAATGCTGACACAGATAAACAATTATCTGTCGGAATTAAACAAAGAAGTGCTAAAAAACTTAATATTGGGCCTGGTAAGATTGAAATAAAACAACCTATAAGACCCAATATCAAAAATATTGAAGCTATAATATACCAAACTAGTTCCATTAAGCTATTTTAGCTAAATAATTCTCTTTAACTCAAAAACAAAGCGTAAGCGTCAATTTACGAGCGAATAACGCCGTCGCCAGTTACGGTATATTTATAAGTCGTTAACTCTTCTAAACCCATTGGTCCACGAGCGTGAAGTTTATCGGTCGAAATACCAATCTCCGCGCCCATTCCGAATTCAGCGCCGTCCGTAAAGCGCGTTGAAACATTGTGATAAACGCATGATGAATCAACATCTCTTAAAAATTCCGCCGCACGCTCATTGTCAGATGTAATAATCGCGTCGCTATGGCCCGATGAATTGGCGTTAATAAAGTCAATCGCCGCGCGATAATCGACGACTGTAGCGACATTCAGGTCTAGCGAGAGATATTCAGCGCCCACCTCATTCTCATGAAGCGTAACACCCTTATCAGTCGCCCAAGCTTTAACCATAGGTAAGAACATAGGAGCTAACTTCTCATGAACGAGTAAGGTTTCTACAGCATTACATGCGCTTGGGCGCTGAACCTTGGCATTATCAAGAATCGAAAGCGCCATCGCCATATCAGCCTTATCATCAATATAAATATGACAGACGCCCTTATAATGCTTTAAAACTGGAATTAGCGCCGCCTCGCACATAGCGCGAATAAGTCTCTCGCCGCCGCGCGGAATCGCGACATCTATTAGCCCAACAGCGCGAACCATCTCGGCGACTGCCGCGTGATCGAGAATCTCAACGAACTGCACTGCGCCAGAAAGCGAGCCTAGCGCCTTACGAAGCGATTTAGCCAGCGCCGCGTTAGAGCGAATCGCCTCCTTACCACCGCGAAGAACAATGGCATTACCAGTTTTAAGACATAACGCGGCAGTATCGACTAAAACATTAGGTCTCGATTCAAAAACAACAGCTACAACACCAAAAGGCTCACGAACCTTTTTAATTGTAATTCCGCTCGGCCTGTCACGCGTCCAGATCGTCTCACCAACTGGATCGGGGAGCGAAGCTACATACTCTACACCTTCAACCATCGAATCAAATCGCGCTGGAGTAAGCGTTAAACGATCAGTCATCGCAGCTGAAAGACCCGAGGCTACGGCAGCTTTAACATCCTCGGCATTCGCCGCGTAAATTTCATCTCTATCAGCGCGAAGTTGCGCGGCGACAGCGCGAAGCGCGGCGTTTTTCTCTTCAGTAGAGAGCTTTCTTAATTCAGCGGCCGCTTGACGCGCGGCAACAGCGAGCGAATGAATCGTTTCTTGAATAGATGGAGTTTCCATAAAAATACCTTAAAGAGCGTTACCTGGGAAGAACGTACCTACCTCGCGCCCGGCAGCGAGAGCCGAAAGAGACGACTTACGGCCATTGGCGATATAGGTATCAATTCCGCTATGAACAGCGGCCTTAACCGCCTTTAACTTAGAATCCATACCGCCTTTAGATAAAGAGCCTTTCTCTTTAGCGCGTACGAGCTTCATAACATTTCTAAAGCTTACGACCTCAGGAATGCGCTTACCCTCGGCATCTAAAAGCCCATCAACCGTAGTTAAGAGAACTAAAGTATCGGCGCGAACTAATTTAGCGATAAGATAACTAAGCCAGTCGTTATCACCGAACGTATGCCCTTTAATTTCTTCATCAGCTACAACGTCATTCTCATTGACGATCGGCACAATACCCGCGCGAACGAGATGATCTAAAGACTTTTTAACATTTTGGCTCTTACGACGCTCTTCAAAATCATCATGCGTAAGTAATACCTGACCAATCTTAACTCCACGCGCACCAAAAAGCTTTTCGTATTCACAAATAAAACGAGCCTGACCAACAGCTGCGCACATCTGAATATCGTTAGTATCGGTTGGTCTAGAAGATAACCCTAACGCCTCAACACCGGCAGCTACAGCGCCTGAAGAGACGAAGATTACCTCATAACCCTCTTTACGCAAAGCGCAAATACCATCAACAATACGTCTTAAGGCGGCTCGATCAGGACGCCCAGCCTTATTAGCAATAGCGTGAGTACCGACTTTAACGACCACGCGCGAAGAATATTTCTGCTTATTCATATCTATCTATTATACCAAAATTCCCTCATTTAGTCCCATTCGAGCTTAAAAAAAGCCTTAATTGCCCTTCGGCTTGGGCTTCAAGCATTGAATAACCATTACAAATCTTACACCCTTTAGCTGCCGCGCGCTCCATAAGAGGCGTTACTTTAGGCTCATAGCGTAAATCGTAAACTAGCTCACTACCCGAAAAAGTATACTCCTCAATCGGATCTACGGGAGTCGCGTTAACAATTAACTCAAAGCCTTCGGTTAAAGGCCTTCTATGAAATACCTCAACTTCAGCACCAAGGCGCTTTAAAGCTACTAAAACCGCCTTAGCCGCGCCCCCTGAACCCAATAACGCGACTTTCATTCCCGATAAAACGCTTCGCTCGGTAAACTCTAAAATCGCCTTAGAAAAGCCAATTTCATCGGTATTATAACCGAACTTTTTACCGTCCTTAAATACGACCGTATTAACAGCTCCGATTTCGCGCGCCCTATCGTCGATCCAATCTAAATAGGCCATCACACTTTCTTTATGAGGAATAGTTACAGCCATACCTTTAACATTAGAGCGCTCAGCGAAAAGCAATGCTTCTTCTATCGTTTTCGCCGGATATGAAATCATTTCGGCTTTTCGAGCGCTTTTAGCATGCGCGGCATTATGAATCTTAGGGCTCGATGTTTTAACTAACGGCCAACCCGTAACCGCATAAAGATCCATCCTGAGCTCATCCCAAAATCTCGGGTATGATTTAGATACACATCCGCTCGTATGAATAATGACGGGCGAATTAAGTGTCGTAGCATAAATCGCCGCAGCCATAGCAATACGATGATCATTCTTAGGATCAACATCATACGGATTATCAAAAACATCCTCCATCGCCTTAAGACGATCAGATTCCTTTATTTTAAGGCGCTCAGTCCCTACAAATGTCGCATTCGCACCCAGCGCCTTATTAACAACAGCGAGAGACGGGTAATTATCGGGGCAGCTCGAAACATCAACTGTTTCGCCGCGCTTTACCTTATCAATAAACTCAGCTATTACAGCATCTGGCTGACGCGACGAATTATCCAGCCCTTCAATCGTAATTTCGCTACCTAACGCATTCGCCGCGAACCAGAACGCCGCGCCACTCCAATCTGCCTCAGGCTTAATGGCGCCTGGCGAAACATATTTCTGAGAGCCGCGTATAGAAAAGCCGGTATTTAACTCTTTTATCTCAATACCATAACGCTCTAAAACCTGAAGCGTCATATCAACATAGCCGCGCGATTGAAGAGGCGAAGTAAAGCGAATTTCAGAATCCTCATTTATTAAGGGTAAAGCGAACAAGAGCCCCGTCACAAATTGAGACGAAACATCTCCCCTAAGCTCATGTAAGCCACCATTTAAGCCATCATACTCAATCATCGGGCGGTCAGCTAAACGTCCACGACGAATAAATTCGGCTTTTATCCCAAGCGCGGCAGCGATAGGCGCGAAAAACCGCAAAGTCGAGCCACTCTCTCCGCAATCTAAAATAGCGCTCTTAAGCCCACTTCTTTTCGCTTCATCAAGCGCGGCAATACATCGACGCGTCGCGTCAATATCAGCGCACTCCCCCGCATCTTGAGCGGGTAAAGCGCCTGCCGCTAAAAACTCAGCAATAAGTAACCTATGAAGATGAGACTTAGATACTGGTGGCGTAATCGCACCGCGCAATTTACGCGGCAAAAGTATTTTACTATCACTCTTAACATGATGAGCGAATGACGCGTAATGAGCTCGCCTTTCGGCTAATTTATCACCCAATGGACGAGTATTGCCATCTGCTGCAATTCGCGCGGCAATTGTAGCATCATCAACATCTAAAACCGCGACAAAGCCATTCTCTTCGGCGAACGCCCTATTAGCAGGATCTAAAAGCGTACCCCCGCCTAAAGCAACGATTGGATAATTAAGCTCACGAAGCGTTTCGCTCTCGATACGACGAAATTCAGCTTCACCCTTAGATTTAAAAATCTCTGGTATAGTTAATCCAACCCGACGAACAATCTCCTCGTCGAGATCTACATACATTCTGCCAAATTCCTTAGCTAAACTCTTAGCTAAAGTAGATTTACCGCTAGCAGGCGGACCATATAAATAAAGTGTTTTCACGGCCAAAAAGTATACCACTTTTAGCTTTTATTTTAAAGTACAACTTATGAGTAAAACCAATTGCCGCGCTTAAGAAGCGCTATAGACTAAGAATTGACTAATAAATAGCCATACCCACCACCCCAAAAGAGCCATACTTATCACCCAAAACGAGACATAGGTATGACTCCCCCTTAGTCACACCTATGACTCAGGCCTAGTCATACCTATGACTCGACTCTTCCCTAGTAAGGACTCCAAATTTCCCTAGCAGAGACTCTTAATTTCCCTAGCAACCCCTTTCGCCGCGCCTCGCGCCCCCTCGCGAAATCCCTCCCAAATCTCGCGCACCTGCGCACAAACTACGCGCTTATCACTAAAATCACGCGCAGATGCGCAAAAAAGATGCGCTTATCCGCGCATAGACGCGAGAAAAATACGCCCCTGCGCAGTAGCTAAAAGGCAAATCCAACTTCGCAAATCACCCCAAGTTCGTGCGTATCTATAGCGACCAAAGCAACGGATTTGTAAAGTGAAGCCTACTATTGGAGGTAAAAAACTCGTTGTTCCCAAAATAACATCAAAACAACGAATTTACCGCTATTTTCTATCACTTTTCTCCAATGAGGACAGCCCCCTCTAGCTATTTATTAGTTATCATAAATGGATCCCATTCGCCCACTATGCTCACGAATGGGATCCATTTATTTTTACTGAAAACTTAACCAGGAATATATCCCATCCTATAAAAAAATTCCTAATCAAATGTTAAACTAATCAGAAGCACATTATTTTACGCTTATGGAATGTTAATGAATTTACTTATAAATCATCATTCTTCCGTTTCCCATATTATCATTCGGCCATCGTATATAACTTTTACCTTAACTGTCTCCGATTTCTTCTTAAATATACTATCGACTTCAATATCCGCAATTCCACTGTAATTATTGCCGTCAATATGAGCAAGGGACACATCTTTTATTGTTATATTGCGAGGAACCTTTTCTTGCATCATTATTTTTACTTGCCGCTCAAGATCATCGATTTTAAAATCCTCATTTCCACCAACCATACTTGTCAATATCCATACAATTAATAGCACCGACCATGCTATAGCTGCGGCATAACACTTACACAAAGCGAGCCACCTTTCTTTTTCATTTTGAAAAGCTTTTTCAGACAATCCCCCTGATGTTTTCCTTATGCGAAGTATAATATATACAATGGGCAAAAAGAATCCGATCCAACGCCATCCCTTAGTATCTACGATTCCTGCATTTTTTAATACGCGTAAATCCATCTCGATACCAATCACCAGACAAATTATAGATAACGGCCAATAGATTATTGAAGCTAAACTTGATAAAGCAATTAACCAAAGCCAACAAGACGGTATTTTTTCGGTTTTTACTTCGTCTGTTATATTAACGATATCTTGCGATTCTTCACTCATTTTTCCCTCCGTTTATTTTTATTTTATGTCCATATTTCTTGAATAACCACCCGGATATTACAAGAATACAGATCAACATCCTAAAAGTCGAAAAAGCCTTAGAGTCCGAATAAAATTTCAGTTCCACGCCATCTGGAATCTCAAAGCCATTTAATTTTTCTTTATACGATTTAGGCAAATAGACAGTTTCTAATGAAGGACATTTTAAAAACGCAAATTCCTCGATATTCTTTAAACTAAATGGTAATTTTACCGTTCTCAAGCGTTCACATTCATAAAAAGTTTTGGCTGCAATATTTCTTACACCTTCAGCAACCTTAACTTCTATGAGATTTTCAACAGGCATGTTGCCATCAAGTCTCCCTTTACACATTACTTGTGGTATTGTCGCCTTCACAAGATTATTGCACCCGTAAAATAATGGAGCTGTTATATCTTTCACACTATTCGGAATAATCACACTTTCAAGAGAAGCGCAATTACAAAATGCCTTACTTCCAATTTTTTCTACACTACCAGGAATTATTACATTCTTGAGCATACTACAATCCTTGAACGCAGAATCACCTATCACAACAACACTATTTGGAATATTTACATTCTCAAGCCTTATACAACCATAAAAGGCATAATCTCCTATTTCTGTAACACCTTCAGGAATATAAACATTGTTAAGCGCTCTACATCCTGAAAAAACACGCCCTTCAATAGCACCCATTCTATTCGAAATCCAAACTCGCTCTAGATTTTCACATCCTGAAAACGCCCCCCATGAAATCTTAGCGACATTATTTGGTATTTTTATGCTTTCCAATCCTTTACAATTCGCAAACGCCTCGCTTTCAATTTCACTTATATTATCAGGAAGTTTTATTTTTTTTAACCGAGAACAACAGGAGAACGCACCTTTTCTTACATTCGTCGCACTATTAGGGATTGTAATATCATCTAATTCAACACATTCTCGAAACATTTCCTCAGATATTTCTGTTATGCCATCTGAAAGAATAACTCGTTCAAGCTCTCGGCACCCTTTAAATACTTGCTTCCCGATTCTCACTATGCTCTTAGGAAGATTTACATATTTCAATGCACAGTCCTCAAATGCACAATCACCTATTCCTTGTATACCGCCTGGAATTACAACTTGTTCTAGCCTACCACAACCTTTAAAGGCATAATCGCCAACTTCTACAACAGTATTAGGGATATCAATCCTCTTAAGTGAACCACAGTTAGTAAATGCTCCATACCCTATTTTTTTTACCCCACTTGAAATAATCACTCTTTCAAGTTTTGTACAGGCAAAAAATGTATGATCTCCTATTTCTGCAACTGAAGCCGGAATCTCAACATGAGTAAGATTAAAACATCTATAAAAACAGCTTCTTGATATATTTACCACTGGATAAACCGGGTTCCGTTCCTCTGGCCAAACCTGGTTCCGTTCCTCTACAAAAGCAGGTATTATAACAGCACCTGAAAAAGTTGACGGAATAGAACACCCTTTTAAATGAATACCACCATCTTCAATAGAATAACACCATTCTACCCCATTTATTATCGCCTGCTTTTCTGCTACAGCAATATAACCTATTAATAAACTCAAGACAAAAAACACTATTTTTTTCATAACTACCTCTTCTTCTAACCATTATCATATCAGCTATTGCAAGGATTGATTATTTCCTCACCCTATATTGCACCCTTTCTTCGCATGGGAATATGCAGTATAATCAAACACGAATAAAGGAAATAAAAAAACCTCTCTTCGTATCTCGGCTGAGGCTGTGAGAAATGCCTAGAATGAAATACGTAGAGAGGAAACGCATATGCGTTCCTCTGCCGAGTATCGTCATTCTTTGAAACTTCTCACATTTCAGCCGACGACCACTTTGCAGCTATGCAAATTGATTTAAGCGATTGGGGGTGGAAAACTTTTGGCGGTTTTGCCGCGCTTAAGCAATCAGTTCCCAAACTATAGCATCTTCCAATAAATCAACTTCACGCTCTTAACGCAAGTATCTCCATCAGAAAACATTCGTATTATATCACATATAATTTAACAATAGCAAAATTTTCTTTGCGATTTTTCCCGTTCAATATTTATACAAGTCAATTAAGATTTAGCACTGTCTCATTTTGCCCGCTCACTATAACGCGACACTCAACAAAAGTGCGAAGACAAGGAATGTATCACGAGTTAGGAGTGAGATTTTGTATTCTTAAAAGACAACTAAATTTCCTTACCGCAAGAAAACGCCTTGGCGACAACTTCGCCCATAAGGCGATAAACATGCGAACAAGGGTCGTAGCAGATCGGCTTCATTTTCGCTGCATCGGGTTTACCGTCAGTAAGAGCCGATTCTTCAACCGCACAATTGAGAATGCGACCAACAACATTGCAGTTATCCTCATTCATCGAAACTAGCTCACACTCGAGAACGAGCGGCAACTCCGCCATAACAGGCGCATCTACAAACTCGCTTTTAGACGCGCTAAGCCCGCTCTTCGCGACCTTGTCAGAAGTATCATTGCCGCTCACAAGCCCAAGATAATCGCAAGAGCGAACAGTACCAGCCGTTCCGAACGCGACAGTAAAGGCCTTGCGCGCGGCGATATTCGCCCACGTCTTGTGAGCGGTATCAATACATATCGTTATTTCATCTTCAAGCGTAATGCCGCCCCACGCAGCATTCATCATATTCGGAGTTCCATCTTCGTTATATGTCCCTATCATCAAAACCGGCATAGGGAACATCCAATTCTTTTTTCCGAAATTTTTCTTCATCGCTCTCCCTTAATCAGCTGTTCGCTATAACTCCCAAAGCCTTTACACTTCAAAGTCGAGACACAAGCGCGTCTGTGTATAGGGGCGTACATCACGGTCGGCTACCTCAACATGCGACGGGTGAACCGCATACGCCTTTAGAGCGGCTTCAGACTCGAACATCGAATCGAGCATTACATCAGCATTAGAACTCGCTAAACCCTCAGTATTAACAACAATATCCACAAGCCCGGGAACAACGCCCTTCAAGCTCTCAAGCCCAGCCTTAATCCCAGCCTTTATAGAAGCCTTATCAGTAATCTCATCTTTAAGTTTCCAAAGAATAATATGCTTTACCATCTTATTTACTCCATTATTTATAAACCATTCTGATATTTTATGATTATCCATCATCATCACCGCCAATTATACCACTTTAATCGATAAAATAAAAGCACGGCACTTGCTGAATAATGCGAAGGTTGGGGATATGTCACGAGTGAAGAATAAAGTTTTGTAAGCATAAGCAAAGCACAAAACCGAACAACGAGATTAAGTGACAGCGTCCCAACCGAAGCACTATGTTCACGAGCGCAAAAGCAAGAACGCATATAGGTCAAACTACCCAAAGCCTAATAGAATTAGGTGAATAACCTCTCTCCTAAGGATGAAAGCACTTGAAATGGCGCCATTTCTTCATGAAGAGGCGGCATTTTAACGAGAAATGGCGCCATTTCAACGAGAAGAGGCGGCATTTCAAGTACTTTCACCCGCACCATTCACCTACTTTCACCAGCACCTGACATTTCTTTCACCTATAACCCCAAGAACTTTCACCATATACAGCCAAGCACTTTTATCTCTAGGACTTCACCTCAAGCCTAGAATGCCGAAGGCATTAGACTATTATGAAATATTAGATTTTGACTAGATAAACACCAATTTCAGCTCATTTTTAAGCGAATCTAAGATACAATATGAGGCTCGAGATCCCTTACGCGGCAATCCAACACTCCCAACATTAACAACGTAACGTGCACCGCGAACTATCTTACAACTTCTCGCTTTAAGCTCTTTTAGCCCAGCCATGCCTAACATAGCCTTCTTTTCATCAAACGATTGCGATAACTTCACTCTATCCTTTGGAATCTTCATTAGACATGGAATATGCGTATGTCCTACAAACAAAACCTGCTCGGTCCTAGTCCATAACGACTGCCATGCATCCTTAGGATGCAAAATATAAAACCAATCAGAGGGCGAAGAAAATTCACTATGCGCACATGCAAACTCGTCTTGACTCCAAACATACGGACGAGCTACCAGCCAAGACTTCTCATCCTCTGCCAAACAGCGACCTGTTTCAATATCGACATCAAAGTTCTTGTTGGATGCGAATTCCAATGGCATTTCCTTGCCACAACAAACAACATCGTGATTACCCATAAGACACACATCCATGGTCTTTATCGCGAATTGAATACACTCCCTAGACTTCGAACCATACCCTGTAAGATCGCCTAAACAGATAAACTTCTTACATTCCCGCTTTCGCGCATCCGCGACAACAGCCTTGAACGCCTCTAAATTTCCATGAATATCGCTCATTACAGCATATTTCATTCTCATTTCTCCTAATTTTAGAATCCAATAATCCCTATTGTCGAGGAAAAAGTGGTGGTGTAAATCATATTTGCAAATTATACCACTTTAGCTCGTAAAATAAAAGCACGCAGCTTGACGAAGGTTTTTTAAGCACAAGTGAGCCCATCGTACGCAATCAACGACAATCTGCTACACGATTCCTCTCTAAATATGCTATACTTATATTCATTAAGAGATGAGGAACTTATGAAAAAACAACTTAATCTTACAAGTTTAGCTATTATATTATCGCTTACCATTTTTAATTTTCTAAACTCATTCGCTCAAGATTCAGTAGTTAAGAAAATACCCGACGACGTATTATCGCACTTCCCAAGTGAACTTAAGTCTAAACCTATGCGCTCAGCCTCAGCTAAAAAGTTAGCTGATGGTGTAATGTATCTATCAGCGCACTTTGATAATCTCTTTGGCGACGGACCTGTGGACACTCATTGGCTTTTAATCGATTGGAAAAAAGCTAATGGCATTACGCTTAATATCGCCCGACATGAAAATCGCCGCGAATGTCCGAGTTTGCTCGCTAAAGAGACTAAGGCTCTAGCTTGTGTTAATGGAGTTTATCATTCAACCGTAGATCCATCTACACCATATTTTCAGCTAAAAGTTGATGGAAAAATGATACCGTCTAAATACCCTAAAGGAGAAGCGACCTTAGCTTTTAACGCCAATTCTGAGCCTGTTATTCGTAAGTTCGGGAAGGATCTTCTAGAAAAATACGATAATGTTATGTCCTGCGATGGAGTTCCTGGTTACGGCAAGCCCCTTCCCGACTACTCCGACAAATCTCCGAAGGCTTGCAAAAAACGCGCCGCTTGCCGCGCCCCGCGCACTTTCGCTGGCAACAACATAACAAACCGCATAACCGTAATCGGAATCGCTGACGGGCGCCAAAAACATTCTATCGGCGTGAATTACGTTGAACTTCGCTACCTTCTCGAAAAGTTTGGATGTGATCCTAAAGCCCTTATTTCGATGGACGGTGGCGGATCGACGATGATGGGCCTACGTAATGGAGACGATATTACCATTGTAAATAAGCCTTCTGACGGTAGCGAACGCCGCGTAGCCGAATCTCTCCAAATTTTAGATTCGAAATCTAAGAAGTAAAGCTCGTAAGGCTTTACTTCTTAGCTGGACTTCTATAGAAAAGCGCAAATAAGGCGAACGAGACGACAGCAATTAAAAACGCTGTCATAAACGGAATAGTCCAATCGATTCCACCAGTTGGCAATTCACTCGCCTTTAGAACGACGCGAAAGAGGCCGACCGAAAGAAAGTACCCGATCCCGGCCGTGAGAAGCATCACGAATCCCTGGGCCTGATTACGCAATTCTGCGGGAGCGATCTCAGCCATATGCATCTGAATACCGACAATAAGAATGCCAAAGATAAGACCGTGGATCATGATTCCGCCGAAGTCAAGCAGATGGCAGCCCGTTTTCGCCGCGAGATAGAACGCACCATATCTAAACGATAACGCGGCGAAGCCGAGAAGCGTAGAGCCCTTAAAGCCTAAGCGCTTAATAATCCAGGGAAGCGCCATCATAAAGCCAAGCTCGACTAAAGTACCGATATTGATTACGGCAGTCGTCATATTCCACCCCGCGTCTGAAAGATACTGCGAATTATAATAGAAGTACCATTGAAACGCCACCATCGAAAGAAGAACGACTACAGAAAGAAGAAATACCGAGCGATTCTTAAGAAGAACGAACGCTCTAAGACCAAGCGCATCAACAACGCTCATAGGCGTACCCTTAGCCTTAGGCGGAGTCGCTGGCTGAATGAGCGCTACTAATACACCTATAAAAGCTACTAGAGCCCCACAAGCGAAAATCCATGGACTCTTCTCAAAGTCGGTAAAGCCGAAGCACTTTATCGCTACAATCGAGAATACCGCGCTCGCAGCCCAACCTACTGAACCTAACGCGCGTATATAGGGGAAAGACGACTGGGAAGCGTGAGTCATAGTTACAGCCGAAACTAACGACCATGTTGGCATAAGCGCGACAGTCGCTACGAGAAGCAACATCGAAAGTGTAAATGAATCAGTCGCGAAAAACGCGCCGCTTAACGAGCCGGCCGCAACCAGATTACAAAGAGCTAAAACTTTACCGGAATCGAGAAACCTGTCAGCGAACATGCAAACGATGGGAGAGGCGAACATACCAATACCCATTAACATACTGTATAAAGGCGTATCCCAACCGGGACGATCTCCGATAAACTTAGCTAGCGTCGTAAACCAAACCGGGAAGGTCATCATTTGAATGAACATCATCGCCATAAGGCGAACGAGAATTCCCTTTTTCATAATAAAGCGTCCTTTTTAGTAGTAAATTAAGCGAGTTTAGCGAGCTTAGAAGCGATACCCGTATATGTAGCGGGCGTCATCTTTTTAAGTCTCGCCTTATCTTCGGCTGGAAGCGGCAGAGCCTCAACGAAATCGCGCATAATCTCAGCGTTTACGCGGCGACCGCGAGTGAGCTCTTTAAGTCTCTCGTAAGGCTTATCCATACCGACCTTACGCATAACAGTCTGGATAGGCTCAGCTAAGACTTCCCAATTACGATCGAGATCTTCAGCGAGGCGCTCAGCATTAAGCTCGAGCTTACCTAAGCCCTTAATCGTTGAGCGAATCGCGATAAGCGTATAGCCGAAACCTACACCCATATTGCGAAGGGTCGTCGAATCGGTCAAATCGCGCTGCATACGCGAAATAGGAAGCTTGGAGGACATAAAGCCCATAACCGCGTTGGCAAGACCGAGATTACCCTCGGAATTCTCGAAGTCGATTGGGTTAACCTTATGGGGCATCGTCGAAGAGCCGATTTCGCCCTTAACAGTCTTCTGCTTAAAGTAGCCCATCGAAATGTACATCCAAACATCGCGGTCAAAGTCAGTAAGAACGCTATTCCAGCGGCAAATCGCGTCAAAAAGCTCGGCGATTCCGTCGTGAGACTCAATCTGAGTCGTAAGGCGATTCTGCCTCAAGCCAAGAGACTCAATTACCTTGCGCGAAAGCTTCTCCCAATCAACTTTAGGATAAGCGCTTAAATGGGCGTTAAAATTACCGACCGCGCCATTCATCTTAGCGGGCATTACGAGACGATCGATCTCGCCAGCCTGGCGCTTCAAACGCGCGGAGACGACGGCGAGCTCCTTACCGACTGTCGTGGGCGAGGCGGGCTGACCGTGGGTATGAGCGAGCATCGGAACTTTAGCCCACTCTTTAGCGTAAGCTGCAATCTTCGCCGTCATCTCGTCCATCGCCGCTCTAAGGCATGCCTTGCCGTCGCGGAGCATGAGCGCGTGAGACATATTATTGATGTCTTCGGACGTACATGCGAAATGGATGAACTCAGCTCTCTTTTCAAGCGACGTCCCGGCGACCTTCTCTTTAAGGAAGTACTCGACAGCCTTAACGTCGTGATTAGTCGTTCTTTCGATCTCCTTAACGCGAGCGGCATCCTCAACGGAGAACTCCGCGGCAATCGCGCGGAGCGCCTTACGCTCAGCGGCCGAGAGCGCTTTACATTCAGCTATTTCTTTAGCGTCACAAAGCGCTTCGAGCCAAACGCACTCAACAAGAACGCGGCGCTTGATTAAGCCGTATTCAGAGAAAATCTCCTTAAGTTCTTCGCACTTCGAAGCGTAACGTCCGTCGATGGGGCTGATAGCGATAAGAGAGTCGTTCATCACTTTTGTCCTTAAATTAGGCAATCGTCTTAGCGGTATTATAGACATTATCGGCCGTAAAGCCAAACTTCTCGGCGAGGACCTTATAAGGAGCAGAAGCGCCAAAGTGATCCATCGTCACGAAGCGAGTCGTCTTATGATCAATGCGGAAGCGATCCCAGCCAAAGCGAGTACCGGCCTCGACAATGACGCGCTTTTTCATAAGCTCAGGTACTACACTCTCGCGGTAAGAGCACTTCTGCGAAAGGAAGAGCTCTACCGACGGCATCGATACTACGCGAACCGACTTACCCTCACTAGCGAGGCGCTTCGCCGCGTCAATCGCGAGCGCTACTTCAGAGCCAGTCGCGATAAACATAACGGTATCCATACCCTGAGGCCCATTCTCGTAAATTACATAAGCGCCCTTCGCTACGCCTTCGTGACGAACGCCCTCAAGAACAGGAATATTCTGACGCGTAGTCATAAGGCAAGTCGGGCACTTAGTATTAAGAAGCATCTCAACAAGCGCATACCCCGTCTCAGTAGCATCAGCGGGACGGAACGTAATAAGACCAGGCATCATACGTAACGCGGCGAGATGCTCTACAGGCTCGTGAGTTGGGCCATCTTCGCCGACATAGAAGCTATCATGCGAGAAGATGAACATTGAGGGTAATCTCATAAGCGCGGCCAAGCGAATAGCTGGACGGCAGTAATCGCTAAATACAAAGAACGTCGCGCCGTAGCCTCTAAAGCCGCCGAACGCCGTAATGCCGTTGGCGATCGCGGTCATCGCGAGCTCACGGATTCCGTAACGGATGTTGCGGCCTTCGAACGCACCGGGACCGATATCGGCAAAGCCTTTAAGATAAGACTTATTACTAGGACCTAAATCTGCAGAGCCTCCGATAAGTTCGGGTACGAGATTGGAAACAGCATTTAAAACATCTCCGCACGCGCTACGCGTAGCGACCGACTTACCCACTTCATACTTGGGAAGAGCACCAACGAGTTTCATATAGTCAGGCTCACGCGTCTCGCACTTAATTTCGGGATTACGCTTACGCCAACGCTTAGCGAGGCTGTTCATAGCCTTTGTACGCGCGGCGAAGAGCGCATAAACCTCTTCGGGAACATAGAAACTCTTCTCGGGATCAAAACCAAGAGCCGTCTTAAGACCCTTAGTCTCTTCAGCGCCAAGAGGTGCGCCATGACTATCGGCCGAATCGTGCTTAGTAGGAGCACCAAAGCCAATGTGAGTTGTAGCAATAATCAAAACTGGCGCGTCAGTTACCTTCATCGCTCGGCGATAAACGCGGTCAATCGCGTCAAAATCATGACCATCGCACGTAAAGACCTTCCAGCCATAGCTCTCAAAGCGCTTCTTGGTATCATCATTCATCGTAAGCGAAGTAGAACCTTCGATCGAGATACCATTAGAATCATAAACGAGAATAAGACCATCGAGCTTCATCGCACCAGCCCAGCTGCAAGCCTCGTGCGAAATACCCTCTTGCATATCGCCATCGCCGCAGAAAACCCACGTCTTATTAGCGGTACCAGCCTTCTTAGCGGCGAGCTGCAAGCCCGCGCCCATGGCAATACCCTGACCAAGAGGACCGGTCGTAACTTCGACGCCGCCTAAAAGGCTACGCTCAGGGTGACCCGCGCAACGCGCGCCGAACTGACGGAAGTCTTTAAGTTCATCCATCGTAAGGCCAGAAACGCCAGCGAGGTGGAAAAGCGAATAAACGAGTGCACTCGCGTGGCCGCCAGAGAATACGAGCCTATCGCGACCAGACCACTTAACATCATTAGGAGCGACATTTAAAAATTTAAGCCAAAGCGAGACTGCTAGATCGGCCATACCAAGCGGAGCTCCGGGGTGGCCAGAGTTCGCCTTATCGATCATATCGGAACAGAGACAGCGGATAGTATCCGCAGAAAGCTTAAGTTGTTCGTTGGAAATTTTCATAACGCCATATTATAGCATATCTACACACATAAAGTGAAGTGCGAACTATATAGCGCAGCGAAAACGCAGTTTTAGAGCGTTCATCCGCAACTCAAGAGGCGCACTCGACGGCGGTTCCCGTAGACTCGAGTAACAACACCAAGCGAATCCGCTTTGGCGGCAATCCCGTCAGCGTCGCAAGCGCGGCACGATAGGCGCTCATCTGAGGCGAATACGTGCGGCTCATGCGCTGTTCAAAAGCCTCGGTCGACTCGCCAGACTTCAAAGCATTTGTCTTAAAGTCGTAGATTACGGCCTCGCGCTCATCGCCCACACCCGTAAAAACGACGCGGTCGAACTGGCCTGTCTCCCACTCGCCCTTACCGGACGCTTCACGATAGATTTCATAGCTCTTCTCGCGCCAAAGCGTCGCCTCCGGGCCGGGCTTTACAAACGCGACATGAAACGCCTTTGGCAGAGCGGCGAGCGCCTCTTCGTCCGTCCATTCGACAGCCTCGTATTGCCCGTGAATCTCCACACCCTTTCTCGCCGCTTCTCCAGCGCTCTCGGAGAAAAGATACGACGCCGGGACAGCGAAGTTGCGATGACCTGACGAGGACGGAGACAAACGCTCAACCGTTTCAGCCAGCTTCTCATGATGCCAGGATTCATGCTCGACGCGACCATCCTTCCCATTCTTATCAGAGCGCGGCTTAAACTCTGGTTCGACACCCTGCTCGAAGATAATCTTGCATTCATTTGGCGCCGGAAGTCTTTTGAAGTCCGCAAACGCCGATAAGATAACATCGCGGAAAAACGGTTTCTCCTCATTGCGCTCTACCAATGGCGCGATGATGTACATCGCCTTACGCGCGCGCGTCAAAGCGACGTACCACATACGGATATTCGATAGAAGACTCTCATCCAACCTCTCACTCAGCGCCTTCGCCATTTTTGGATTCAGCGCCGCCTCATCTACCGACAGATGCGGCAGTACCCAGCCGCCTTCGGGTGCACAAAGAAGTTCTTGATCATCAATGTCCGCAAGCCACGTTGCGCCCTCGGCAAGCGGAACAATCACGCGATCTAGCGTCAAACCCTTGGACCGATGAATCGTGAGAATTCTCACCACACCCGAAGATGTACCCTGCTCGCGCTTGAACGAGGCTGCTAGGAACGCCTCGAATCCATCGATTGAGAATCTGTTGGCATTACGTTGCTCGTACGCGACCGCCAAGGCGACAATTTCACGAAGCCGCTGCTTTGAAAGAAGATCGAGCCCCACCGAATCCTCCGAGAGCGCCTGGCAATACTTCTGAAGCGTACGCGAAAGCCCCTGATGCGAAAGGTTCGTAGCCACGATGCTCGACACAAAAGCCGCCGAAAGTTCATCGCCATTCTTCTTTGGAAACAGCGTCGAACAAATTGGGAATAGCTGACTTACTGTTTTCCAAGCGAAGGCATCCGCGGGATGCTCCGAAAGGCGGAGAAGATCGATAAGCGCATTCACAATGGGGAGATCCGAAACGGCGCTCATTCCTTCCCACACAACCTTAAAACCTCTTGAGCGCAAATATTCCGCGACCTCATTCCCATCATCGTTCGTTCGCACGAGAATACCGACCGACTCAGAGCTGTCAACATCATTATGTTCCGACCTGATGCGCTTTAACTCATTCTCGAGCGCAGGTAAAAGCACATTCATTTTCGCCTCGCCCTCTGAATCGGGAACGCCCAATACCTTGACGTAGTCACCCACCTTAGGAACTCCGTCCTTGAATACCGGCTCATGCACCTTCCAACAGTCGCTAGATAACCACCGCTCTATCGCTCTACTGCGTTCATGGGCTAGAATGCCGCTCGCGCGAAGGCTCTTCTCCCCAAAAACAGCGTTAATAAAATCGCAAATATTCTTCTCGTAGCGATACGATGTATTAAGATCGTCTATTTTCCCGAACTCACTATCCGTAAAAGCTCCCCACGACATCATCTCCATAAATGGTCCATCGTTTCCGCCGCGCCAGGTGTAGATGGACTGCTTAAGATCGCCTACGGCCATTACCGTTCGCTCTCCGCCTGAAGTCGCCGCCGCCTCGACAAGCGATCTTAGACATACCCACTGAAGCTCGCTCGTATCCTGAAACTCATCCAGCGCCCAATGATCGAACTTCTCATCAAAACGGTACTCAAGATTCGCAAGGTCAATAGCCTTCTTTGAACCTTCCTTAGCAGCTGAGAACTTAGTAAAGTCCGAAAACGTCAACTTACCCTTCCGCCGCGAATTTCTATTGTATACATCCTCAACGATGCTGACGAAATCGATTTTAGCCTTAACCTGCTTTAAAAGGCGCTGTATGCGCAAATTAAACATGTGCTGAATCGCGGAGCGAATCGCAGCTGCCCCGTCCTTACCACAGTTAAAGACATAATGCTTCTTGTAAAAATCATATTCGTATGATTCAGCCTCGGAGTTATGCAAGAAATGCAGCATCAATTTCTTAACGCCGTCAGTTACGTCAAAAACGCCTACGCTTCCATCGTACAACCTACTTTTATTAGCGAACTGCTCTTCATACGAAAGCGTATTCTTTCTTTGAATCTGACAGAACGGCAAACTCGACAAATCAGGACATTCGCTTATCTCTGGAATACCAAGCGCCTTTAGCATAGACTCTACCGTCCAGTTCCTGCAATCTGGACGGAGTTCATAGAACTTGCGCCATCTCTTCAATACTGCCATAATCTTATATTCGAGTACGCGCGGCAGATTACCATCATGCGCGGCAGCAAAAACCTTGATGAAGTCTTCGGCCTTCTCGGTACCTTGCAGAATCGCTCGAAGAGCATCTTGAATCGCATCACCTTCTCCCGCAGGATCAAGAACCTCCACTGCGTGTTGAAAACCCATCTCTAGCGGAAAATTGCGAACCAAGCGCAATATGAAACTATCGAGCGTCGCAATCGTCCCTAAGTGCTGGGTGTCGATTAGGCTGCGCAAGAGGGACGCGAACTCCGTCTTGCTCCATGACTTGGGAATTTTAGAAGCCTTAGATATCTCCTCCGACTCCTTCTTCGCATTCTCCTCAGATTTCGCCGCCGTCCAGAGCCGTTCAAGAATCTTGGTATAAATTTCCTGCGCGGCAGCACGCGAGAATGTCAAAGCGACTATCTTCGCAGGATCGACTTTGCCAACCAGCATCAACTGCAAATACCGTGTCGCAAGGGCATAAGTCTTACCTGTTCCCGCCGATGCCCTAATAAGCAGATTTCTCTCACGCATTCTTAAGCTCCTCCAATTTAGCCTCTTGCTTTTTTAGCCAGTCGCAGACGTTATCTCCCTCCCCAAAATCTCGCTCAGGCGAAAACGTAAATATCCGCCCCAGGTCATAGAGCTGTCCACCTTCATGGGCACGCGCAGGCCAGAAAATGTTAGCCTTAATCCGTTCGATAGCGACACGTGCTGTCTTGAGCGAAAGATCAACATAATCCTTCGCAGAAAGAACATCAACCTTGTCTTCAGAAAATACCAGATAATCATATTCCGTAATCGAACCGTTCAATCGTTCTGGGAACTGCGATTTTAGACATGCGCCATAAAGCGGAAGTTGCACTGTCAACATTCGCACATTTTTATTTCTTTCAAGCATAGTCGGAAGCTTTAGACGTTCAGCGAAGTCAATCTGTCTAGTAGCCCCAGTCCTAAGATGTTTCCGCTTTGCACTCTCAAATTCATCCCATGTCTTGTAATCAATAATGCGAAACTCCTTACTACCATCAGGATGAACTCGGTAGTCGACGCGATCTACAAAACCTTTAATCGAAACATCCAAATCCTTGAACGGCTTTGCGAAGTAAGGTATCTCCGTTCCTTCAACACGCCAACCATCTAGCGCCCAGTTAGCCTGAATCGCGGCGAAGCGCATAAGCCGTTCGCGAGCAGACTGCAATTGAAGCGAGATATTCACCGTCGGATGCGAACCGAATCGTTTAATCTCCTCGTTAATTATCGCATTCAGCGCAACTTTAATAGACGCTTCATCCGTCAGCGGATTATCCTTCTGTCGCTTAGCGAAAAGTTCCAACACACGATGAACGAAAGTACCGTAGTCATTAAACCCTAACTCCTTCTTCTCCTCATAGCGATCCCCCATACCGAGTCCATATTTAAAAAGATACTCTAAGGGAGAATTCAGATAGGTGTCGATTGCAGAAGGCGAAAGATATTCCTGATCATCTTTCTTCTTAAGCGCGACTTCATCGGGCAACCGCAAGCGCCATGCTTCTGAAATTTTTCGAGGCGGCGTCAACGCGGTTTCGCCCGCGTCGCCAAAAAGGCTTTCTACTCGCGAAGCCAAAACTTCGTCAGGACACAGAAAAAGAAGTCGGCTCGGACGGCAGATGTCGCCCTTCGCGTTCGTACGCGCAACGTATGCGCGAACAGCATGCGGCGCATGGGAGCCAACAAGCTCCTTAAGAAGCCATGAGTCACGCGCAAGGCGCGTCTCATTCGATGTAAGCCCGAGCGCGGCGCGCAGCTCGTTCGGGAGAAACGCATGCCCGACTACCGAATCTGGCACCGCACCTTCGTGAAGGCCCGCTAGAGCAATCTTATCTCCAAGACTCCACACAAGTTCTAGCCACCCTTCTGTTCTCACCACATCTGACTCATCAGACTCAAGCGAATACGAGACCGACCCCAGAAGACGTCGAGCCAACGCGATCCAACTCTCATCTGAAAACGCCATCTTACCGATACACTCGCTCGAAAGCATCGCGAATACATTTCGCACACAGTCCACCGCCTGCGAAAACTCCTTATCAGAACGAGCCCCGCCGAGAGACTTTTTAGAAAAGATGCGTCCGAGCATGTCACGCAGAAAGTCAATGAGCGAACGATCTTTTCTAGACTCCTCAATCCAAGAGAGAAATCCGTTAGCGCTGTCAACAAAGGCGGTTACAGCCTCCTTAGCGTGTTCAATTTCAGGACATTTAATTTTACCCTCAATATAAGTCGGCAGAGATGTATTCTGATAGATATCAAGCCCCTGCAACACCTTCGATCGGCTAGTCGCGAGCCCAGCAGACTTTAACGCGACAAGAATGTCGTCAGAGCGCATCAACGCGGCAAAGGGCGCCCACGTGATCCCCGTAGCCGACGGACGCCAAAGCGCCAGCAGGTTTTGAATAAGAATACCCAACGAAGAGACAGCCAACCGATTTCGTTCTGGATTCTGAATTACGCGCCCCTCGTTGAGAAACGCCGCCGAAATCACAGTAAATAGCTCAGAATCACAAAGACCAAGAGCTGGCAGCTTTAAACCGGAACCTTGCTTCGGGAAGTCATAGACCAATCGCTCTGCGAGCATCCTATCGTCTGGCAGACTAACAATATCTTCATCGCCGAGACCAGAAACTACTGGATGCGCTTTCCCCGTCCAACTCTCAACCTTAGGGCGGCCCCATTCGTCAAAACGATTTCGATCAGATTCCTCGCAATGAAGGAGCGTCGTAATCTTCACGCTGTCCGCGTACTGCGCCAATACGTCATGCAGTACTAAAACCGGATCTGCCAAGGCGGGTAGAACAATCTCGCGTATTTCTGAATCAAGCTTCACGGCAGATTTTCTTGCGAGAGCGACAGACGCAACTTGAAGACGCAGTCCA
>JAGBTH010000027.1 GCA_017631385.1 Kiritimatiellia bacterium
ATGGTTCTAATAAGATAAATATAAATACTGTAAAGAGCGTTGAGGCTCTTATGACTATTCCTGGAATATATGATAATGTCGATGATGATTCAGATGATTCGGTACTTGAGGCTAGAGAAGTAGCCGAGGCGATAATAGGAGCTTTAAATGTAATGCCTGAAGATCGTGATGTGGATGAGAGTTTAACATCTTGGCCGTTTAAAGATTGGGATGATATGATTAGGAGAATTGAAGATTCTAATAGCACGGTAGATACATCAGATATTGGTAGCGATGCTAAGAACTATATTATGTTTACGCCAGATGAGAAAAGCGTCTTTAAGATTAAAATTACTGCTGAGTCTATGGGTATGTCTCGTGTTGTTAATGCCGAGGGCTATGTTAATGATAAGACGATAAGGTACACAAAGTGGAGTGAGGAATAAAATGGCTCGGTTGGATAAAATACTTCTGGAGCGTAATCCTGATTTTTCGCGCTCGCGCATTGAGGGTCTTATAAAAGGCGGCTTCGTTAAGGTTAATTCGGTTGTTGCCGAAAAAGCCGGCATGAAGGTCGAAGAGACTGATGTTATTGAGATGGAAATCCCGCCGCCTGTGCCGGCTATCCCTGAGCCTGAAGCAATACCATTAGATGTCGTTTATGAAGATGAAGATATGATCGTTGTAAATAAGGCTCCAGGGATGGTGGTACATCCAGCTCCCGGGCATTTTACAGGGACATTAGTCAATGCGCTTTTACATCATTGCCCTGATCTGTCGGGGATTGGCGGTGTAGCCCGTCCAGGTGTAGTTCATCGTCTTGATCAAGATACATCTGGGCTAATCGTAGTCGCTAAGACCCAAAAGGCGATGGAGAATTTAGTTAAGGCTTTCGCTTCTCATAAGCATATAGAGAAGACTTATTTGGCTGTTTGTCATGCTCGCCCTAGGCTCGATGCAGGGCGTATAGAAAACCTTATTGGGCGCCATCCCGTTGATCGTAAACGCATGGCTATAGTTCAGCGTAATGGTAAAGTAGCGATAACTAATTGGAAAGTCTTAAGTTCGTTAGCTCAGTCGCGTGAAAAAGGTTACTCGTTAATAGAGTGTAAAATCGAAACAGGTCGAACGCACCAAATACGCGTTCACATGGCTTCGCTCGGAACTCCTGTTATAGGCGATAAACAGTACGGTAAGTCAGCGCTCGATAAGCGCTTAGCGTGCGTACCGGCGCGTCAGATGCTCCATGCTTGGAAGTTGTCTCTCTGGCACCCTACCCAGTCTCGCCAAATGACTTTTGAAGCGTCAATTCCTGACGATATGATAATTTATTGATATGTGTTTATTTCACATATCTTTTATTTTGATATAATATTATATTATGAAAATTGGATGTCATCTCTCTTCTAGTGGTGGTTATTTGGCTATGGGCCAGACAGCCGTTTCGATTGGTGCTAATGTATTTCAGTTTTTTACGCGCAATCCACGCGGCGGCGCTGCGAAACCCATTGATAAGGCTGATGTTGCCGCGTTTAACGAATATGCCGCGGCGAATGGTATTGGGCCTATACTCGCTCATGCTCCTTATACGCTTAATGCTGCAGGAGCTGAGGAGCGTGTGAGAGAATTTGCCGAGATGACGATGGCTGATGATCTCAGGAGGCTCGAGCTTACGCCTGGGGCATTATACAATTTTCACCCTGGCTCTCATGTTGGCCAAGGCGCAGAAAAGGGTATTGAGCTTATTTCGAGTATGTTAAGGCGTATTTTCGATAATTTCGGCTCCACTCCTTCGACGACAGTACTTCTGGAAACGATGGCCGGTAAGGGTTCTGAAGTTGGGCGTAATTTCGAGGAGTTGCGCGCTATCATGGATTTAAGCGGTCTTAATCTCGGTGTTTGTCTTGATACGTGTCATATTTGGGATGGTGGTTACGACATTGTTGGTAATCTAGATGGCGTATTAGAAGAATTTGATCGTGTTATTGGTCTAGATAAGCTAAAAGCTATTCACTTAAACGATACGATGAATACCTTAGCCGCCCATAAAGATCGCCATGAAAAAATTGGTAAGGGTAAAATTGGTCTCGAAGCGTTTGAGAGGATTGTAAATCATCCTAAATTACGCGACTTACCGTTTTATCTTGAAACTCCCTGTGACCTACAGGGCTACAAAGAAGAAATCGCTCTTTTAAAAGGATTGCAGAAATGAAGATTTTTAGAGAACCTAGTAAACTCCAAAAATGGGCGCGCTCTCGTTCGAAAGCTGGCGCTAAGATTGCGCTCGTCCCGACTATGGGGTATTTGCACGAGGGGCACTTAAGTTTAATAGCTGAGGCTAAAAAGCGCAAGGCTGACGAGATTATTGTAAGTGTCTTTGTAAATCCTGTTCAGTTTGGCCCTAATGAGGATTTTGCTAAGTATCCTCGTGATGAGAAGGCCGATCTCGCTAAGTGCCGCGCTGCTGGAGCGACGGCAGTATTCTTTCCGACGAGTGAGAATATGTATCTTAAAGATCACAGCGTTTATATTGACGAGGAGCTTTTATCTAAGGGATTATGTGGGGCGCGGCGCCCAGGGCATTTCCGCGGCGTTTGCACAGTTGTAGCTAAACTCTTTAATCTCGCCCACCCTGATTTTGCGGTATTCGGGATGAAGGATTATCAGCAAGCCCAGGTTATTAAGCGAATGGTGCGCGATCTTAATTTTGATCTTGATATTGTCGTCGCTCCCATTGTGCGCGAAAAGTCGGGGCTCGCGATGTCGTCGCGTAATACTTATCTTTCTGACGAGGAGCGTGTAAGAGCTTTGGCGCTTTCACGTTTACTTAAGAGTGTAGAGGCTGGTAAGAGCGTTAAAACCGAAAAGGCGCGAATTACCAAGGCTCTCGAGAAAGAAGGTCTTAAAGTTGACTACGTAGAGTTTGTTGATGGTGAGACCTTGGAAGATGTAAAGAAGACTGCTAAGGGCGTCTGTGTCCTTTTAGCGGTATATAACGGTAAAACTAGACTTATAGATAATCGAGTAATTTAATAATAAAGAGGCTTTAAAATGATAGCTAAGTTAATAATTGATAAAAAGCGCGAGGGTCGTGCTCTTGGGTCTGCTGAAATTCGTGAGTTCATCGAGGGCTTTACTAAAGGTGAGATTCCTGATTATCAGATGAGTGCGTTAGCGATGGCGATTTGTTGCCGCGGTATGACGGAGCGCGAAACAGCCGATTTAACCGAGGCTATGATGCGCTCGGGGCGCTGTTTAGAGTGGAATTTAGGTATTCCAACCGCTGATAAGCATTCAACCGGCGGCGTAGGCGATAAGCTTTCGCTCATTATTCAGCCATTGGCTGCAGCGTGTGGAGTCGCGGTTCCCTCGCTTACTGGTAGAGGTTTAGGGCTTACGGGTGGTACAGCCGATAAGCTCGAGACGATTCCTGGGTATAACGCATCTCTTTCGTTAGATGATTTTCAGAAGGTCGTTGCTGAGGCTGGCGTTTCGATGACGGTTCAGACAGCTGAGATTACTCCCGCCGATAAAAAGCTTTATGCGCTCAGAGATGTTACCGGTACTGTCGCTTCAATTCCTTTGATTGTAGGCTCTATTCTTTCTAAAAAGTTAGCCGAAGGCGCGTCAACCCTCGTTTTTGACGTTAAGTGGGGTATTGGCGCTTTTATGAAGACTAAGGAAGACGCGTGTGAACTCGCCCGCGCTCTCGTCTCTGGCGCTAAAGCGGCGGGACGTAAGGCTGCCGCGCTTGTAACCGACATGAATACGCCCTTAGGCCGCGCCATCGGTAACGCTAACGAAGTCGCCGAAGCCTTGGATATTCTTAAAAATCCCGCTAATGTCATTAAACGCGCCGATGTCGCGCTTTGTGTTGAGTTTTCATCGCTTATGATTTCGCTCGCGAAGGATATTACGATTGAAGAAGCGCGCGAGCTTTGCCGCGAGAAGTTACTTGATGGATCTGCTCTCGCTAAGTTCGAAGCTATGGTTAAGGCTCAGGGGGGAGATTTAGAGAAGTTTAATAAGCTTCTTACTCAGCCTAGGTCGAAATTTAAGATTCAAGCGATGAAATCTGGTGTAATTTCGGCGATTGACGCCGAGAAGGTCGCGCGCGCGGCGTTTAAGCTCGGTGCTGGGCGCGAGAAGGCGACAGATACGATTGACCCGTTAGCTGGCGTAACGCTTGATGTTCAGGTCGGCGATAAGGTTGTAACCGGCTCGCCGCTCGCTACACTAGAAAAATCGGGTGGGCCTGATGGGTTAGAGAGCGCGGCAGCTGAGTTGCTTAAAGCGTTTACTATTTCGACTTCGGCTGAGGCTATCGAGAGCCTTATTTTTGAGCGAATCGTCTAATCTTTTAGTTCCATGGTCAGTCATAGTATATTACGTAAGAAGTTTCCGTCGAAAAAGAAACCTAATAATAAAAAAAGTATCGCTTCAATAAAAAAAGCGATAGCTCTAGAATATAACCAAAAGAGAGCTGAGTTAGGTTTTTCGCTCCCGACTGTAAAAAGGGGCTTCCCGTATTATATGGTGATACTGATCGCTTTGGCTATTGTCGGTGGGCTAGTAGGATCGGCGATATTTAAGCGTAAGGGGCTTGATTTAACAGGCAGTAAGCAGGCAACTGCTATTAAGTCCCTTAATACTTTAGCTGTAGCTCTAGGGCGTTATCGTTATCATGTAGGTGTATATCCAACAACTGCTGAAGGTTTAGAGCAGCTAGCTCTTACGCGAGTAAAAAAGCCTGGTTGGCTCGGCCCTTATATTAACGCCATTTTACCTGATCCATGGGGTAATAAGTATGTGTATGAGAATTATAGCGATGATAAGTTGCCTGTCCTTTTTTCTAAAGGACCTGACGGTGAGGCTGGCTCATTAGACGATATAATTGTCGACACATCGTTTTATAATGAGCCATTTCGTGATGTATCATGGACCGAGGGGTGGGTGCCATGGCATCTTCGCGGTATAATGTGGGTTGAGAATGATCGCGAGAAGGAGATAGCCGAACATAGGGTAGCCGTAGCGCTTGGAAGGTCAATTGAGGTAGAAGGCGAGGTCCCTTTTGATGACGGATGGCGCTTTAGCGCCGCGATTGAAGAGGCTGTTGAAACTGAAGTAAGGTTACCTTTAGACTGGAAGGCGTACGCTTCGAAGTTTTATTCCCCAGCCAATAAGGCTGTATTTAAGCGTTCGTTCTTTGTTAAAAGGGAAGTAGAGGGCTTTTATGTCGCATTACGCCTAGCGGCGGTTAAGGGTAGATTTACAGCTAAATTAAATGGGGTTGAGCTTAGTGTTCAGGATGCAGGTTTAGAGGGTTACGAGATAGATATGTCCAAGGCTATAAAATATGGCTCTCAGAACGAATTGGAGATATTGATTGAGTCACCTAGTGAATCATCTGCGAGTGCTGGTATTATAGGAAGTGCGAAGGTCTGTGTTATAAATCCTAAAGAGCGAGTTGTTTTAGGTTCGATGAAAGTGCGGTTTGATAAGGTTGCGAAAGATGAAGCTGTTATGATTGTTGATAGGCTTATATCAGTAAAAGAAGGGGAGAAGTCAGAACTTAAGCCTATGACTGATGACTATATTATTTCAAAGCCGAAGATATGGTCACTTGATAAGCCAGTTGTAAGAAAAGGTAACTTGATGGGTAAATATGTAATTCGCTCATTAGAGTATTCTTCTTATACTTCAGTTAAGCTTAATGGTCAAGATACACGTATTAAAGGTGTTATGTTGGATATGAGCCTTGGGATTTTAGGTGAAGCTTTTAGTGAGAGCCAAGCGAGAGAGAAGCTTTATACATTTAAGGATGTAGGTGTTAATGCGGTTTTATTTACGGATAATAAAACGAATAAGGCGTTTTTTGACCTTTGTGACGAAATCGGCCTTTTGGCATTCAGCGCTGACGATGTCGCTCGGTTAAAATTAAATCCATCATGCTTTTTTGCTGTTAAGGGAGAGCCGAGCGAAAAAGATTTGGCGTATATTAAAACTCTTTATATGCCAGAGGCTAAGACATTTTATTTAGGCCCGCATTGGAATTGGTCAGAAGGTGATAAAGCTTGGATTGAATGTATTACTGAAGCTGATAGCGTGGAGTTTTTTGTAAATGGAATTTTCATCGGTGAGGGTGAGAAGATTTCGAATAATTGTTATGCTAAAGATATTGCTTACGAAGCTGGCGAGCTGAAGGCGATAGCTAAGAAAAACGGCGTTTATTATGCTGAAAGCTCTTTAAAAACGGCGTATGAGCCTGAAGCGTTACGTTTTTCTGTTCATTCACTATTATTGAAGGAAAATGAGAGTGGTATTATAGATGTCTTTGCGAGTGATTCATTAGGGCGGTTTATTGTAGATGGTAATATTGATATTGAGTTTTATTTTGAGTCAGGCCCCGGAGAATTCGTATCTTGCGCAAATGCAAAGGGCGAAGTTGGTAAGATAGAAGCTAATGGTGGGCGTAAAGCCGTGTGTAAACTTCGTAATGGCCGAGCGTCAGTCGCTATTCGCCGCGCCGAAGGCTCTCGTATTCCAATTCGAATTAAGGCGAAGGCTAAAGACCTAAGACCAGCTTTAGCGATTTTACCTTATCGATTTTAAGAGAAAATAGTGATTAAGAGCTATTTTCTTTAACTTTTCATAGTAAAAGTTCTTCTTTTTAGTGTTAGCCGATGGGTGTTGGTTGGCATGACTTTGGGTGAATAGATAAAAAAATATTAAATATTTTAATATCGCTACTTGATTACCGATATAAAAAGTGCTATAATATATCTCAATTCGTCTGAGGAAGGGTTCTTCGGACAGTAAAAAAGAGGAAAGATAAAGAAAATGCAAAGCGCAAACATTCCCGCTCCCGTTCAGGACGACGGACTCGCGGAACTTCAGGAAACCATTGCGCGCGTTAGAGCGGCGCAGAAAATCTAC
>JAGBTH010000028.1 GCA_017631385.1 Kiritimatiellia bacterium
GTCTTCATCGCCAACTCCAGCATATTCATCATCCCGATAACACTCGTCTTCATAGTCTCAACGGGATTATGCTGATAATGCACAGGCGACGCGGGACAAGCGAGATTGTAAATCTCATCAAACTGCCCCCAAAAAGGCTGCGTAATATCGTGAAGTACAAAACTAAAGCGGCGATTATCAATTAAATCATAAACATTCGCTTTATTACCGGTAAAAAGGTTATCAATCGCAGTAACCTCGTACCCTTCTGAGAGCAATCTACGACAAAGGTGGCTACCGAGAAACCCGGCGCCACCTGTTACCAATGCTTTTTTAGGTAATTTAATTTTCATCACCTTATATTAATTAGAACGATGCAGTAAGTGAAAGGCCTCCGACAAAATTCCAAGTCTTATCCGAACGCGCACCCCATTGAGCGTTGTAAGCTGCAGCTGCCTCGCGCATCTTATCATCAAAGAGATAATCATAATAAGCTACATAAGCGCCAAATGTAAGCCAATCATTAATTGCATACTCGAGCTCAACCTTAATTGTCGTATCCATTAAACCGCCATGATTAAAGCCTTTTTCCGCATACTTATCAAGCTCAGCAAAATAACCTTTAGTTCTAAGAGAATTACCTAAACCCTGGCCAATCGAAGGCGTAAGAGTAAGTCCGTCATAAATCTCGAACTCATGGCCTAACGTAAGGCTCGCGTAAGTACCATTATCATACATCAAATCACGCTCAACATAAAGCGTAGGAACGAGCCAATGCCCATCAAGCGACATTTCTAACATAAGGTACTGGCTATCCCAAATGCAACCATCTTCAACCTTCTGAGTATTACGGGTAAAATACTCATACATATAACCAAAATCAACGCTAAGAGTACCGATCGTCTCACCAAGCTCAAACTCGTGAGCTAAACCTACAAACGCGTCAATCGTAGTATACTTACCAGCGCGATTACCATAACCAAAACCCTTACCATTACCCTTAGTTAAATCAAAAATAGATTCAACGCCAATATATGCCCAATCGAAAAATGTCGCGCATACGCCAGGAACGAGAATAGGATCGTTACCATATACTACACCATACGACATATACTTCGAATGAAAATTCAAAGTAGCCTCTGTCGACAAAATTGAAGTCTCGTCATAAGAAATACCATCACCTGGAGCCCACGAAAGAGAATTACCCTCTGACTCAGAAGCGAAAGCTCCATTGGCAATAATGGCGAAGAGCGCCGCACCAATTAATTTTTTAACGTTCATTTTTCCTCCTTGTTAAGATATTGGCTGTGTATTATATATTTAGTATAACACCATGTCAACACGATTATGATGTTTTAGGATAATTTATAATATCGATATCAGTAAAATCCAACTATCTTACTGAATAGCCTTCGTCTTAAGCCAATTAGCGCGGCGGCGCTGGATTTCGAACGAAACGTTGGTCCAACGCGGGAGTGCGGTCTCAGCAAGACGAAGTACAGTCGCATCATCCATATCGCCTTTAACCTCTTCACCTAAATTATCAAGTTCAGCGACGAGGGGCTTAACTTCGCTCTCGTAAAACTCGACTTCACAGAACTCAGGATCCTTAGTCCACTCGATTATACCGTTCTTAGCGCCATGACAAATCTTCTCAGACTTATATTCTGCGAACGCCTTGCATACGAGCGGCTTTAAGATTTTAGCACGCTGAGCCGCGGTCAAATCAAATTCAAGCTCACCCCAAGTCGAGCGACCGTGAATCGATTCCGTACCGTTCCAACACTGATTGCCAGCACGATTCCAA
>JAGBTH010000029.1 GCA_017631385.1 Kiritimatiellia bacterium
AAAAAGGGTAAGACGATTTAAATTTATATCTTGTTTTGTCGGATTCGTAAGAGTAACCATACCGCGCAAGTACACGACTGACGGCGCTTCCTGAGGAGTGTTCATCTTTAACCCTGAGGCATAAGTCGTATAAGTAACATCCATCGGGCCAAGTTTATCTTTTGTTACGATAGCTTCACGGTCCGACCGTTCCGAAAGGCGCGCGGCAGAAACATTGCCTTTAAGAACGGTCGTCTTCCCCTTGCTCTTAAAGCGCGCATTATCCGCAGCGGTATAAATTTGATTTTCTGCGGTAGTCACTTCAATGGAAGTATCAAATAAATCGGTATTGTTAGCGATAGTTAGCAGTAATGCTGCAAGCAGGTTAGAAATTGAGATCATAACTGTAGTTCCTATTTATTTGTCTTGATTGTATCAAAAATCATTTCACATCGCAATGTTTCGGCATATAGACGGCAGGATATCCTGAATAAAATCAGCGGCTTTATATCATCCGTACATTCCCAACTTAAAAAATGCACAGAGAGGAATCCCCCTCTGCGCACCTCACTAACATAGCTCACGCATCAGCGGATGCGGATATAAAAATATTTCGGCGACACTTTATATCTAATATTTCCATTTGCCATCTCGGTTCTTACAACCTGCATTTTTTCAACTTCCGTCGTAACTGTTCCCCGATAACCACAATCAGGCAACATCTCGATCACTCCGCCATTCAAAACAAGGGCTCCGGAAAATCCATCCATACGCCCAGCAAAAATAACCGTACCAGCGCCCCATTTCACAAGCTTGTCACCGCCTTTGACTGCAGGCTCAAGAGTCAACACGGCATTACGCCCGACAGAAATGCCAGCTCCTTTTCCACCATATCCGCCATTGCCATCATTCCCAAGATAGAAGGCCTTCACTTCAGCATTTCCATTTGTGGAAATCGTTGCCGATCCTTCAGGAAGCTGAATCTGAGCCAACTCTGCGCTATCCGCTCCACCATAAAGAATCTGTGCTCTATCCGCAGAATCCTGCACCACTACCGTTGAAGCTCCATCTCCAATCACGATATGGTCACGGAAGAAGCGAGAACCGCCATTGGCAGCAAGATTCAATGTGCCGTTATTTATAATCCACCCATGCTCAGTGACATCTCCATTCCAACCAGAAAAATCGCGGAGAGCAAGAGTCAAAGTAGAACCACTCTCAACCTTGATGACAGGATCCGCCTTCGAATCATTTTCACAGAACGAAAAAGCGTTGTCGCCAACAATTTTAATGGTATTTGTTCCCTTGCGCGAAACAAATCTCGCTTGAGTATTTACGTGCTTACCTAAATCAAGTGTAGTACCGTCGAGAAAGACCTTAGAAAACCCTCCTGCGCCAGTTCGAACAAGCGTATTCCCATTCCCGATGCCACCACTCATCTCCAACAAAGCGCCTTCATCAATCTTCGCATTGCATGTTTCTGTTCGCACACGGAGATAACCCGTAATTTTGGCAATGTTTGACGCGTCTTCCTTATCCGAAAGATGAACCTGCAAAATATCACCGCCACGGTAAAAATCAAAGATTCCGTTTACGCCATTATTCCCATCTCCTCGCCCGCACATCTCGGAGCCGCCATAAAGATGAAGAACACTATTACCGCCGAAAGTCCAGCGCGAATCGGCCATATTCAACTTACCGTAAACGTGGACTATCGTTTCGGTGTTGGCGTCATAAGCTACAGCGTCGCTCGACTTATTAATCCATTCAGCTCCCTCACGGATGTATATCGCTCCCTTTATGGACTTGTCACTCGCCTTGGTCACCTCAACGCATCCATCAAGGACATCCACAACGCCATCAGATGTAAGGGTCATTGACAGATATCCTGTTGTTTTCAAGACCTCTCCTGCTGCAACAGTAATATTACCAAAGGCCACCATCTCTTCTGCAGATGCGCCGCCCTCCAAAAGTCTCTCTTTCTTATTTTCAATAACGAGAACGCCGTTTTCATATTTCTTGGCAACACTCAAATTTTCTGCATCTGCATAAACCTCGATATCATCAACGCTTTCCAGACCTATAACATTCAACGCAACCATCAAATCCACCGGCAAAAGCTTCACTTTCAGCTTGCCGCCTTCAAGAACAATCGAAGCGGTTCTGCATGTGCCAATATCAAAGACAACTCCTTCACCCACCGTAATTGTCTTCCCTTCCGGAACTGTCAACCTAGCAGCGGAAACAATCACCTCGCCTTCCGTTTCAGAATCTTTCTCAAATGAGGCATTGCCCGCCAGCTCAAAAGATGTGCCAACGGTCAGATTGCCAGAAAGAGTAGCCGTAACACCATCCCAAAATCTAAGTTTCTTTGGCGTTCCATAGCCAAAAAACTTAGATTTAACGCCAAGACCCTGCTGGTTATCCGCGATAATAGCAAGCCCACCCAACAATTGTAATTCGTCAACTGGAATTACGCGATCCGTTGTATTTACAAACTCGGAATTTTCGCGAAGAATAAGCTTCGTTTCTCCGCCGGCACTATTGAGATTATTCCATGTTGCTACGCTCAATATACCGCTATTCATATCAATAGTTCCAGACCCGGGAGTATTCATGTTAACGCCACGCACTGCGCCGGTACCAATTTTAGTAAGCGCATACCCCTGCAAATAAAGGTAATATCCAGTGCCGCCAGCACCAATCTTAATATCATAAGCGCCACCGATAGTTGCATGGTCAGTTAGATAAAGTCCGCCGCAAATGCTACCTGAAGCCCCACTAGACGAGGTAAGTGCCCAAGGCCAATTACCAGTGCCCGCGCCAGCAATGTGCACAGCCGTAGAAGCATGTATCGTCTGCCCATTCATGTCAAACGTAGCTCCATTGGCGACCTCAAGAACAGGCGTTGCACCCAAAACGCTCGCCGACCCCTGCTTCAATACGCCAGAATTTACAATAACTTTTCTAGACGCGACGAACGATCCTCCCTCGCCTAACACAAGCGTTAAAACGGCATCATCAGCGCCATTTACGATAAGCATTTCAAGTGATACAACCGCATCAATAGTAAGCGTGGCCGATGCAGCAAGATTCACTGTCACAATTCCAGAAGCAGGAGCGGACAGCCCACTCCAACTTGCCTCCGAGCCCTCTATCGTCACCGTAGTCCAAGAAAATCCATTCCTTTCCTCGTCTGTTAAGAGCCCTTTATAAACAGCAATACCCGTAATCTTCATGCCGCTCGCGGAAGGAAGAAGATCAGAACCATCTTTAGCCCTCTCTCCACCAATCGCGCAACCTGTAAGATTAGAATCACTACTTGATTTCAAGTTGTTTTTATTATAAATTTCGGTAGCTCCGGATTGCAGATAATAAAGCGAAGTACCTTCTGCGCTGCCATAGCAAAAGGCCAACACGCCAGAAGTTTTATCCAAAGTAGCACCAGAATTACCCCAATCAGCAGTATTCCAAATGCCTTTAGATGTATTATTATCCTCGCTCAAATAAACTCCAGTTCTATTTACATCTCCTGCACAGCAAGATGTTGCGATAACCTGCTTTTGTCCCAACGTAAGATTAGAATACTTGAAAACCACAGTCATCTGAGAGCCAAAATTTTCAGGAAAATCCACATTGACACCAACATTCTGAGTAATACTTATATTGGATTTATCTTCGCTAACTGTATTATCTTTAAGATCAATTGTAACCTCATTCTGCGTAAGCTGAGAGAAATCACCATCCCAGAGAGCGACCAATTCGGCCGCATATGCGCTAGCCGTCCATGCGCCACTCATCACAATTGTAAAAACAATCGAAAGAATAAACGATAATAAAGAATGAAAATTGAAGCCTCCAACTCTTCCATCTTCACTCTTCATACTTAACGCTAATCTACCCCCGCCCTTGTTTTCTTTGCAAGTTATAAGGCTCATTGGATAATCCTTTCTTTAACATTTTGTTTAATTTTATCAAATTACACCATTGCCTGCAATGGTAATTTAAATTTAAATTCGCGCAGTAAAGCACCCAAGAATTTTCCGCATAAAATTCTCATTTCCAAAATCCTTCACAGGCTTCTTTTTCCAAAAGACACTAAGAAATTCTCTTCCGTACCCAAAACTTCTTCTCTTCTTCCAACAAAATCCAGTTCCACCCCACCCCATCATCGCACTATTCCCCTAGACCAACCTCTTCACCATATCCCTTTCCAATAAAAAGCCTTTCAATCCAATAAAAACCACGTAATAAAACAACAAAATCCCGATTTTTAACAATACTTCCCCATCGCGATAAACTTCTCATCGCGTCATAACTTGAAAATTTTCAATTCGGGATTACGTTTTCGCCCGCCGCCGCACCTTACTTCGCCGCTCATTCCCCTTCCGCTGCTCTTTCCGCACCTTCGGCGCATCGAGCATCACCGTCTCGGGCGCGAGCATATACTCAAGCGCCGCAAAAACATGCGAGAAAATCGGCTTCTCGTCCGCTAATATAGTCTTTACCGCCTCATGATAAGGCTTCTTAAGCAACTTCGACGTCGGCTTCGGATCTTTAGTCTCCGTCACCTGTCTCAACCTCACAGCAAGAGCCTTATAGCGCATAAGCGTCTTATACTTCGCCGAAAGCTCGGGCATATTGTCCCTAAGCCATCCTCGAATCCCGCGATTGCGCCCGACAACCTTACCGTTTTCATCGATTTTCAGATAATTATCGACATAACATTCCAAATCGTGAATCATCCCGCCAAGTCGAATCATCGCCTCGCGGGAAGTTTTACGCTCATCCCACGCCTTAAGAAGTTCTTCCGGAGTAGGCATAGATGCAGTCGTTCTGCGGCGATTGATTTTACGCCGCTCTATGGCCAATTGACGTCGGCGCTCGACTTCACGGGCATAATAAAACGGGCGACGAATACGGCGCAAATCACGCATAAGTTCGCGCTTTATCCTGTCGCGTTCGACCGGGTCGGTGAGTTTGCGAACAGTATCACGCATAGCGATACCAATATCAACCGCAGCACAAGCCAGCAAAACAAGCGGATTAAATGAAGAATCGAACTCCTTTGAAGAATTCTGATACTTAAACCAATCTTTACTGTTCCACACGCCGTCCGCCCTTTCACGCATCCGAGGACGATATGTATGCTTATCGAGATACTTCCCGGTATATGTACGCGCTTCGCTGTACGTCCATCCGTAATGATAGGCGTAGTAATAAGCGGAATGTTGATATTTTTTACGCATAGATTTTATTTTGCGGTTGCTTTCATGACAAAACATTACTAAAAAAAAGCGGTTTTCTTAGAGTTGCGAATTTCTTAGGAATAGAATTTTCTATATCCCTAATTTACCCTATAAAGACCCTTCTTTGAAGTTAAGATTTTATCAACTGAGAACAGTATATCATAAAATGAGAATTTTATGCGGAAAATTCTTTGCCTAAAACGCTCGCCTAAATAGTCGTCACCTTAATCCTAAAGTATGTGCAAGTTTCTCATGCGTTTACCATCCAAGATTTCTCACAATCGAAAAATAAAATATGATAATATACCAATGAAAACAGGAGGGGAAGAACCCCCTCTGGTATCATATGAAGTATATGCTGCAGTATCTGCATTTCCAAACCAGACACAATTTGTAAATGCGGAATTACCACAAGCCCCAGTTAATTTAACAATACCGCCATATTTGCCACCTTTATTCTCCTTCCCTATAAATTTGCAACCGATAGCGACAACAGGCGAATTGGCAGAAAAGGCAGCTCCGCCAGTAGCATCACGCATATTTGCAGTCGATCCATTACCCACAAATGAACAATCATTAAGAATAATTTTTTTCAATGATTTATACGAATGGCTTACCATTACTGCTATTAAAATTAAATTCTACATCGTCTTCAATAATAACAGGAGCTCCTTGGGCAAAACTTTTAGAAGCACTTCAAGCGAGAAAGTGTTTGACAGGGGTTAGAGCAAATCCAAAACCCGTACAGCTCCAATATTCGGTTGAGCTGGGTCTGCGTAGTATTTAGTAATAGTTTTAATATCATCACCGGAAATAGACACCGCCATTTCTGCGCCAAACTTCTGATAGATATGGTCGATACAAATCTTTCTAAGCTCATACGCCGCCTTTGAGCCATGAAAGCCGAGATTCCTTAAATCGCGATTTATATCATCGAATGTCTCTTTTGTAACATCCAGCCCCGACAATCGCCCATAATCATCGAACTTCTGCCATATCTCAGGATGAATAGGCCAATAAACCCGCCGCGCCGATGTAAGTTCCGTCTTATGCGGCGTATATGACAAAAACTTTCCATTCTCATTCTCTACGAAATTAGAATCCTTAAGTCTCAGTACATCTCCATTTCTCATTGCAAACTCGAGCATCATTGTTGCCGCAAACCAATACTCACCTTCTTGCAATCTGTACCAGTTTTTAACCCTTGCTAACAACTCACTCGACGGTCTAATATAACGCGGCGCCTGCGCTCGAAACGCCGGTAACTCCAACTTTGGAATCTCCCAACCAGCATCTTTATAATACGGTAGACACCATTTAGCGAAAAGTCCCCTTAATTTACAAATATAGCTCCACGCAGATAGTCGCGTCATACCCCTAACCATAAAATCAGCAAGAGCCCTATCAATCGCCCTTCGCGTCAACGCCTCTACACTATCGCCCAATGCTACACCAGCAGCATTACAAACGGCAACCGTTCCTCTCAAAACATTTTTCTTCGTCCCTTCCCCAGGCCGACCAGTCTTCGCCCGCTCAATATCAGCGATTATTTTGTAGCATTTCAGTACTTGCACAATCGTTGGTGTCATATATCTCTCCTTTTTGTCTTCTATTTTACATTTTATTACTGTGTTGCAGTAACGTTCGGATTGGAGTCCGCGAATATTGTTGGATACCAGAATCAGGATTTGACTGGATCGCAGTACAATTCTGTTGGTGCTACTTTTGTCTCGGCTGGCAAGGATACATTCAAGCTCGGCGACATTACGGTTGAGGGCTTCCAGTATGATACTGAAATTCTTCAGGTTCTCAGCACTGAAAATGCGGCTACGATTGCACAATATGTCTATGTCACTCCTGAATGGGATGAAGAAGACTTTGATGGCGATGGCGCGGCAGTTGGCTGGTGGATTAAGGGCATGGAAGGCGAAGACGAAGGTCGTGCTGACAATATTGAGTTTGCTCCAGGCCAGGCGTTTCTTGCCAATTTTGTTTATAAGAAAGCTAAAATGACATATGCTGGCGAAGTAAAGCAAGGTGCTACTGAGCTCGATTTTACTGGTAAGCAGTATGTTTTGGTAGCTAACTTCCTCCCGAAGGACATCAAGCTTGGAGAAGTTGCTGTTGAAGGTTTCCAGTATGACACCGAAATTCTTCAGGTTTTGAGCGCTTCTAATGCGGCTACGATTGCGCAATATGTTTATGTCACTCCTGAATGGGACGAGGAAGACTTTGATGGTGATGGCGCGGCAGTTGGCTGGTGGATCAAGGGTATGGAAGGTGAAGAGGGCGGCTCTGCCAATGATGTCGTTTGGAAGGCTGGCCAGGCAATGCTCGGCAACTTTGTGTACAAGAAAGCAAAGATGACCTTCCCCTCCGCTCTCTAAGAGAATTTCGTACGATGCATAGTGTATCGTGCTAAAACAAAAAAGGAAACAAAAAATGAAGAAAATCATGATTATGCTTAGTGCGATCGCTCTCGCTGTTTGCGCTAATGCTGCTTCAGTAAACTGGCAGTCCGGCGCTGTCTATACGACAGACGGTACCGCTAAGGTTGGCAAGGGCAACACCGATTACCTCGTTACCATCAACTTCTTTACGGATGCTGCTGGTGCGAACGCCGTTACTGGTTTGACGGGCGATCTTTCGCTCGGTCAGGCGGGAACTGGCTCCAAGTATTCGGGCACGGTTGATGGCTTTGCCGCTGGTACAACCTACTATACTCAGATCCTCATTACGACCGAAGGTTTTGAGGCAAAGTCTGCGATCGTCGCATTCACGACTCCCTCTAACGGAAATGTCGCCTTGAACTTCTCCGATGGTGGTGGTTTTGATACCGAGTATACCTTCAGCACTCAGACTGCTGGTGCTTGGCAGGCTACTGGTTCTTCGGGCGATGTCCCGGAGCCGACTTCTGGTCTCCTTCTCCTCGTTGGTGCTGCTGCCCTCGCTCTCAAGCGTAAGGTTGCTTAATCCAATAGGATAAACAAACCATAAGGCCCGACCGCATCGCGCGGGCGGGCCTTTGACATTTTAGGGGCGAAGCGTAATGACATGGCAAGTTACATACAGAGATAAAAACGGATCTCGCGCATACGAATATATTGAAGCCGATTCCAAGAATGCGGTTTTTGCTGTTTTGAAGGAAAAAGGCATAAATGCGATTTCAGTAGTGGAATCTAATTCCAAGGTCAAGCGCAAGCAACCTAAAGCACGAAAGGTTTCGTCTTTCGGCATAAGGCCACCTTATATTTTAGCAGTCGGATTTTTGGCGGCCAGTGCGATATTTTTGGCAGTGTTCGTTGACTGGGGCGAAAAAGACAAAAGCACGAACGAAGAGATAAAACCCACCCCCCCAAAAAAAGAGCTCAGCGCAGTTCCGAAACATATTGAGGCACCGCGTGAACCGAAGGAAGAGTACATCAAACCTGAAGAGCCAAAGCATGTCATGGTTGACGGCAGAAAGGTTTACAGAAGCGCGACCAATGATGTCGGCAAGGTTGTCACCAATGCATTCGGCAAGACCATGATCATTGAGCGGGTTGTTACGCCCAGCGGTCCCATGAAAAACGGAGAATCGTTGACTCCGCGCAGGATTTTCAAATATGACAGTGAAGTCGCCATCGATACGCTGATGAACATGGATGTCGGATACAAATCCCTTATGATGCTACCAGCGAACATGGATGAAGACTTCAAGAAGGCTTTAGCGGAGAAGATTGAAATTCTGCCCGAGGACAGCGAAGATGAAATTCGGCGCAAGAACGAAATGATAGAACTTAAAAAGGAACTTGGACAACGAATAGCAGCCGGAGAAAAGATTTCGCAGATTGCTGCCGAAACTCTCGCACATTACAATAAAATCGCAAATATCCGCGATACTCTTTTGCAGGAAATCATCAAGTCGGAGGATGAGGGCATGAGCGGAGATGAGCTGGAGGATCTTTACGAGGCGGCAAATACGATGCTCAAGGAATATGACGCGCTGCCGATTCATTCACCGAAGGTTCGCAAAGCCATCATCAGAGAGAGGCTTGAGCGCAACAAGGCAAGGCGTAGGCAATAACAATAGAAAGAATTTAACATTAAAGGAGATTCACCATGAAAACACTTATTGCGTTTTTGACAGCTTCTATGGTTACTGTCGTTTTCGCGGCAGAAGATGTCAAAGCCGAAAAGAACCAGGAAGCCAAAAAGCCAAGCATAGCACAGCGCGTAGGAGGATTTTTGATCGACTACAAGGCAGCCAGGGGCAAATACATGTTCATCAACTGCCAGGACAAGCTCGATATGAAATTGATCAACGGTTTGGCTGTTGGACTCAAAAACGATTATTCGTGGCTTTTCGAGTGTGTTGACGGCGAAAAGTCGGTCCGTACAATCAAGGAGGTCGTGGCTCTGAAAGCGAAGCATGGCGCACTCGCAGCGACAGCGTTCGTATATTGTGACGATTTGCCTTTTGCACTTACCGTACCAGAAGCAAATCTGTCGATTGTAAACGTAAAAGAGCTTATGGCTGACAATCCAAAGGCGATTTTGCTTGAAAACCGTCTGGTAAGAGCAACCTTGCGAGCTTTTGCCTTTTCTCTCGGAGCCGGCTATACGACTTTTGAAGCGGGAGTAATGCAACCTATCGCATCTGTGGCAGATCTCGACAGATTTTCTTCGAATTTCATTCCTCCGGACACAGCAAATGCCGCGCTTCAAAATGGAGGCAAAATCGGTTTCAAGCCATATCGCAGAACTACTTACAAGAGAGCATGCAAAGAAGGATGGGCACCCGCGCCTACGAACGAGTTTCAAAAGGCAGTTTGGGATAAGGTACACGCTACGCCCAAAAATCCTTTGAAGATTGAATTTGACCCTAAGAAAGGTCGATGAAATATACATACGCATATAAGACCTCTGATGGGGTGCGGCATGAAGAAACAATGAATGCCGCATCTCGCGAAGAGGTTTTTACTGCGCTTCGAGCTAAGGGCATAAAGGCGATTAAGGTTGTCGCCGCTGACGGATCTAAAGCTAATGGTGAGATACGCGGCATCCGTAAACGAGTAGTTGCGGCGATTGTAATTGCCGTTGCAGCTGCTGTTGGTGCTATAGCGTATTTCGGCGGCTCACGCTCCAAAACTAATAGCATTTCAAGCACAACCTCTAACGAAAATTCCAATGCTATTGCAGTCATCGAGACTCCATCTCAAGACAATACGAGACGACAGGTTATTGGTGATGTCGCTATAATCGAAAAAGGCATCCGCAACGGATGGAGCGACGTCTTTGAGCTTGAGGGCGATAGGTTTCTCGCTTCATTCGCTATACCTGGCGTTAAGGCTGGACAGCGTAATACTACCGAAAAGGAATTTGCGACAGCCCTTGAGAATAAATGCGAGATTAAGCCTAACGACTCAATCGAAGTTAAACAGATAAAAGCAATGGTCGAGGGAATGAAAGAGGAGGCTCGCCGTTACATCGCTGCCGGTGGATCAATTGTCTCTTATGGTAAAAGACTTACCGAGAGACAGGACGCGGAAATTGCCATTTATGAGAGGATAAAAACTGACCTCGAAAAGGCTCATTCATCTATGAGCGAAGATGAATACATGATTTACTGGGAAAAGCGGAATGACGAACTTAGAAATCTCGGGATTAAGACGATTGGATTGGAGTGAGGGGCGGTAGAAGGTTTTAGGTGAAGGTTAGAGGTGAAGGTGAACAGCGGATTTTGAGATTTTCCCTCTTCCCTTTTCCCACTTCCCAATTCCCTCTTCCCTCTTCCCCATTTTTTTTGGTAAAATAGAGGCGTAATTTAGGTGGTAAATAAGTTATGCTCAAATCTGATAAAATTTCATTTGCTGACGTATGTGCGATGGTTGACGACTATCGTAGTATGTGCTTTTGGAATATGGCTGAAGATTTTAAGCCTAAAAATGCTGGCCATTTAAAACTTGTAGCCGAGAGATTAGAAAATTACGGCGATATGGTGGCGTACAGATTCGCAGGAAGGATTAGAGAATGGCTCTCTCAGAATTCCAATCTTCAACATTAAAACTCCTTGCGAAAAATAGACGAGTCAGTGAAGGTAGTTATGTCGCTGGCGGGTTAGCTCTTAATCATAGCCTTAAAACGCCGCGCCTTTCTCGAGATATTGATATTTTTAATGATTCGATTGAGGCTATGCATACGAGCTGGCGCTTAGATCGTGAAACTCTGATTAATGAAGGCTACTCAGTAAAGGTTCTGCGTGAAATACGAACATTTATTGAAGCTGAAGTTTCTAAGGGCTCTGAACGTACTGAAATTCAATGGGGTACTGATAGTTCGTTTAGATTTTTTCCATTGTGTGAAGATGAAACTACAGGCTTTACGCTTCATCCAATAGATTTAGCGGCTAATAAACTTTCAGCATTGGTTGGTAGGACTGAGCCTAGAGATTGGATTGATGTAATTGAGAGTGTTAAAAATCTTCAACCCTTGGTTTATCTGTTATCAGCTGCTTGTGGTAAGGATCCAGGTTTTTCGCCGGCATCTATGTTGGAGTATGCTGCAAGAAGGCGATATACACAGATTGAAATTGATGAAAATATCATTCCATCAGGAATCTATGATGCCGCCGAACTGTGTAAATTTTGGCGCGAAGCGGTCGATCATGCTAGAGAAGAAGTGTTGTTGTTTCCTCGCGATAAAGCTGGGACATGTGTTCTTGATAAATTCGGTAATCCATTTCGCGGTGATATGACGGAACTTTGTTCGGCTATTGATTCTGGTGATGTTATCTTTCACGAGGGCCATATTTGCGGCGCATGGCCTAGAATAATATAGTTGGATTGGAGTGAGGGGGTAGATTGGAAGGTTTTAGGTGAAGGTAAAAGGTGAAGGTGAACAGTGGAATTGAAGATTTTTAAGAGGTGAAGGTGAAAGGTGAAGGTGAACAGTGGAAGATTTTGGTTATAGAAAATTAATAGTTTGGCAAAAGTCGGTTGAGCTTGTAGGCCTTGTGTATGAGGAAATTAAGAAATTTCCTTTAGATGAGCGCTTTGCATTAATAGATCAGCTTCGTAGGTCGGTGCTGTCGATTCCTTCAAATATAGCTGAGGGCAATGGACGGATGACGAATAAGGATTACGCGCATTTTCTCGCTATTGCTAGAGGCTCATTATATGAAACTATGACGCAGCTTGAGATTGCGAAAAATCTTGGATATCTTTCAAGTATCGAGAAAATTGAGAGCGTTGCTGTAGAAATTGGACGTATGTTAGGGGCAATGCTTAAGAAATATGGATCAATTCAAGAAAAGATACCCCACCTCTGTTCACCTTCACCTTTTACCTTCACCTAAAACCTTCTATCGCCCTTACTCCAAACCTACCGTCTTAATTCCTAAATTTCTTAGCTCTTCGTTGCGACGCTCCCAGACGTCCATGAACTCGTCTTCGCCGAGGGTATCTTTAGCTTTTTCAATTTCTGACTTAATCCGTTCATAGATTGCAATCTCCGCGTCTTGGCGTTCGGTGAGGCGTTTACCGTAGTCGACGATTGTGCCGCCTGCTGCGATATATTGCCGCGCTTCGTCTTTCATACCCTCGACCATCGCCTTAATCTGCTGCGCTTCAGGGGAGTCAGTAGGATTTATCTCGCACTTTGAATTTATCGCAGCTTCAAATTCTTTAAGCGAAGTATTGCGCTGACCAGCCTTAACGCCTGGTATTGCGAATGAAGCTAAGAACCTATCACCTTCGAGTGTGAAGACGTCCGCCCAACCTGTGCGAATACCCTTAGCTACGATAGCTTCATCGCCAAATACCTGACGACGCGTTTTATCGACATTCGCCAAGTTCGCATAGGGATTACTCTCAGCCTTACCTAATGATTCTTTGGTACTCTCAGGCGCGTTGGTTGCCGCACTCTTGCTTCCGCTTAAGTAGGCTACAACTCCTACACCAAGCGCAACAAACGCCACCAGAGCCGCTACAAAGCGCTTTCTAAGGCCACGAACCTCGCCGTTAGCTTTAGAGCCGTCAGCAGCGACCACTTTAATCGCTTTTATGCCGCGTTTACGCAATTCAGCGAACACCTCTTCTCTCGAAGAGGCGTTCGTTGTGTCTTCATGACGTATTCCGTCACTCGACTTATATGCGTAAGTGTATTTCATCGACCTTTCTTAGGATCGAATTCAATCTTCATTGGATTTTTGGGGGCGGCGCGGACTTCGTCCCAGATTGCTTTCTGGTACTCGTTCGTTGGCTGGGGCGCCCAGCCTTCCATAACAGCGAGTTTGTAGGGGATGTGACGCGCTCTTTTAACGCCGAACTTAGCCATTTGAGCATACATCTTTTGGAAGTTCATTGGCTGCATAACCTGATATACGAGCGCATCGAGTTCCTTAAGATTATAGACAGGCTGGAGTACATCGTTCTTATAAGGCGCATAACCGATACCACCTACAAAGCCGAGCGCTCTCCAAACTTCCTTAATAAGTCTCGTTTCAGGTGCTACGGGGTCATTACCGCCGAGATAACGCTTAGCATTGATAACAGCGATACGCTCCTCGGGCATTACGCAAAGACCAGGGCAATCGCTCGATTCAGCGATGAGAATCACATACGCGGCATTATTAGCCTTAAGCGCGGCGAGCGCTTTGGCGTATGGCTTTTCATTCGCGTTAAGCTTAGACTTATCAATCTTAACATTCGTCTTAGATAAATCGCCGAATACTTCGGCGAAGCGATCTGCCGCGATGCCGGGCTTTTCGCGTGTATCGACTACGACAACGCTTACGCCAACTGCCGCGACATCGAGAAAGCCGCCTGTCTTTTTAAGAACAGCTGGGCGATTTTCAAGTTCAGCGCGTGTTTGCTTTTTATCAGCCTTTTTCTGGCCTTCAGCCGCCTTTAGAGCTGCTGCTTCAGCCATCTTTTTAATTTGGTCTTCTTGCGAGTTGTTAGCGAGAATGGGAGCCGTGATAAGAAGCGCGGCGATTATGGCTAGTGTTGCTTTCATATTGTGAACCTTTAATCTTAATTGGAGTTTTTATGAGCGTCAATAATATCATTAATGTGTTTAGGAATTTTAGCGTCGGGTAAGCCTAATTCTCTAAACTTCTGATTTAAAGTGTCGCGATAAAGCGCGGCGGATTTAGCATCACCTTTTTTTAGAAATCCAACGATATCCTTTAAGGTTGACGCGGTTAAGCCCTTTTGAATAGTAGCGGTTTGGCGCATTTCCATTACAAAATCATCAAAGCTCGCGCCAGTAGTTTCCATATAATCGAGGGCGAGTTCCTTAACTTCGGCAGCTGCTGTCTTTTTACGAATGACCTCTTCTGAATCATCAGGGTTAATTGTAACAGGTTTACGAAGCATTTTCATAACTTCAGCTTTATCTAAGCCCATAAGCATTCCAGGGATAAAGTTGCCATCTTGGAGATTCATGCCGATAAGATTCTCTTCAAAGGCGTTATCGAATACTGGCTTAGGAGTAATATCTACCCAATTACCCTCGTGATCGCATTTATAGACAGCTCCATGAGAGTGTACAGTTCTAAATTCACCAGGAGCAGGAACGGGGAAGGTCAAAACGCGACCATCGGGCGTTTGCATTGTGCCAGGCTTCTTAACAAATGGGGGCTTTTCTTTTTTAGGCGCGGCGATGGGCTTCTCGGTCTTTTTAACGAGATGGGTCGAAGCCTTAGGCGCGGGAGTGCGCTTTTTAGGGGTGTCGGTTTGCGCAATGGGCGCGGATTCGGGCTTAGAGAGGAAGAAATAAAGCACGATGGCGCCAAATAGCGCGACAAGAGCGCAAATAGCGTATGGTAGAGCGCGCAGTTTGCGCGTCAATTTAGGTGTCTCATTTTTAGGCGAATTATTCGCTCTATCTGATCCGTTCCAGCCCATAAGTTTTCTTTCTCTTTATTTTTTTATGTCTCACGCGAGATGCGCCGAAGATGAGCGAAGCGAATCGGAGGGTAGATTCGGCGAAGCCGAACCCGAAGGGTGCTCAAGCATCCGCGTTCGCTTTCTTTCGCGAAGTTTTTAGTGGTGGTTAGATTTTTTTGTTTGTTGTTATTTTAACGCAGAGGCGCAGAGACGCAGAGTTTTTTAATGGATTATTTAATTTTTTCTTTTTTTAATTAACTCCGATGGTTGTTCAAAGGGCTTACGCTAACGCTTCAGCTAGAGCTTCGCACCTTTCAACCACATTCTGTAGACTCCATAGTGTAGTTATTAGAGCGGCCTTCGGCCGAATTATGCGACGAAGTCGCACCCTTAAAAAATTTAATCCAGCACATATATAGTCGTTAGATAGTGCGAAGCAGTGAAGCGGTAGCGAGAACCCAAACGCTCGGAGTTAATTTAATAAAATCAAAAATCTTTAACATTCCTTTAAAAACTTTGCGGACTTCGCGTACTTTGCGTGAGTTATTTCGGACCTCTCAACAAAGTTAGAAAGCCCGCCCGAATAATCGGACGGGCTTACCGTTTTGAATACTAATGACTAATCACTAACGACTAATCACTAATACTTAACCTATTAGGCGCGGCGGCGACGGAGAGCGAGGCCAGCAACGCCGAGGAGGAGGAGAAGACCAGAGGTCGGCTCCGGAGCAACCTCGAACTGGTTAGCAGCGAGATTGGCCTGCTGGTTAGCAAAACCGAAGGTCTTACCAGTGTCATTGTTATAGAGCGTCTGAGAAGCAACAGACGTGTAAGAAGCAGTCTTACCGTCAGCAGCATACATAAGAATGAACGCCTGATAAGTGTTAGCAGCATCGCCACCAGCAGCATCATAGGTGATGCTCTTGCCAGAGTTTGCAGCAGTTGTAGTTGCAGCACCTGTTGAGCCAACCGTTCCGCTAGCGAACTGGTAAGCAGAGATATCCTTACCATCCTTAGCGAGAGCAGCGATTTGAGCAACAGATTCTACGCCGTTCATACCGATAATATAAACGCCATAGTCACCACCAGCGTAGTTCTTAGCACCAGCGCAGGTCCAACCTACCGCAGCAGCGTTAGCCGCAATGCCAAGCATAACAGCAACAGCCGCAATCATGATTTTCTTCATTTTTATTTTTCCTTTGTTTTTGTTTTTTAGGCACGTTACACAATGCAACGCACGTAAATTGGTTTAATATTAGTAAGGGCAAGCGATTTCGATATCAAAGGTAAGACCATTCATGTTGTCAATTGCAAAACCAGCACCAGGCTGAAGAGTTACATCAACAACATTGCAACCGTCGTCTCCCCAATATGCAGTTGTAGCCTTTTCTTCAGGATCCATAGAAGCGTCCCAATAGCAATACATTGTCTCAGGATTACCCTTAGGTCCAACAATCTGCATAACGTCACCCCAACCAACAGAACCTGCACCATCGTCATTTAAAACAACAGCACTAAGATTAATAGGAGCGGGGAAGGGATTACCAGTCCAGTTAAGACCTTCGCGAGCGGCAAAAGTAACCTTCTCGGAAGGAACCTGGCCAGCGTTCTGAATTGCATATTCGTAGGCATTCATGTTATCAAATGCAATTCCATCACCAGCATCAAAGGATACATTAACGGCATAGCAACCATCGTCACCCCAATATGCAGTTGTAGCCTTTTCTTCAGGATCCATTGAAGCGTCCCAATAGCAATACATTGTCTCAGGATTACCCTTAGGTCCAACAATCTGCATAACATCACCCCAACCAACAGAACCAGCACCGCCGTCATCAAGCTTGATGTCCTGAATGTCAGTCGTGTTAGCACCAACCGTGAAGAACTGAGGAGCATACCAGTTCAAACCCTCACGAGCAGCCGTGTTATTATACCCAACAAAAGTAGCTATAGTCGAAAAAATGAATGCTGACACTCATTTCACCCAATAAAAATAGGGGTGAAATCAATACTGACGTTTTCCTTCCCTCGTTTTCCCCGTTCTCGTTTTCTCCCCATTTCTCCCGTTTTACACGGTTGAAAGATACAGTAATCGTCAGTAAGCTTCAGAACTGTCAGTAAGCGCTCGAAGCCTTTTTACCCCATGCGCGGTTTTAGGTAGGTCACTATGGCGTACACCTTCTGCCACACCTGGAACATACACCAATCCCCTCATCCCCGTCAATGCAAAAGTAAAAAAGTTAAATTTTCTTAGGCAGCCTTAAGTTATGAAACACAACCTTTCCCGCAACGCTATCGGGTTGCATCAAGCCAACCCTTATACACTTTCCTTTATAAGGAATTAGATCTTCATATTTAGGCAAATTTTTTATGGTCGCGCCATCTACAATCTGGCTCAACCACTCATAATCTTTTTGATAATCTTCAGATGTATAATTTGGCTTAAAACACAATTTCACCTCACACAAACCCGTTATCGAATCATCACTACAAAAAATCGAAAAAATATATTTACGCGACAAAGCCCAAAGTTCAATCCATGAAATTTCAAGGCAAACCGTTTTAGTTATTAGATTCTCATTCCAGTTAAAGTCGCTCCCAACCCTAAACTCCTCCCTATATCTAAAATTCAAAAAATCTACTGTTTTTTTACTCACCTCATCGCTAAATATCTCTTCACAAGAATCTTCCTTAAGTTTTCTTTTGCGTTCTTCCTGATCGGCTAAATCTTTCGCCCTATACTCCTCCCATTTCTTATGAGCGTCCTTTCGACTTTTTATCCAAGCGCGTTTGTCCTGCTCCCTCTTTCGATGAGGATCATTATAAGCATCTCTTATTTCTTTCAACTCCCGCTCAAATTCTAATATTGAACCATCAAAACACATGCTTATGAATTTATCCCTATTCACCCGCGCACAAATACGAAAAGCGTCATCATTGACTTTCGGAACTATACATATTAAATCCTCATCAGACTCTGGATTAAGCATAGTTCCATAACAATCTAACCAAAGAAATCTTTGAGAATTCACCCACGCTGACGGTAAGATCTTTTCAAACTGATTTTCCAGGCTCCATAACGATTGATTTGCTTGAGACAATCTGTTTTTATGTTTTTCAAACTCCTCTAAAAAATTTCTATCATGTTCATCCCTCGTCATTGAGACGATCCACATCATTGTGTCATAAAAACACTCTCTTTTTCTCGCCTCCGCCGCAGTCATTGGAGAATATTGTACTTCCAATACAATCCCCATATTAGTCTTAATGTCTGCAATATGCTTGAGAGAATCCCTTTGTATTACCACCTCCTGCATTTCTTCTGGAAATTTATTCTGCCAGTACAAATGCCATCGACCTTTAGGCTGATACCAATCATCACATTGGTTATTCTTATCAATATGACACCAATGATGAGCTCTTATATCACCCTTTTTTGCAACAAGCCGACTTCCACATAAAGGACAACTTCCATGCTGCGCCCTTTGTGCATCTTCTATATCAAGCCTAACGCCATCAACTATCGCGAAACGCCAGGCGCACCCCAAAGAACAATTTATATTATCTACGTCTGACATTTTTACTTTTATTGCATATTACTCCCATCATAAATATCTTTTCGCTAACAAAACCTTCTATATAGTCGCAATAAGAGCATCAAGAGCCTTACGGAGGCGCTCAATTTCTTCAACCTCGTTATGCTTAATAGCATACGCCAGGAGTCCTTCAAGACGCCTTATCTGCGCTAAACGCTTATTCTTTTCTTCTTTATTCATGCTATGGTTATTATACCATAATCGAACAAATCAGATTTCTTTGCGCTTAATCCGCTTTAGGATGTTACGTTGGAAATTTCGCTGACCACCGAAAAAGCGATTTTCAGATTTCGTCAATTCGCCCCCATCCTGGAGCCTAACTTCGATCAGGCGAACTGTACATATCAAATCCGCGACCTGAAGTAATTTATACGAATCCTGACGTACCCCCTGAGCAAATTCGAGCGGACTCGGTAGATTCTTAGTAAAGACCTCTTCTAATAATCTACTCACCTGCTTCTGGCCTGCATCGTAATAAATCTTTACTTTATCTATACACTCAAACAACTCTCGATGTTCTTCAATAAAATCGACAAGCTGCCCCATAAGGCGATCAAAAACCTGCTGTGTCGTATTGATGAATTTAGTATCAACTCCAATGCAGTGATATTTGAAATCAACCTTGCGTACAAACGTCATCATTCGATCGAGAATCTTACCACGCATTGGACGGCTCATTGCCGCGTATTCATCTTCCTGTCGAATCAATGGCCCCATATGAAATCTGAAGGAATCCGAATCAAGACCAAGATCATAATTTGAGCGATTCAACTCTTTTACATACTGTGAAATATCAGCTGTCTGATCATGAAAAACAAGCGTCACAATACAATAGCGAGCAGGATCGTCAGGGTCTCCAAAGTTCCCTGATTCATCAACAAAGACGCTCAATATGTTTTGATTGCTCATTTTTACAAAAACAAAAGTGACAGGAAGTTATCCCGTCACTTAAGGCGAAGACGATACCTCCGCGTCCAGATGACTCGGGCGTTAGCCTTTGTCGGCATAAATTATATCAAAATTTGTTACTAACTTGCAAGGATGCCGAAATTACAAAAATTACTCCTCATCCTCCTCCAGGTTCTCGCTTACTCGTCTTGCGTCTCTTACAATGGGATTTAAGCCCGCTGCCAAGTCAGCTATAGCGTCGATAAGCTCATCGGTCGTACGCTCCTCGTCAAAGACCGCCTCCATTACCCGTGCCGAATCGCCTATCGTCCTCTTAACAAACGACTCCATAGGAACCATATCGTTCCTCGATGCCGCCCAACTGCCCTTCAGGAACCTGTCGAGCGTAGCCTTACAGCAAAAGCCGAGAACAAATAGAGAGTTATACGGCCCAAGTAAACACCCGACAACCCAGTCCGCTATCTGATCCTCTGGCGGCTCACTCCCCAACATCGCCTTATAAAGTTCGCCCATCCAGTAATAGAGACTCGAAAGAATGAAATGGTTAAGTATAACGGTATTAGCCACTTTACCGGCATTCTTAAGCGAAGGATCTGCAATCATCGCCCTAATCGCCTTAACCTCGTACTGAAGATACTGCTGCTGAGTCGTAAGGAACTGATACATCATGCGCCCTAAACGGTTGCGACGCTGTACGCTCGTCTGATTCTCCATGCGGCCTGACTGCTGAGTTCGCTCAATAATCATCCATGTTTCAGCCATGGCGTTTTCTTCGCTCATGCCTCGCGCTATACAATCACGGTATATCCCCTGGCCGACGACAAGACCGGGAACCAAATCGCCAATCTTATTCGTAATCATCGAAGCTTGCATAAAGCGCTTAAACCATCCCGCGTCATTCTTAGCGAGCGCGTTCTTAACGGCTTCCGTATTACCGACTTGCCACCTCGTTTTACGCTGCTCTGAGGCGAATAGCTTTTTCATCGCTTCCATCCCGGCGGGAGTAAACGCCTCTACGACATAGCGGGCAGTTTTAACAAGACCAATTTCAAAACCGAAAGCGGGAATTGAGGTCGTCTGCTTAAAGGTGACGCCTACATTGCCGCCCAAGGCGCATAACGCGGTCCAGCCTCGGATCTGGTCGCTTACCCACTCGATGCCGTTTGTCGTCCTGTCGTACGCTCCATGGCCTGAAAGAATATCGGTAATAAAGCCCAAGACAAGCTGATTCGCCCTGTTGCCGTGACTTGCGACAATCGTCTCCTGGAGCATACTTCTGCCGAAGATGCCGCGAAGCTCCAACCCAAGTTTCGCGTGTCCCTTCCACTGCGCGGCCTCCTCCATTCGACTCGCCCATATAGCGAATATATCCTGAGAGGTATCGAAGTCTCTTAAGTTAAAGACGCGCGGCGTTAACGCTTTAGGAAAGATAGTCCAGGAAACTCCCTCTACTTTCTCTAAGCCCTGCTTTTCCAAAAGCATCTTAACAGGGAAATAGTTAGCCGCTTCGGAGTATACGCCGATACCAAAGAGAGTCTCACTTATATCAGAAAGCTCCTTGCGATTAACCTCATACCACTTGCCTAACCAGTTTATGAGGTTCATATCCTCCGCGCTCAATAGCCGCGCTATCTCACTCGCCTGACCCTTTCGACCCCACTTTTTGACATTCTCGAAATAGTGGCTGCCCTCCTTCTCACCCTGAAGAAGAGAAACTAAAAGCTGCATCGCTCTACCTTTTGTAGGCATAACGCGCTTACCGCCCTTTAGCCCCATGAATTTTTCAAATCGTAAGTCTTCGCGGTTCATCTCAGACATGACTTTCTTAAAGCTCATGCGATATATCTTCTCAACCGCCTCATGAAAATCATCCCCATGACGCCGCATTTCACTCGCGCTTCTATCGCCCGCCTTTTGGATCTCGCGCATCAGGTAATTTACAAGCTCCAGAGCCTGAGTCTTATCGCCCTCGGCTGAAAAGCGCATCATATCCTCCAAGAGCGACGCAAAGCCCATGTGCCCCATGAGATAATTGCCGAGCGCCTGATTAAAGCCCTTCTCGACGGCATGACTTGAACGCGGATTAAAGAACGCTTTAGCGAATACCGCTGCCGCCGCTTTTGTGCGTCCTTCACGCTCCTCCATCGCCTCAAGAACCTTACCCCTCGCGCCTTGAGCTAATTCCTCCCAATAACGCAAAGCAGACTCAATCTCTCCAGGAGTCTTATACTTCAAAGCTCCAAACTCGCGCAAGATAGAGAGCTTCCTAATCGTCTCTACATAAATTCGGCTTTGCTCAAGCTCACGCCCCGCTTCCTCATATTCAAGCGCCATTGAGGTAAGTTCACGCGACAATTCACTCGCCTCATTACTCGCGGCCTCAGGAGTAAGCCACATTGCATGGAGCATATACCTCGCCCTTAATTCAGCCTCCGCTGTTACCTTGCGCTTAAGCTCCTCCTTATCAGGCTTAAATCGGCCCGTCGCGCCAAACTCCTTTTTAAGAAGCTGCTCAAGCTTTTTACAAAGTTCTTCCCTCTTCTCGCGAATATGCCGCGCATGGATAATCTCGCCAATGTACGTCATCTGCGAGAGAATGCCGCGCTCAGTAGGAATATTCTCAAGCTTGAGTATCTGCTTAAAGGCGGTATCTCTGCTTTGAGAATACATAATCGACTTTACGAGCTTCTTATAAATATTAGCTGCCGTTTTGCGGAGGAACTGAATAGCGAGACGATTCATCCAGGGATTCGCCCCTTCGGGGAGACCATGCTTTTCTCTCCAATACTTGGCGGCGAGATCTCGAACGTACTCCGCGAAAACCTTGGGGTTTTCCATCGTCTCGACATTAAGAGACTTTTTCTTTTTCTCCTCTTCACCCTCGGCTCCCGTAGCTGTTGAAGACGTATCAGCTTCTTCCTCATCTTCCTTCTTTGTCTTCTTACCTAATACGCCGCGCTCATCAGTAAACTTATTATGTAAGGCGTTAAGTAATGTCTCTGTAAAGTCGACTCCAGCCCAAGCCTCGAATACATCGCTTTCGATACCCGCCTCAACACGCACCGCCTCATCCATCACCTCGGCTGTACGCCGCTCAAACATTGCCTCAGCCTTAGCGCCAAATGCGCCAACCTTCGCGCCCTCCCGCCCTTCGCGGCGCATTTCGCTCATGAACTTAGGCTTTAATGAATCATTAAGCGCCTTTAATATAGCGCTCTCGCTTACGCCTTTATCGAGACCCGAGCGGATATTACGCGCAATTTTAAGAGTCTCCCCCTGAACTGCTAAGGCGCGAGACCTAAGCTCATCGCCCGACATAGTTGGATGCGCCTTTTTAACCATCTTCATGACGGTATCAAACTTTAGAGCGCTATTCATTCTATCTTTCTTATCGAGCGCCAAACGACTCGCCAATGCAGCCGCAATTAGCGAATCATCATCCATTTCCGACAAACGCGGGAATGATGTTGAGAATTGAAATGCCCCCTGCGTCGGCTTAGTCGTAACCTTCCGACGCTCCTCTTTACTTAAATGTCCGAAGAGGTCTCTATTAGACGCAATTCCGGACGGCGCTTTAGAATCTCCTTCGCCTCGACGAGCGACTCCCTTGCTTGCAAAATCGAGCGCAAGCGACGGCGCCGCATTTGAGAACCAATCCTGGATCCCAAATACGCCCGCCGTCCCTTTAACGATATATGCCTGGAGTTCACTACCTGTAGCCTTTCGTAAGTCGATGCCTAAAAACTTATTGGCAGATTCAACGCTATTTATTCTACCCTTTTCAATGACACGTTGCAATAGCCTCTCAGTAGGCTTAATTCTCGCTCCGTTCGCGGCGGTCGCAAGCGTCGTTACAGCGGAAACTACGCCGCCCTCACGAATAATATACTCCATTAAAGATACCGTCGTCTGGCCGGTCGTCCATACATCATCGACGATAACATACTGAAAGCCCTTTTCGACCTTACCCGCGAACTGAAATTCTCTTGAAACGCGCTCTTTTAGGGTAGCTCCCGTATTACGCTCATCGGAGACTTTCATAATGTCGGTCTCGACTTCACCGCCGAAAGCGTCCGCTAAGAGTATAGCGTACGCTTCAGGTAAACGGTTAGTACGCTTACCGTCGTCGTTTCTTACATATACCCACTTAACAGGCTTAGTAAAATCTACAAAGTCTTTTAAGACAGGGATTCTATTTCTTGAAAAACGATGCTTAACAACCTCAAGCGCGTTCTCAATATCCCCATAGTATTTAGCGAGAAGATATTTAGCGAGCCACTTTGATTCTTCTTTCTTAAGCCACCTATCCACCATCGGCCTTGCCTCATTGAGCATGTACCTATCACGGTAGAACTTAAATAACTCATACTTCTCAGGCTCTTTATCCTGGCCTGTTAGATGCTGAACGCTCGTAGAAGTAACTACTTTCTCAAGCGATGCGGGTAAACTATCCCAATCAAGCTTTCTCGAGGCGATAGAATACTTTGGATAGTTAAACAAGTCTTCTGTCGTCTCAGGGTATTCATTCTTCGCTAATGACTCCCATTCGCTCGACATGCTGCCTCTCGCGCTACGTATCTCTGTATCAAACTCAAAGAACGCATCCATGATAGTTACACCCCTTACTGCAAACGCAGGAGATATAGCCTTAATAATCTTCTTAACTTTACTGGGGACATATTGCCCAGGGCCAATATCAATTAACGCGCTTACGCCCGCACTGTCCTCCGCTCCCAATGTGGCGATTTTTACCCACTCTTCGAGAGTTCCTCCAAACTTTTCATACGCAGGTATTCGCCTTACGCCTATTGAGACATTATGCGAATTTAAGTAAATAACGTGTCCGCTCTCTCCATCATCGCGAAGGAAGTTGTTTATAAGGTCTTTTACCTGACTTATATCCCTAAAACTTTTCGTCTTTTGAGAAATGCCGCTTATCACTTCCCACTCAGGCTGAACGACGTTTTCAGGCGCGTCCATAGTGCACTGATAATTAAACGAATAGTATTTAGTTCCATCGGTAATGATGTGATCTAAGAGCTTTACGCCTACAGCCTTTAACTCATGCTTTATTGAAGTCGTAAGCGCCTTATCAGGCTTTGAGGGTGAGGGAACGCCGCTTGGATGGTTGTGAGAGAATATAACATACGCGGTCTTTGCTGGCATATTCCGCAATACCGTACCCTTTCTTATCATCGCCTGACCTACCTGACCGATAGTCAGGATTTTTGCATCCAATATCCTACGGCGGCGATCGAGGTAGATAGCCTTGGTTGATTCGATAAATGGGCTTCTCGCGGTCATGAGAATTGCGGCAGCATCCTCAATACTCTTTACCGACAAGCCTATTAACTCTGTCGTATTAAATTCAGGCTCCCTATAATAATCCTTTAGGACATTCGACGCTATAGGCATAGAATGCTTTTCAGCAAAGTCGAGCGCAGCTTTCCAGTTACCTCTTAAGAAAGCATCCTCCATTATCGGACGATAATCCTTAATGAAGTTAGTGTACTTTTGAGCCTCATCAACCATTACCTTTTTGCGCTCACTCTTAATTTCGCTCCGCTCGGCATATAAATCAAGCTCCATCTGAGCGATAGCCGATTTGGGGAGAAGTACACTATCGCGTTTAGCGCGATGTAAGCGAACGGAAAACTTAGGTAACTCTATCCCGCCACGCTCCTTATCAGCTTTTTCTATTACCTCCTGACGCTCTCTTTCAACTTGAGCTAAACGAGACTTAATCATACCCTCTAATCCCTTTATGGCGGGGTACATACGCCCTAACTCCTCATTAGTCACCATCGGCTCAGGCTTGCGGTTACTCTCTTCCTCTGTAGCCGCTCTGCCGATTCCAACAGCCTTACCCTCTGACGAAAACCTAAATGTAGTTTTATCTGCAAATAAGCCTAACACCTGAGACCAGTTACCGTTTTCATCGTGCCACCAGCTTTTGAAATTAACTATATCACCATTAGAATCAGTCTCCATTATCTTGGTGATTTTTCCGCTATCATGGTAGCTGATTTCTACAGCGCTTCCATCATCGTTTCCGATAGTAACAGCTGAAATATTCTCAGCAGAGAACCTTACTCTATAACGCTTATCGCCCTCTCTAAAGAAAACCTTATTAGGGTAACTTACGCCAGGCTGAAAGTCTACCGAAAGCTCATAATGCTCCCTATCTTCACCATAAAGACGGTATGAAGAAATCTCACCATCCTCAAAGAAGCTTAAGATTCTCTTTACTCTTTCATCGTCCACATATTCACGGTAAAGCGAAATGGAGTTATCCCAGAAGTGCAAAGTAGGCCCAATCATTTTACCATTCTCGTCGTACTTCTCACGGCGAGAAATCCGACCTTCCATATCATAAATGATCAAATCGCCTACAGGCTTACCGCTCTTATACTTAGCGTAGGATCTAACTCCCCCATGACTCCACCAAGTCCAATAATCTCCTTCGAGCTTACCGTTCTTCCAATTCGATACCTCACATCTTTGCTCAGGCGAAGACCACTCCTCATACTTTCCGTTAGTCCTGTTACCCTTCCAAAGTTTACCGACGCTGCGCCAAATACCGTTAATGTACTCGCTTACGCCCATTCTTCCCAACTCATCGCCTGGAATAACCCCAGTTATCGGGATTCCCTCATGGCTCTTATCTTCCCTGTCCCACCATTCTTCAGCAACAACCGAAGGTAGGATTTTACTTAAATCCACCTCGGGGTGCGTATGACGTAGCCAGTTAATTTCATTAAGCCCCGTATGAGCGTTATAGTATTCATCTCTCCATGGCTCAAAGAACTGATCCCACTTATCAGCCTGCTCCAATGTCATATCGCTTGCGTCTGTAGCCATAAACGCAAGAAGCTTACCATTGCGGAACGCTACCTTCTTCGGGATTGCGGCGTAATGATGCCAATACTGATATGAGTGTTTAGTTAAGTTTCCATAACCATCGCCCTGCAAAAGGCACCAGGGGCTTGCGTCCTTGCCCCAATGCGTATTTATAATCTGACGCATGGCGAGCTGCCCGACAGGACGGCGAATAGTACCTAACTCTACTTCGAGGTATCGCTCACTTACGCCAGAATCCAATAGAGCTTTAGCCTCTTCGGTTATCTCCTCCGTTTCATCGACATCATAAACGACAAGCCCATTAGGTAGTATCGTCTTATTCGATAGAGCTGAAACGGTATCAGGATCTATCGGCTTTTCTTTCGGTAAATGCTGCGGGAACTGAATAAATATATCTTCCGGATTCTTAAACTTAAAAGGATCTACCTTCGCCCTCTCGGAGGTGAAAATAGCCTTATCAATCTTAAACTCATCTTGAGGTAAGATGATTGCTCCTGTTATCGTCCAATGAACCGCGAGCTTTTCTTTCTTTGTATTCTCATATCCGTTAATAATGTCGAGAATCTTCTCTATTTTACTTTCTTCCAAGTCAGGTCGATGCTTGCCGATTAAGCGCGAATACTCCGCTCTCTTTCTCGCACCAATAGAAAAGCGGCTATTATCTAAAGAAGTATACTCATCCCAATCTACGAGGCTTTCAACCTCATAGCCCGCATCAGGGAAAAATAGTCTCGCTTTCTTGGAGTTCCCCTTAGGCGGCAAAACCCAACCGCGCGATGGCGCCACATCATCAAACGGCTTATCATTAACATCACGAAATGCACCATCACTTCTTAAAATACTCCAGGAGTGGAACTTTATATCAAGAAATTCGGCAGCCTCCTTAATCCATTTAATATCCTCTATCTCCTTAATCTCCCCATATGAAGATTGCCTAATGGGTTCTGTTCTAATAAACGCTACCTTGGGAGCACCCCACCTAATCGCGGTTTTAAGCATTTCTCTCGGGTGCATATTTATATGGTTCATCGTACCTAAGAATATAGGTGTCGGCGCTCCCATTGGGATATCGCGATTATCAAGCTGAATCGCCCAAATGGAAATTTGCTCATCGAGCTTATTAAACCAATCAAAACCACGATGATTAAAGATATAATAATATGAATAATCAGCAATGTCTCCCGCGCTCTTTAAGGGCTTACGTCTTGCGGTTGAGTACATTTCACCTGTGACGACTGACGCGCCCGACTCAGGCATTACGCCTTTATCATACCAGGCTTTAAGGTCTGAGAGAATCTTACCAGTCGAAGTCTTAAGGGTATAAGTAGCTGTAAAGAGCGTCTCGCCTACTTCATTATCGACATCGACATAAATACTCTCTTCGCCAGAATCCTCGGCCAATTCCTTATTGCGCTCAATGACATCATAGAGAGTATCAAACTGCGCCTCTGTCGGACGACGTGCAACTTCAATACCCTCACCCGACTTAATTCTGACGGCGCCTCCGCCAAGGACATCGAGGTAGCTACCCATATTGCTTTCGCTATCTTCTCGCGCAATAAGGTTAATTAAACCTTCATGACTTGGAAACTCACCAATCCCGCCTTTAATCATTACGGGCGTGGGGACCTTGCCGCTCGGCAAAAGCCACTGCGCATGCGTATAGTCGCTTGTCGTACCAAAGCGCTTCTCAACAAAATCAAACTCCTCCTGTGTAGCAGCTCTCGGGACATACTTCCTCATCCCGACAGAGTACATCTGCTTACCGTTGCGCCACTTATGAAGCGAGGTGAGCTTCCCGGTATTGTATACGACAAAGATATTACCTAAGCCCTCGCCCGCGTACTCCTTCGTTCCGTCAATGCCGGCACGAATCATCACATCGGCCATTTCAAGCTTAGTGAGGCTCTCGCCGTCTTCCTTAACGACACGCTTTAGATATGTCTCAATCCTTATTCCTGTCGTGCGCGTTTCATCCCTAAAGAAGTTCTCAGGAGCCTTCCAGCCCATCATGGCTACAATCTCCTGAACTCTTTGAGCCGCATCGGGATTAGGGCCTTGAGAGTCGATAAAGGACATCTCATCCCCATCATACTTAAACTGATAGAGATAGACAGGTGAGAAGAACTTACCTAATTTTGCGATAATCGTATTATGAGAGGGGGCGAAATAACCATATCCTGCGGCAACGTGCCCCCAATACTCGGCATCAACCTTTCTGTCAGTTAAATAAAAGCCGTTCCCTTGAGCGGCAAAGCCAGTACCTGAACCTAAATAAGATAGGTCAGGCGTATTAAAGTTAGCTCCACTACCATGCCAGAGCGAGACGGAATAAAATCCGCTCTTTTCGCGCTGAGTCGTAAGAATCTCATCCTTTGTTGGCGGCGTAAAGTCTCCGAGAAGATCCGCGGTATCGGTATTAGTCGCATAGACATTCTTTAGATAAGCTTCAATCTCTTTTATAATTAAGTCTTGCGCCCTTTTGCGTCCCGCCTTTGTATCGCTCTCACCGTCAGACTGAAAACTTCTTAACTCCTGCGACGCGGCGAAAAGGTCTCCTAAGATGGATGCAGCAGGGCCAGGCTTGGAGAACATATCCCCCTTATAATTTACCCACGCCGTCGGACGGGACTTATTCTTGCGCCATTCGGTTTTATTCTTACCCGCCTTTGCGCGAGCGTCCTCATCCTGATTGCGCCACTCTTGATACCAGGTAAGCGCTTCTAAGATGTCAGGCCTTAAATCATATTCCTTCTTCGCGGGATCACTTACAAGCTTTAGAAGCTCTGGCGCTAAACGCATTAAAGCTCTCATCTCATTTTCCATATCGAGATGAATTTGCTTTTCCATAATAGCCTGCACGACTTTAGGATTAGTGCCGCCCAGGAGCGCAGCTAAAATACCATTCATCAGCCGCTTTTGACCCTCTTCAGTAATATGCCCATCATCATCGACGATACCCTGAGCGCGAGAAAGCTGACGAAAGACCCCAATCGGATTTACTGCGGCGCCTCCCGACTTCTTCTCTTCCTCATCTTTAATAAGACCTGTCTCAGGATCTATCTGAAATAGAGGAATCAAATTTTTAGAGATAAGTATTCTCGCATCCTTAGCGGCGGTCTCAAATACATTAAGCCCGCGCTGAACAGTATCATTCGTATCTTCCGCTATCTCGGCAATCGTGGGTACTCTCTCGCCCTCCTTTACTTCGACAGATACAAATCTACAAATTATAATCGGGGCTTCTGCCGCGTGTTCAGAAACCTCAAGTCCGCGCTCTTTCGCTTCCTCAAGGACTTGCGCCTTAAAGCGCTCAATCTTCTCGCCTCCACGCTCATACGCAAGCTGCAAGCCTCTCATGTGATGGTTACCGTCCAATACATCGCCAGTGGGAGATACAAGCGGAGCACCAGAGCCGGTAAACTCCATTACTCGACCGCCCTTTGAATAATCAGGGTCAGCCGCAATTTCTTCTACGAGCGCATGAGAATCATCGCTTGTTATGTCGCGTCCCTGATTTGCCGCGTCGAATCCCTCGCTCCAGCTTGTCCTGATGCCGTCAAAGATATTAACGACTTCAAGCTTCGCATGAATTTTGTAACTCTTCTTAGGAACGCGCTTTATTACATAATCGCCCTTATCCCATTCAGGACGCGTTATCTTGGAGGTATCAGGTATCGGGGATCGGGGATCAGAGGAGTCAGAGGGATGAGGTATGGGGGATGAGGGATGAGGGGAGACATCTTCCTTTGCAGGGGCTATCGGAAGCTCATCGTCTTTTCTCATCCCCTCTTTCTGATCCCTGATACCTGATCCCTGATCCCTAACAACTATCTTGTCGATTCCTAATTCTCCCGAACCAAGTTTACCAGCCAAGACGGCATCATAAAAACTTCTTAAATTAAAGCTCCTACCCTCACCCATCATCTGACCTATAATGGTCTCACGCGATTTACTCGTAGCGTCTCTTACCTCATTTACGCCCATCGAACCAAAGACCTTCGCCGCCCATGCCTGGAAGCGCTCGAATGCCGTAGACATGGAATTTACGACATAATGCCCGCTTGCGTATTCTTCCATCTGATGCGCCATAGCTTCATCAAGTCGCCCCTCCCAACCTTCGGAATTAGTATCTATTCCAAGACCTGAAGCTAAACGCTTTTGCTCTTCCTCTGTAACAATTTCTTTTGCAAACTTCCAGAGCGCATGGAAAGTCTCATGTCGTACCGTCGACTGCCTCGCCGCCATACCATAGCCGATGTCACCCAATCGGCCAGTCGCGAGGTTAATAATGGCGTCGGCAGAAACCGAAACTTCCGTACCATCCTTTCGGCGCATGGCGATAGTACCAGACCCGCCCGTATAGCCGTTGACGACCATAAGCGCCTCCCTACGGCGCTCCGCGTCGCTAAGTTCTCCCCAGGTTCGAGCGTTGTTGCCATTTGCGCGAACGCGCTCATCGTACGAAACGCCTAAAGTAGAATCGAGAGCTGCGGCCTTAGAAAGCTCAACCTCGTTAATACTCCCGTCGGCATTAAAGAATACTCCATCCTGCCTACGGTAAACGATAGTCTTTTGCCCCTTCTTAATCCATCCTTCATCACTCTTTCGACCGACTCTGACCCTCGCGACATAAATGCCGCGCTCCTCGTCAGCTTCAAAACTCCCTTTAATATAACCAGGCAACAAAGACTCAATGGTCGACTCGTTGATTCTCACTCCCGAAAAGAATTGGTCGACCATACTTCTCGCTCTTGGATCGAACCTCGCGGTCTCCTCCTCTTCCTCAAGAAGTTGCGCTACCGCCTCAGCGGTTTTCACGTCTACGCGCATTTCCTCAGCAAGCCTGAAAACAATATCGCTCTGACCGTCATCTTCTTCATAAATCGTCCTCGCCCGCGTCAAAGCGTCCATAACCTCGACTTCTCTTTTATTCTCCTCCTGCTCCTGACTAACCCCTGACTCCTCGCCCTTAACTCCTGCGCCTTCGCCGCCCTCATCCGTCTTCCTCCTTCTTTCATCACTCATCCGCCAGGCTTCTTCAATTGAGCGCCTAACATCCATTTCACGCTGATAAAGGTTAATAATCCCCTCATCGTAATTATTTAAGCCCGTAAGCTTTTTACCAAGTGCGTTTCTCACTCTACGCCTTACAAGCTGCCCAGGAACAGACGTTACACCAAATGCGACAGATCCTGGTAGCATATCTTCGACAGTCAACAAATAAGTCTTCAAGTCTTCCGTCGAGAAAGATAAGAGGCGCTTAATTTCAGGAATGATCCTTTTATCGAGAGGCTTGCCGTCCTTGGTAAGTTCATGCGCGAGCTGATCTACCGCGATACCATGACGCCTTACTATTTCCTGCAACGGTTCTTCTACCCAACCTTCAGTAATACCGACTCTTAAGCCCTCGGTGATATACTTACTCATGAAGTTCTTAGCATACTGTCCAAATGTCCCTTCCTGCAAGCTTCGCCGCATAGCGTTAAACCCAAGAGACTTTAATTCCGCTTTCGTAAGTGACGACTCCAACCCAGGAATAACGAGATGCTCGATTCTATCGTTAATTAGTCCCACCCATAAGGCAGTCCATACAGACTCCTCACGGCTTACACCTGCGAGAGTGGCAGCATCAATATACTCCTGAGCGAATGACGAAAAGGCGCTACCTCTCGCTACAAGCCAAGCGGCATCTAATCCACCCTTCGCAGCGGAATACGCCGTTCGCATTCTTTTAAGTTGCTGAAGTTCTCTTGTATACTTATCTACAGAAATCAACAACCTGTTGATGGTTTCATTAGTATACTTTGATCCCCCTGCCATGGGAGAGAGGCGGCTAAATAAAGAGACATTGAGCATATCCTTTAAGGCCGCAGTCTTAGCAGCTTTCTTAACGTCGGCTAAATTGTCGATAGCGGCGATAGTCTTTGAGACCTTACCTCCCTTTGTCGCTATCTTACCCGCGCCACCGTATGGAATAATCCAATGTACATTTTCCATAAATACCTGGTAAGCCTCACCTCCAAAGCTTTGAGCATCAGGTAATGACTGCTGTTCGTAAAGTTTCGCCTGTTCAATAAGATTATAAGCTTTATAGAAGTCTTCACGCTCCTTAGCATCAAGCTCGATTTTCGCCCAGGCTCCGATTGCGGTATCTTTAGCTAATCCATATAAGTCAGTACCAAGTGAGACAATAGACTGCTGAAGACCATATAGACCCATCTGAAATCTATCGCCCATCGTGCCGGTCGAGAAGTCTGTTTCGATGCCAAGAATACTACCCTTCTTTAAGTCTCCTCTCATCTGCGCGAATGTAGTCATAACCTTTAGACGCTCTTCCTCCTCAAGCGCCATGAGACCGTCGACATCGAGCTTTCCCTCAGCATAACTCTTAGCTAAGATATAACCCGCTAAGTCAGAAATATCTTGAACCATCGTTAAGTATCTTACGAGCGGCTCACGCTTAGCGAGTTTAAGCTCATAGTCCCTAATTACATCAGCTTCATACTTGCGCTTCTCTTCATCGTTCATGCCGTTATAATGAAGAGTTCTTTGAGTCTTCTCTACGAGCTTACGCCCTTCGGGGTCTTTATCCTTCATGAGGTTATACCCTAAATCCTGCGTAGCGCACGTAGCTACAACAATCTCGCCCAATGTCGGCCCGCGCTCACCGTTTAAGGTGCTTGCTACCTTATTAAGTTTAGATTCACGGTCACGCGCATACTTAAACTTTTCTTCCCATGTCTTTTTACGCCACTCTTCAGCCTCAGGATCTTCAATAAGCCTATACTCCCCCTTAAAAAAGCGCCGCAATAACTCTACATTATTGCGCATATTATCAGACTTTCTTTTGCCGAAAAAGCTGCCGTCTTTATCTTCCATTCCCCATACGCCGCCGGTGACGCTTCGATAGAGAGCCGCTACTCCCTCATCCGTAAGACGCGAAATGTCAGTTTCAAAAAGCATATCGACGCTCGCTTTCCTGAGCGCCTTTGCTTCAAGCTTACTTTGATCCGCTTCAGTGCGGGTATAATAATTTATCTGCGGCTCTCTAAGCCCGGTCTCATAAACCGTAGGCTTTCTTTCATTTAGACGCTTCTCCAGATTTTCCTTCTTGAACATTAAGATTCTCCTTTGCTTTATAATTTCTTTGAATATCAATTAAATCCTGAACTCTCGCGCTGCGATTCGCGTTGAAATCACCTACGAACCAATCGGTTTTCATCTTCGATATTACCTTTTCCATCGCCTCAGGACGATAAACCTCAGAATCCAACTCCTTTAAGGTTCTTAAAAACGATTCTCCAAGCTCAAATAACTTCCAGCCCCTAATCCGCTCCGACTCAGCGGGGACTAAAAAATTAACCTGACCAAACGCCTTTTGTGAACTTGCTGGAACATACCCTTCTTTATCAAGTTCTCCCGTATAACCGAAAGCGGAATAGAACATTCTCATCGCCCGCGCTTCCTGTTCGGTAAGATTGGTTTTAAGTCTCCTCCCGAAAGTTTGTGCGAAACTATCCGAAACCTTCCCCTCAATCATAGCGGCCTTATATTCACGCCAAATTTCAGCCTGGTCAGTTGCAATCTTCTGCGGATCGTACGTTCCTTCAGCCTGACAAAACATATTCCACGTCAACCTACGCGAAAGCTCTTCTTCAAAGTGGCCTTGCTTGGCGCGTTCAATCTGATTATCCTTCTTCTCTAAAGCGTCCTTAATTCTCGTATAGGTCTCTAAATACTTTAAGGCTACCTCAGGGGCTAACTTCCGTAACTCCACATCATCGGCCATCTTCTTATATTCGAGCATATACTCACTATCAGGTAAGTCCTTACCCATCAAATCAAGCTCGAACTGTACGCACTTCGCTTTTAGTGCGTCTCTATCCTTTTTTAGCTGATGCTCTTTTTCGCCTATTTTCCCTAACTTCGCATCCTCCACCTTCTTTATGAGTCCTTTCATAAAATCATCTGGCAAGAGCTTTGTACTTACCTGAACAGAGGTAAGTTCACCCTTAAGAGAGGGTAAATCTTTTAAGTACGTCTCAGGATCTTCCTTAAGCCTCTTAAGAATAGCGTCAAAATGAACTTCCTCCGTTGCCCCGCGAAGGTCAAACAACACCAAATCCGCGTATCTCGAGAGCGCCCAATCGCGGATGTACGCCTCGCGCTCGGGACCCGACCACTCCGTATGAAGATTCATCGCGTGATTTCTATTCTGTATCGCCCTTTGAGCGGATGTATTATTCATCGCCCCCATCGCCCAATCAAGCGAATCGCTCTTAACAAGCTCATCAGCGGCGCGAATCGAAGAGGCTCTTAACTCACGCGCCTCTTGCTGCATTAAAGAGCCTAAAAGAGTATCTCTTTGAGGCGCGAGCATAAGCTTAAGGCGGTTTTGGTGCTCTTCGGACTTTTCGCCCGCAATAGCTATCATATCATTTTCAAAAGCCTCTCCCGCCTCCGCAGATACACCGTCTGCGCCAACACCCTGGCGATGAACATAACCGTTTTTAGGGTTTGTCATTCTTTGGCGCCAAATCTTTTTTATTTCGGTAGCGTCTATGGCAAGTTCTCTATCTTCCTTCTCTTTCTTTATCGCGGCTAAATCGACGATTAGATTCTGAAACCCGCGCCCAATATCGCGCCCAAACCCCGCGACACTTTGCCCTAACTTTGCCGCCGCATGAGCGCTCGATTGTAAATCAGGTAATTCTACTTTTCTTACCTCACCTAAATTACCGAGGCTTACGCGTCTTCTTGTATAGTCCCCTGTACCCATGACTAATACCCTTTATTTAAGCCAGTTTCGTAAATGTCCCGTAGCTCGATAAGCCCATACCGATTAAGGACCCAGCTCCGCTTAAGGAAGTTCCAAGAGCATTATACTTAGCCGCTTTTCTCGCGTTAGATCCCGAAATGATATTATTCTCAGCGCTTGCTAAAAGCGAGTTAGCATTAGATTTATAAGTCCATACATCAATTAACGCATTATTGCGGATAGTTGAAATATCAGCTTCTCCCTCCTGAACGGTCGAACTTAAAACATTACCGAAAGTATCTTTACTCTTATCAACGAGTAACCCGCTCCCCGCCCAGTTGGCGTATTGTGTCCCGATTTCAGCTGCGAGAAGTCTTGAGCGTTTCTCCGCTTCCTGCTCACCCTGGAGCTGCGCAATCGCGCTACGCTCATTCATAAGTTGAGCCTGATAACGGTTCTCAGCCGCTGCCGCATTAGCCTGCTGTTCAGCGGCTTTACCCTCCTCATAACTTGAGTACGCGCTAAACGCCGTTCCTGCGATAATCGCCGCATCTGCCGCTACTGCCGCGAGTGTCCACCACCCGGCTCCCGCTGCTACTGCCGCCGCTGTCATCCTAAAGCCTCCTTTCGGGTAATTCCAAATAAAACAAAATTTGCGTTAGAAAAACTAACCTTATCTATTCTTCTCATCTTAAGGACTCTTTCATGCCAAAGGACGCTACCTACATAATCTTCATTAGGTAGCGACATAAATATATCTACATATTCGGGAGTTTCAGCAATAATCGCTTTCATTACCTTTCTTGAAAGCTTTACATAAGAAATCTTATACTTATTCGCGTTCTCGCAGCTCATATAGCATAGCCACCTCTTATTTGAGTAGAATGTCTCGCCATAAGGCGGCATAACGCCACAATAGCCGATAATCTCGCCTTTATGCCTTACCGTCCAGCAATCCTCAAAAATCTTAATAAGTGTGCGCCCACCATCTAAACTTTCATGCTCAAGCCTATCGCCCTCACGAAAGTTAGTCTCTACATAATCTATATCCTCCTGAGTCGAAGGCTCAAGAGTTGTAAATTCATCTATCTCAATCATTGCGCTCCTTCGGATGTCTTATTGGCAAGCTCAATCTGATATGTAGTCGTAAGCGAAAGTATCGTTAAAGGCCATGGCTTTAAGTGAGTAAGAATAATTCTCCCATCGCGCTTATTAGCTCCATAGAGAGTCTTTCTTATATCACCCTCATATAACTCTACTGTACCCTCGTCAGTTGACATTGGCTCAAACTCAAAGCTCCTATCATACTTTTCATCTACACCAAATTGATTCATCTTAAATGAACTACCCTCTATTACTCTAACTTCAAGTTCGGTAGCATTTTGGATTTCAGCCTGAATCGTCTCTTTAGGATCCCCCTCAGGGCGAACAGTCACCATCTTTGATAAAAACTGATAACCTACCGCCTCAAGATCGAGACCTAAATATACCCCTATCGCCCCTTCGGGATTATCGTCTCTATCTACGCAAGTATCATAATAGCGCATCCCATCCATCGAAACTAAGCCTTTAGAGTCTCTTTTCCCCGCGTCGCTCTTAAGCCTCCAAATGCGCCAATCTCCATCGCGCTCAACGAGTAAGGCTACCTCATCTGCTCCATCTATAATTGCTTTTGAGTTAGCAATTCCCCGCGCTAAATACCCCCCTCCCAAAACCTGCTTGCTCCAGGCTACCATTTCATGCTCTTTCATGTAGACGAGAACAGCTAATGTCCCGTCCTCCAAGACACACCATACGAGCGAATCAGGCTCCTGCTGATATGCAAACTGGCGAATGGGATTACCGCGCGTTAAATCGCGGCTCAAGACCGACAAGTCGCTCGTCTCGTAGCCGTCAGTCGCGAAGCTATAGCGCGTCGCTCTAAGGGTTCTTCCTCCCCTATCTGCAAATATAATCTCATCTGCAACGCGAACAGGCTTAAGCTCTTTAGCGCATCCTAACGAAGACTGCATTTTAGCGGTAACGGTCTTATAAGAAATCGCGTTCCCGCTTACAGGGGCTACCTCCCACTCTCCGGAATCACAAAAGAGCATAATATTCTTACACTCTAAAATGTGGTTAATCTCCGGAAACTCAGTCGCTGAAAGAGTAAAAGATAACGCATCATCCTCGCGGATCGAATCATGAACATCAAAGTTGTATAAGTCCCCTACGCAACTCATCCACATTGTAAACGGCTCATTTCGGCTCGAGGCAAAACAAAGACGCTGCTGATTTACAGCTACGCATCCAGGATAATCGCCCGCCTTATCAAAGTGCGTCGCTACCGAGGGCGGCGTAATAGTCATGTCAGGCGAAATATAATCATCCTGAAAAACCTTCTTTATTCCCCAGGACGACTCAAACGACACTCCCTGAAAACATAAATACCCTGTCGTCTTTTCTGTCGAATCGGTAAAAGCCTCAATTTTGATGTATCTTGTTTCAATCTTCTTCTTTGTCGAAGATGAAGTATTAGCAGCATCGGAGTATCCCGCATTCGTTAAAAGATCCTTGAAAGTTGCTGAAACGCGCCTTACAAGCTTTGCGCTATACTCTACAGCTGCAATTTGATTGCCGATACCGATCTCATTTAGTCCAGGATTAAGCGAATACCCAGTATCTCCAAAGTGACCTGTAAGATTAACAGAAGTCGGGGCGGGAGAGTCGACGCTCTTCGATACCGTTTTCGTTGTCGCGCTTCCTACCTCGCCATAGCCCATAGTGATTTTAAGACGCTGCGAAGTAACTCCAATTCCGATAATATGCCTAAAGGTCAAATTCGGCGGGGGTCTAACCTGATTCATCTGAAGAGTAATCGCGAAATCCAATAGAAGCGAAATATCAGTTATTACTTTACCGTAGTTACTCCCAAAGTTGAGAGTAACCGCGCTTCCCCATAAAGCCCCTGTAGCGTCAGAGGGATAAATTAAACCATCGAATGTCTCACCTGAATACTCGCTACGGTTAAGTACGCTCGATATATCAGATGTCGCCATAGTGCCTGAAGTATTGTTTCCTCGATAACGCGTGAGAGTCGATGAACTTGGATAAGCTAATACAGGTGACTTTGTGCCAGTTGTCGCGATAATACCAAAGCTTGTCGACTCCTTTTTATAAATGTTGAAGTAATCAGGATCTTCAGCATTATTTCCGTTATCTACCTCAAGTTCAAGGCGGCATGTATTCCCCCATGGAAGCTGATAAGAATACTGAAACTCCGCTGACGGCTCTGACTCTATACCGTCCTTAACGTATGTCGCAACATAGCTTACCGTCTTTGTCGAAGACGATGTACCCCAAGTTCCAGACTGCTTAATAGATAAAATGCGCGGCGGGAACCAGGTCTTATTGTTAAACTGAAGAATGTTATATTTAACTTCTTCACCTTCAAATACGATGCTCGCGGGAGGGTAATTCTTATGGACTAAAAAGACGGTATCGCCCGACTGCGCAAAATCAATCTCACTTAAATCATCATCCGCATAAGGGATTTGGCAATAAAAAGGCCTCACCTCTCCCTCACCATCCTCTACCGCTACCGCTTCCCCTTCCAAATACTGATAAGGCGCAATATCGCGCGTCCAGGTACCGTCGGATAATTTAATACCTTCTGATCCGATTAGAAACGCCCTCATGCCCGTAAGCAAAATAAAATACCCCTTTTTCTTTTCGTATACAAGAGGAATAAGTCGAGCCTTATTTATGCTGTTATGGATAAACTGATCGTCACTTACCTGATAGCCGAGAAGATTCTTAAGGTTAACAAGCTCATCGCTCCCGCGTCGCTTGGATATGGCGCCCGTACGCCTTACGATAAAGTTCTCAAGGGTAGTCGCAGCCTCAGGATATTTCGCAAGGTCCGCTCTACCCATCAGCTCACGGTCGAATACACCGCCCTTCCAACTGCACTGTGTACGCTTAAAAAGCATTTACCGCCTCCTTCGCCTCATTGAGGGGCCCTTACGCATTTGCTCCACATAGTAATTCTTACCCCAAATGTCTTCAGGCGAAGGCTTAGATTGTCTCGTATCTTTTAGTTTCGCGGTCGCTAAACTGTCGCGATAGAGTTTCTCACCCAACTCTGCACCGCTTAACGCTCCAATCGCCTTTGTAATATCAGCTGAAATCCTAAGTACGACAAGCCTTAAAACATCACTTGAAAACTCTTCTATATCCTCTACATCGCGAATATAAAGTATTCTCGCGATGGGAGATTTTGCTCTAACCTCTCCCGACGTAATCTGCCAGGAGAGAACTTCACCGTCTGCGCCATATACCGTAACAACCTTAAGTAGGTCATGAGGCAACTGCACCGAATGAACATAACCACCAAGGCCCGGGAGCGTCAGCCTCACCGATGGCGTAAAGTCTTCATCTAAAGCAAAGCTCCACGGATGCGAGGAGACTACTTCTTTTATTACGCTCGATCTAATTACGCGTATCTTCTTTAGGATATACTCTATCGACCTTGGTAGCGCCTTATCCTCAGTCGAGAACGCGCCTACCATAGTGGCGATAACCTCAGCCTCCAACGGATCTTCTACAGGCTCCTCCGATAAATCCTTAATTCGAGCGTCGGTTAAGAGACCAGAATAAATCGCATGAAGATTCTTTAAGTCCTCAGTCCTTCCTGCAATCTGAACAGACAGCTCACGCGCTAACTGATAAACCAAGAGCTTACGTATATTATCTGGCCAAAGTGATATATCATCTTTCGCGGCAGGATTCTTTCTAATAAAGTACCAGTCATGCGAAGATAAGACTTCGCTTACCGCGAACGTGAACGCCTTTTTACATTTAACCCATTCCATGCTCGTATCGTTTTGAGCATCTTCTATTTTAGGTAGCGTCACATCCTGACGGATGAGATAGAGCGCCTCCTCGCAAACTTCGAGCATGGATTGGTTAATGTTCATGTTTTTTAATTAAGCTTAATTGTTGCAAATACAATCTGTACAAGAGTTCTTAAAAGCGTATTGGCCGCCTGTTTACCTGAAGCCAATCCGTTTGCCTTTAAGATATTAACCGCGTCGTTAAGCGCCTGATTGCCGGTGACGCCGCTTTTCATGACGGAGATAATCGCGTTTTCAGCAGCTTCACGGTTTTTAGGATTATTAACGAACTCGTTAAGCGTCTCGCTCGCAGTATCGAGTATCGCGTCTTTAGCCTTAGCGACATTCTCGAGCGTCTTCCTGGAGAAGAGGCCCAGGAACCAGTTTTTGATTTTTGCCCACATTAGTTTTTTCCTTTCTTTTGTTACTTCGCCTCGGCTGCGTTCAAGAGCCTTGTCATGACGCCCCTCGGCAAAATCCACTCTACGGTCTCACTCGTATTAGTGTGTACGCCTCCAGGCTGTAAGGCTATCGCCTTATCACCCTCTCGAACATATACCGTTCGAGCGCTAAAACAGCCTAAGAGAAAGAAAAATGAAACGATAATAACTAAACCTACCTTAGAAATACGCGCATTAACTTTATCCTCATCGCCTCGCGCAACCTCATCGGCTACCTTCTCACGCTCGGCTTTCTCTTTAGCCTTAGCGCGACTTTCAGAAAATAGCCAGGTTACTACCGAACACGCAGCCTTAATAATCCAGCTCCACATAATTTATTCCTCCTTATTTAATTGCTACACCGACGAGACTTCCAATAATCCCGATTAAAGCGCCTACGAGCCATTGAAGCCACTTCTTGTCGGATCCCTCCTGACGGTCGCACTTTTCGAGATTGCAGATTCGCTTTTCCCGCTCACAGCAAAGCCCCTTTATTTCAGAGACGTCGCTTTGAATATTATCGAGCCGCTCGAAGATGCGTCTAATATTACTCTCTCCCATTACTGTACCCCCAAGAGAGTTTTAAGTTCAGCTAACTCTGTAGCGCTAAGGCCTTTAATGAGATCAATAAGCGTACTTGGCTTAAGCCGCTCTGACGGCACCTTACCTTGAGCGTCTATTATCTGATAATCCCTAAACTGCAATGTATCATTATTTGGATTTTTACCATTGCCTAATTGAAATGCCCTTAAGCCTGTAACTTCAGCTCCGGCGCCAAGCGCAAGTGACGGACGCGCTAACTTCAGGTCAACATCGTCAACTAAAGCTATTACTCCATCTCTACCTTTCGGTAATTCCATATAGTGACTTCCTCCGTCAGTAGTAATTTCGCCTGTTGCCGTAGCTATTTCTAATCCACCAACTCCAAGACGGATAAAATCATCACCAGCCGAAAAGAAGGTACTCGTTATAAAATCAGCTCCATATATAGCCCAAGGATCATCACCCTTACCGCTATTAGGATATATTGCAATATCATTTGTAAGGCAAATATAATTAGGGTACCAGTCCTTCTTAATTCCCCTTACGCACAAATTTAGATCCTCTTCGAGCGCAAGCGTACCTTCTCTATCAGGCAAGTAAAATAGATTCCTACCCTTAAAAAGCGCATATTCACCAGAATTAAGCCCCCATTCACCCCAAAAGGAAAGTCCCTCCTGACTTAGACAATAAAACTCCGTCTCTATAAAATCTCCATCTATCGTCAAATCAGCGTATCTACCTTTTTGTACAACCTTATTGGTAAAGACTACCGCATCATCCCACTTCTTAATTCCGCTATAACCTTTTTTCACTCTCGGAAAATTATCTTCTACCCAATCATAATCAAACGCTTGAGTGTTGCTATTAGTCTTAATACTTTCAGATAACTCAGTTAATGACTCTTGAACCCACGCCCTATCTGCCGCGCTCATCGTTTCAACTTTATTCGATAAAGTATTTAACGACTCTACCACCCATGCCCTGTCAGTTGCACTTTGCTGAGTAATCATAGCTCTTAAAGGCGCAATAGAATCGGTATACATGACCTTATTAGTTACGACTTGGGTGTCGTTAGTTGAAACGATAAGCTTCTCTGCCTTACCTTCAAGCGACTTTTCCATCCACGCTCTGTCTGTCGCGCTTTGCTTCTCGACACTTTCAGACAAAGACTTTAGCGACTTCTCAACCCATGCCCTATTAGCGGTTCTATCGCCAAATGCGACAGACGCTAAAATCAAAAATGCTGCCATCATCAGTTTTTTCATTTATTACTCCTTATTCTTTGTTAATAACTAAATCAATACCGTCCGCATCATCGGCTATATCGAGCGTATACTTTACCCCGCTTTTTTCGACCACAAGAGGCAGCTTTAACGCTTTAAGCGACTCTTCAATTCTCGCAATACCCTCACGCGCTACCGCGTCTTTGACATTATGGGTATTAGAGCCAATTATAATTTTAGATATATCAGCCATACTTCACCTTTTTTACGATACGGTTATAGTGCTCTTCTCCCCGGTGAAAATAGGCTCACCCGCCCAGATTTGAATCTTTGTCATAGCCTTAACACTACTTGTCGTTATCTTCAAAGTCTCACTTTCACTATCTACGCTAAAAGTAACATGGCTTACTGTAGCGGTCGACGGCGAATTAGTAACATTAGGCTTGCTAATTTTTCCTTTGGGCGTATAACTCACGCTCGCTGAATCTTTGAATGCTAATGCTCGTAATGTCCCCGTAGAGCCTAATTCACTCCATTTAGATCCAGTCCAAATAAACTCTATCGAAGTCGCAGCGTCTAAGACACTCTTCTTTGCTACTACAAAATCACCTACATTCGCGATAACATCCTCGCCGTCAACTTGGACCTTCCTTAATTGGCTACCATCATATAAATCTGAGGTCGTAACACCTATAAAGCGAGTACCATTCTTTATAGTTTCTAATATCTCCTGAATGGCATTCGCATTAGCGCCGATTTGACTTTTAGTCTCCTTTAGAGCTGCATCAAGCTCCTGATCCTTAATATGATGAACTTTACCGTCAGGAGTCCTAATTGCGCTAATATAAGATTTATCTTCATTTTCCATTTGTTTAGCCTCCTTTAAGACTCATAACTAAATGAAAGAACTCCATCTATCTCGCGCTTACAGGTAATGCGGGCTTTAAGCCAATCTACCTTAAGCCCTGTACCTTTAAGCTCAATGCCGCTTTCATCAACCATAACGATGCTTTTAGGCTCTATAGGCTCTTTTATGGCGTTATCTCCCTTATCCCCATCATCGCCCTTCTCACCCTTCATGGTAACGGGAGTACCGTCGACCTTAAAGTAGACCGGCGAATATTCGAGCTGGAATATACCTTGAGCTACTACCTCGCGCTCTTCTTCATTCCATAGGTAGGCATAAAGGAAAACTGATGAGCCTAACTTAAACTCCCCCGTAGAGAATATATCCAATATCTCTTGAGTTGAAAGGTTAAGTGTCATTACCCCACCCTCATTCGTAGAAGTAGCAACACACCTAATCCCCTCCGCCGGAAATACCCTCACTCTCGGCGCGATATTAGGCTCGGTAAATACGCGCCTATCGAGATAATATAAAGCGAGCGTTGAAGGCTCGTTGTAGCCTAAAAGAGTAACGGTTAGCTTACTGCCCGCAAAAACCGCCTTGGCGAATTTAAGCCGACCCTTTTTAACATCAACTTTAACTTCAAGCTCGCTCATATTTTTTTACTCCCCGATACGATCTAAGAGCAAATCGCAAAGCTTATCAATCGACATCTCGGAATTAAACGGAATAGAGAACTCCGCGAGCTGCTCCTTAACTCCGTCTTCACCCAATTTATCGAGCAAAGCTTTACGCTCTTCTTTGCGCTTTACTTCCTGCTCCGCGAGAAGTTCCTCTTTAGTCTTCTTAAGTAACTCAGGCTGTGAGGCCTGAGCTTTCTTAGAAGGCTTAAGTCGCGAATCATCAGCGGCATTCAAGAAGTTTGCGGCGATACGCTCATCAATCTTATCTTTCGCGTAGTCGATTACAGTACCGCGCCTGACGATGCCGTAACCGGGGAGCTGAACATTGGCCGTAGCGACAATCTTCATTATTCACCCTCCTCCTCGGATGCGGGCGGAACTTCATATTCCTCCTCGTTCATCTTGCGCTTAAGCTCTCGAACCGCGGCCTGGAAGTTTTCAATTTCCCCCGCGTCGCGATAGCCACCCTGCATGGTAATCACCTTCTCGCTTTCGTCGAGCTTCTCAACCAATCCCGCCTCGATGACAGGCGCTGTCTCGAATGTACCTGAAAGCTCGTACGTGAGCGCGAGAAAGTTCTTAAGGCCGTCGGGGACACGACAAGCCATAAGGATTTTGCCAGGTTCAAGCGCGGTTATGAGCGGGAACGCTCCAAGCTCCTCCCACGCTTCACCGTCGCGCGAAGTCCAGAAGTGAACCTTAACGCCCGCCGAGGCGGGGCCAGGCTGATTCCTGACAACGCCCCAAAGCTTGAGGACATCATGCTTAATATCCCCATTAAAGCGGCGAGGAATCACGTATTCAGCAACCTGAATCTTCTGAGTCTTGTCGAGCTTCTGCTCACGCGAGAATCTAAGCCACATATCATCCATGAGTTTTCTCCCTTCTTTTATGCCGCGAACGGATCGACGAGCGACTCCTTAACCTGCATAGCGTCGGACTCACGTACAGGAATATCAAAGAGCGTAGTGACGTTAGCGCGTCCCAAATACTCCTTAACCTCCATCGCACGTCCGCGAACCTGGCTTTCAATCATCGCCTTAATATTCTTCTTCATCGTGCGATCCATATACCAAGCGCAGCGTCCACCTTCGCGCTTAACCGATTCGGACATAAGCGAAATAAGGTCGACAAAGCGATCACGCTTCGCACGATTGGAGTCAAGAAGCATAAGGTGACGCGAAATATTGCAGATACGCCCACCCGCGTTAACATCACCGCATGCAAGACCCATCTGCCAGTAAAGCTCACGCTCGAACGTCTTGATATTAGTTCCCGGCTTCTTCGGGTCAGGCATTTCAGACTCGACCATCTCATCTACGTCAATGCCGGTCGAAAGCCCCTGCGGATGGCAACCCGTCCAACCTTCGCGTCCCCACGATACGAGATAGATGGAGCCGACGTCAGCAGCTGCATTATCACCCTCAAAGACAGCTCCGTTAAAGACGGTCGAAGCCGCTTTCATATCGTCAGAGCAAAGTACGCTCCCGTCGCGCCCATCAAAGCCGTAGCGGGAATACGCTTTTTCAAGGCCGTTAAAGCCTTTCGGGTTATCTCTGAGCCTACCGTAAATAACCATCTCCTCCATCGCAAGGCGCATACCGCGCATTGTCTTGGTGAGACGCTCATCGACCAGCTGATCGGCATGCAGCTTACCGCGCTTCTTCGCATCGCGGAAAAGCTTACGCGGAATGACGAGCTTTGTACCCATCATGGCGCACTTAACCTGATACGAATCGCTGGAGGTCTTGCCGCCTCTCAAGCCTTCGTTGTACCCTACCCACTCAGGCCAGGGTATTTCTGTTTCCACTTTGACGGTCATGGCGCTTCCATCGTCGCACTCCAGGATCGTCATATCGTCGCACATCGGCGTATGTTTAGCCAATTTGTCGACGACTTTCATGACGAAGTTATCGCCAATCTCACGGTTCTTCAAGAAGTCCATGAGCGTGAACGCTTCTTCGCCCTGTATCGTTTGCATAGGTTTTTCTCCTTTTGCTTTTGTTATTGACCGTCCTGGCGGCGAGAGGCACCCGCCTCTCTGGAAACCACCAGACGGAAATTAGACTCCCATGAACGAATCGGAGAGTGACTTAGTTTCTCCCGCTCCTGCGGCGCCACTGCCATTGCGTACATTATCCTTAGGTAGACGCTCACCTACGAAATGCAACATGGTCAAAAGCTCCTTATCGACGCCAACTTCAGTTTTAACGAGCGTGTGCCAAAGAGCTGAATCCTTCGTAACGAAATGCTTTACCGCTCTACTGATAGTATCTCTGGCGGGCTTATCGAAATCGCGGTAATAAGCCTCGTTCATTTTCTCAAATTCAGCCATACGCGCTTCATGAGCCTTCTTCATCTCTTCAAGCTGCGTCTCTGAAGCCTTCTTCTGCATAGCGGCAAACTCATTGGCCATCTGATTAGCCTTTTCGGGATCAATACCGTGACGCTTAAAGAACGCGGGCATTTCCTTACGATAAAAAGGATCGAAGTCTGTCTTGCCGTAAATCTTCTCATCGAGCTTAATTGCGTCGTTATACGCTTTAGCCTCTTCAGATGTAAGCTCGCCCTCTTTAGGCTTCTCAGAAGTCTCATCAGCCTTTCCTGACGACTCTGAAGGTTTTTCATTAGACTTACCTTCACCCTCGCCGTCGGGATTGGTTTTTTCGCCTCCCTCGCTGGAATTTAGCTCATCAGCAAGCGCATTAGGCTTTTCTTCAACGCTACCTTCTCCTCCTTCGGCACCACCATCTCCGCCCTCACCGCCTGTAGGCTGAGGAGTCCCGCCACCGCCCTCGGATCCGGCTTCATCCATGAAAATCCTACCAATCAACCAATCTTTCATTTGTTTTCTCCTTTATCTGAATTAAGGTTAATAAAATGCTCAGTCATAATCTCAGCAACAAACTCTTTACCCTCATCAGCTCTCGCCAAATCGGCACAGATGGAGTAAATCGTCATTCCGTGCGCCTGACCCGCGTCGGTCTTAAGGCCGTTATTAAAGCAACCTCCATGAAGATTAAAAGTACGCTTAAACCAGCGCTTAAATACTTCGCTCTTACATAGAACGCTAATATCGCTGAGTTCAGCTTTACGCTTCTCTAAGCGAAGTTCCTCTATTTTCTTTGCCGCCTTTGAATCTGTTTTGGCAAAGATTTCATCTGTCTGATGGCCTAATGGCGCAATTCGTGACATATTATGCCCCCAATCCTGTTGCGGCTCTTGCAAGCGGAGCTAAGAGCCTGTCTTCTGTTATTTGTGTATTACCAAGCTTATTTACCACATCTGCGCCCCTATCGAGTATCTCGGCGTTCTGCGCCGTCTGCGCGGCCTCCTGGCGCTTCGTGCGCGTAGCCTCGACAATCTTATTGTCAATCATACACTCTGTAGGCACATTAAGAATTTCAGCCATTCTTAAGTTAATCTGATCAGCATTAACTATATCAGCGGGATCGTTTATGGGATCCTGCTTTAATTCCTTCGTAACGGCTACATTCTGTAACCAAGCCTGAATACCGTTCATCTCAGCTAAACGCCGTGCCTGATGAATATTAGATACATATTCTGGAGAGACGACCTTAACCATCTCGCCTATAATCGCGATAGTGTTATCATCAATCGGCGCTACCTTCGCTTTAATAGCCCATCTCCAGATTGTATTTACGAGGATATTAAGAAACTCTACTTCGCAGTTCGATACCATCGCGCCAAGCTTCTGCATACCTTCAGCTTTAGCGTAATTGATCTGCGTCGCTGTTACCTTACCCATACTATCCCGAAATAGATCCATCGCGGTAAACGCATCAATGTAAAATAGCGTCTCAAGTTCTGCCTTAGCGATTATCTCGCAGTTTCTCGTATCTTCCATTGAGGGAGGATTGGGCAATACCGGCACAACAAAGCCCTGGCGCTGCTCGCCCATGCGGGTATAGTTTATATCGCCTCTACCGATACCAATACCGTCTTCCTTAAATTCACTTGAAACTATAAGAGCGGGCTGTGCCTTATCGCCTGAAATCTTATATTCATCATACCTGAACGACTGCAAACCACGCGCGAGATCCAAGCCGTCGAGACCTAAGCCGCGACCATATACATCGCCATATTCGCAATCAAGGCGAGGAGCGATAATGGGATTTACATCATACCCGTCTACTGCGAGAACTCCCCTATGAGAATCATTCTCATTCTTTGATCCTCCGTCCACCCAATATATCGAGCGCCAGAGACATTCATCGGATAATTCGCAAGCCGAAGATACTACATCAAATTCACGCTCTTTACCGACGGTATTAGGCTCAATGAGATTCCATACTACAATATGCTTCTCACTACCAGCTTTTGCTGCTTCTCGAATCCATTTAGGAGTATTATCGACTCCAAATTCTTTTATAATATCTAAGGGCTTCCAAGCGAACTTTCGAGCTACGCTGCATACTCTGCCGCTCTTACCTATATCGAGCGCGTATGTGCCAGGGCGCAAGGTATACGCCTCAATAATCTCTCCTGAATCTTCCTCGGCTGCCGCTATGAGCATACACCCGAAGCCGTTTACGAGATAGTGCATAAAGAGACGGTAAATGGCGCTATAGACGTTTGAACGCGCCATTAAATATCTCGCGCCCTCGGTAAGCTTCTCTAATGCGAGCTTACGCTCACGCGATATACCATCCCTTAGAACCTTAGGTACTGAAAGATAAAACCAAGGTTGGCCTTTGCTCGTTAAGTTCTGAAGCATTCCCGCCGCCGCTTTTCTCGCGGTCATAATAGGTAGAGTCGTTAATACCCGATGATCATCATCGTGATACCCTTTATCAGCGAGAGACTCTACCCCCTTCTCCCATCCCGCCTTGCCGAGCGGATAAAACTCCGTCGCTACAGCGAGCATATCTTCGCGAAGAGGCGCTAACCGCGCAAACAGCCTTTTAGCTGTTTTCGAGCTGTGGTCTAATATTATCTTATAATCTCTCATACGGCTGTTTGGCGGTTATCTTAGGGATGAGGGATGGGGGATGAGGGATGAGAGAAGATAAAGGGATGAGGAAAGAGGGATGAGGGATGAGAGAAGAATTTGATATAATAATGAAATGAAAACAGATGCAATGTACAAAGAGTTGATAGTTTGGCAGCAGTCAATGGATCTTGTAGACATAATCTACAAATTGATAAAGACTTTCCCAAAGACAGAAAACTACCGACTATGTGACCAACTCTCACGAGCAGCAGTTTCGATACCCTCAAACATTGCCGAAGGGAATGGACGCGGTACAAGACAGGACTACGCACGATTCCTTTCAATCGCGAGAGGCTCATTGTACGAAACAATGACGCAAGTCGAGATAGCCAGAAGACAAGGCTACATTGATGACATTTCAGAGATTGAATCACTCGCTGACTCAATCCGTCGAATGTTAAACTCAATGATTCATAAATTATCATCTTAACTCTCCTCTCATACCTCATATCTCATCCCTCATACCTCTTTTCTCATACTTCTTCCCTGCGGCGTAGCCGCTCCCCTCTCATCCCTCATACCTCATCCCTCATCCCTTATCTTCCCCCAAGCGTCGAGTTACCAGAATTCTGTGACGCGCTTGAATATCGGCGATAAGTCTGACTTATCCCTCTCAGACGCTCTCGCTCCTGGGCTTGAAGAAGCTGTGCGCTCTCGTTATCTGCCGCTATGGATTTTGCAATAGCCGGAGTTACAGACGGCTCTGGTGCCGCTGTTGCGACTCTGCTACTTGAACCTTTACCCATGGCTTTAGAGGGATGAGGGATGAGTAAAGAGGGATGAGAGAAGATGCTTACGCACCATCTTGTTACTCTTAAGGACACTTTCGTTTTTCATGTTTATTCCTCCTATGATTTTATAAATTCGCGTTTTGCTCTCACGGCTTTTCTCATCCCCCATACCTCATACCTTCCAAAACTCCCCTCTCATCCCTCATACCTCATCCCTGCGCCAAAGGCGCAAGCCGCGTCAGCGGCACTATTATCTCATAGGTTTTTTACAAGTTTCTTTTAATGTCTTTTTAAGTTCCTTTGGCTTCTCTTGGTGTCTCTTTGTGAGTTGAAAATAATAGGGAGAAAGTGTTTGACAGAGGTTAAAGATTAGGTATCGCATTCACTGCCATTCTAAGCGAATCTACGTTTTCGTGGTAATAATGCCGCGTCATCGCTGTAGACTCATGACCGACGATAGATTGTACGATGTGTAGCGGAACTCCTGCATTTGCAGCGAGTGAAACGAATGTATGGCGGAGTGAGTGAAATGTTGCCTCTGGTGTTTTTCTGCTACGCCCCTCAAGTAGTATCGAGGTTGTAATATTAGCTGAATCGAATATCTGAGCTATCCCCTGACTTATTTTCCATCGAGCGCCAGTATAATCATTAGCTATTTCGGGAATAACAAAAACTCCCCTTTCAGCCTCTGGAATCTCAGAGAGTATTTCCCGTAAGGCTGGATGCAAAGGAATCGTTATTGGCCTACCGTGACTATGGCGCTTAGTCTTTCTTGGGATAAGCTGGATAATCCCTGATAGCATATTAACGCTTCTCCATTCAAGGCGGCAACAGTCCCCAAGACGAAGCCCGGTATAAACTCCGATAGTAAAGAGAGTCTTCCACTCTTTACCCTTTAGTTCTGCGCATAGCATAAGACGCTTTAATTCCTCTACAGTCAACTCTCTACGGCTATGAGAATCATCAGGGCGAAGCTTAACGCCTTCCCACGGATCTTCGTCGATGCCGGCTTTCTGCGCGAGGATATGGAAAATCTCACGTAATACACATACGCGATTATTATATGTTGACGCGCAATGATCGACGCGAAGACACGCGAGATACTCCGCTATAGCGTCATGAGTAATTCCTGCTAAGTCATTTACTTCAAGATGATTCTCCTCCATCCACTTAGCAAAGTGCATCCAAACAACACGCTTTGCTGTCATTGTAGAGGGAGCGAGTTCGTTGCGGTTAGGCGACTTAATATACTCAAGCCATACCTCCGCTAAGGGTAAGCGGCGCTCCCCCAAGCCAAACGGAGCTAAGAACTTTTGCAAAAACCTCTCTGCCTTAGCCTTATCTCTTGTTCGGGTTGATCGAGAGAAGCGTTTACCGTTTATGCAGACTCTCATAGTCCAACGACCGCTTTTCTCTTGTTGTAGGTTACCCATACCTTTTTCTCGTGCCATATTTCCTCCTTTAGTGTTGATTTTGAAAATATGAGTTTACCACACATTCCACACTTTACTGCACATCTTCTGCACTTTGAGGTGGTGATAAGAGGGTTGTTTTACTGCCATTTTCTGCACAGGAATATTGTTGGATATTCCACGCAGTCAATGCTTGCGGAAACTGGCTACAACTTCATTATTCCTACGTTTGTTGATGTTGGCGCCGACACTGCTACTTATGACCTCCAGAACCTGAAATTGGTTAATGCTCCTGGCGATGGCATGA